>DCBC01000008.1:42212-68388 GCA_002313335.1 Porticoccaceae bacterium UBA1117
ATGCAGGTATGGCAAGTGACGATTAAGTACATTGCACCCTTCGCGATTGCGCTCGTGTTTATAATGGGCGTATATGATAAATTTTTTGCATGATAGGTAATGAATTTTGACTGACATAAAGCGTTCTGCACTTGTTATGCATTCTGCCCAAGCGATGTATGATTTGGTCAATGATGTCTCTAACTATCCTTTTTTTATGGATGGATGCTACGGCGTAGAAGTGTTCGAACATACTGATTTGACAATGCTAGCGCGCCTTGATTTGAAAAAGGCTGGAGTGAGTCTGAGCCTAATGACACGCAATCACTTAACGTCTCCCTCGGAGATAAAGATGACACTGGAAGATGGGCCTTTTAAGACCTTTCGCGGCGATTGGGTGTTTACGGCGTTGACTGAAAAAGCCTGTAAGGTAGAGCTAGATATGGAATTTGATTTTAGCAGCAGAAGCTTAAGTTTTGCTGTATCTAATTTATTTGCTAGCGTTGCTAATAATTTGGTCGATTCACTTTGCCAGAGAGCGGACAAAGTCTACGGTAAGAACAGTGGGTGATGCGACTGCGATGATTGATGTCGAGGTAGCATATGCGTTGCCTGATAAGCAATTTCTGATAGCCCTTAAAGTGGTGTCTGGCACCACTGCTAACCAAGCTATCGATCTATCCGATTTGCGGCAAAAACTCCCTGAACTGGATATCAGTAAGGTGGGAATATTCTCTCAGGTGTTAGGTAGCAAAGGTCTTGCTGATGCAAACCTTTATGAATTGCAGGAAGGCGATCGAGTGGAAATTTATCGGCCGTTAACCTTAGACCCAAAAGAAATTCGCCGTCGCCGAGCGGAAGAGGCCAATAAGAAGCGGCAATCGAGGCTGTAGATTAACGCATTAAGATCTTCTTAGTGGTTGACGAGCCCCATAGGTCATAGATCGCCACAGCCACTCAAACGGTCCAAACCTAAATCGCTTCATCCATGTCGTGGAAAATAGTATCTGAACCATCCAAATTACCATAACAAGAAGTAATTGATCTTTTCGGTCGACGGCACCAAATTTGCCAAGTCCCCACCCATAAAAAACAAATGTACAGATCAATGTCTGTGATAGGTAGTTGGTTAAAGCCATTCGGCCGACACTAGCTAGCCCACGTTTAGCGTTAGGAAAAATATTAAGACGGCAAAAAAGCACCAGCAGACAGAGGTAGCAGTACGCCAATAGCAAACTTCCCCAATAGTTTTCCTGCGCAAAAATATTGTCGATTGGAAATCCATCGGCAATATTACTATTCAGACGCCCAACAATAAGTATGCTGCCCAAAGCAAGGCATGCAAAACCCTGCAGTAGTAGAGATCGATTACTGAAGCGGTTAGAAAAGAAATTTATTTTGAACAGCGCCATACCAACCATCATTAACCCTAAGATTCGCAAGAAATAGGCGGCTACATTCAACAACATCTCATTGGCCATTGTGTGACGATGAGCCATTTGGCCAAGCCAACTTGCCTGATTTGCGCTAACTTCTGCATCGATGAGCGCTTGTGAAGGAAGCCAATCGGCCATTAACTCCTGTAGGTCCGTCTCATTCATATAGGGTAGAGCTGCCGAAGGAAGATAAAAGATAACAGCGTTTAGCAGTAGTGCTAGGAATGCACCAATCAGTAAAAATCGGGGTGACTTATGCCGCATACTAAAAACCACCATGCCGGTTATGGCATAGGCAAATAAAATATCGCCATACCAAAATAGATACGAGTGCATGAGTCCGAAGACCGCCAATATAATCATACGGCGGTAATGTAGTTTTTTCGTGTTGAAGCCTTTTTTGTCTAGGCTAGATGCCATGAGTAGAATCCCTACGCCAAAGAGCGCCGCAAAGATGGACATGAATTTCTGGTCGGCAAAAAGGTGGGAAAAATAATAAACGCTTTGGTTTGATCCGGAAAAGTCACCGAAGCTCAGTGGATTGGCATATGCGGCGACAATCATTGAGAACGACTGGATGTTCATAATGAGGATCCCCAGTAAAGCTATACCACGGATAATATCTAAATTAGCGAGACGATCTTTTTCTTTAGTGGGGCACTGAGGTACAGAAGAATTTGGAGATATACTGCGATGCAGGCCTTCTACCTCAGTCATGGGGTTAACATTCCTTATTAATGACTCGTATCAATGCATGGTTTAATTTTTTTGTGCTTCGTTAAGAGTGTAATTACCAACCAGTTCTTTCAGCAAACCTTGATCATCGAAATATACGACAACATCTTCTTTTGTTTCAATACCTGCCGCTGAGAGATGTCGGAATGGATAATCCCAGCGGTCTTGATTAAACGTATCGGCAATGAGTGGTGTTCCTAAAACGAACTTCACTTGAGCTTTGGTCATGCCTACTTGTAACTTATCGACCATCTCTTGATCGAGAATATTACCCTGCTGAATGTCAATTTTGTGGACACCTGGGAACTTAATCCAAGAGCAACCAGAGGAGAGAAGTGATAAAAAAACTAGGCTTAAAATAATTATTCGCATGGTGGGGTTCCAGTTAGCGTCGAGAACATGGATAATAACTGGATACTCAAAAATAAAGAAGAGCAAATCATGAATCATAAAGATCAGGAGCTAAAAAAGGCCGGTCTCAAGGTCACCTTACCGCGGATCAAGATACTGCAAATCCTTGAGAGTACGCCCGACTGGCATATGACCGCTGAAGATATCTATCAAGCTTTGCGCGACGCTCAAGAAGATGTAGGTATAGCGACTGTATACAGAGTTCTTACTCAGTTCGAAGCAGCCGGACTTATTACCCGACATAGCTTTGATAGTGGTCCTGCTGTCTATGAATTAGACCGTGGTGATGGACATGATCATATGGTATGTACAGAAACTGGTACTGTAGTTGAGTTCCAAGATGCTGAAATCCAAAAGATCCAAGCACAAATCGCCAAAGACAATGGTTACAAGGTTGTGGGTCATAGCTTGGTGTTATACGTAAAACCGATCTAGCGACGAAAGATAAATCGAGACCTATTTTTTAAAGGGAATTGAAATTACCCCTATGCCAACCTTGCAACAAATAGAAGATTTTCTCAATGCATGGGCAGATCTAATGTGGAGTACACCGCTAGTGATTTTGCTAGTTGGCGGCGGTATGTTCTTTATGGTGTATTCACGGTTCCGGCCCTATCGATATTTTGGTCACGCGATTGACTTACTGCGCGGTAAGTACAGTGACCCGAATGATCCTGGTCATATTCCTCATTCTCAAGCTTTAGCCACGGCACTCTCAGGCACCCTTGGTTTAGGTAACATTGCCGGTGTTGCTATTGCCATAAGTATGGGTGGACCTGGCGCAGTTTTTTGGATGTGGGTTACAGCCATTGTTGGTGTTTCGACCAAATTTTACACAGCGTCGCTGGCGGTCATGTACCGCGGGAAGGATGCGGATGGAACGGTTCAGGGCGGTCCGATGTATGTCATTACAGAGGGCATGGGCAAGCGCTGGTATCCTTTAGCCGTAGTCTTCGCGTTGGCTTGTACAATCGGTGCTTTGCCACTTTTTCAAGCTAACCAATTTATTCAACTACTTCGTGATGTAGTCGCAATTCCCGCTGGACTAGCGACGGCTGATAACCATTTTGGCTTTGATCTAGTGTCTAGCTTAGTGGTAGCTATGCTGGTGTGGCTCGTGGTTGCTGGGCGCATTGAGCGTATTGGTCGGATCACAGTTAAGTTAGTCCCCTCAATGGTGCTCCTATATCTTTATATGGCGGGTACGGTTTTATACACCTTTGCTGCGGATATCCCTGCCACCCTACTACTCATTGTTACCGATGCTTTTACTGGAGAAGCGGTAGCTGGAGGCTCTGTAGGCGCAGTAATTTTGATCGGCGTACGGCGTGGCGCTTTTTCTAATGAGGCTGGAATTGGCACCGAGTCGATGGCACATGGTGCAGCTAAAACGCAAGAGCCTATTAGGGAGGGTATTGTCGCGATGGTCGGGCCAGTGGTAGATACCTTAATTGTTTGTACCTGCACAGCCTTAATTATCTTGCTGACTGGGGTATGGCAAAGTGCGGAGGGTGTGGAGGGCGTGACCATGACCGCTCGAGCAATCCAGCAAGTGTTTCCGACTACTGGCATCTACTTATTATTAATAATGGTTGGTTTGTTGAGTTTCAGTACCATGGTTACTATGTGGTTCTATGGCGCAAAATGCACCGGGTTTCTTCTTGGATCTCATCGTCAACACTACTATACGCCGATCTATTTGGCGTTGCTCATGGGTGGAGCTGTGGTTTCAATGGATATTGTTAACGGACTTATTCTAGCTACCTATGCAACGATGGCCATACCCACGATGATTTCCGCTTTATACCTTTCGCCGAAGGTCAATCAAGCGGCAAACATCTATTTTTCTGGGCTACGTAACAAAGATTAGCTACAGGAGGTTTTCAATGTGCTTGGCAATTGCGTCAGGCTTAGTAACCGGTGCAAAACGCTCTATTACCTGCCCTTCACGATTAATTAAAAACTTGGTAAAGTTCCATTTAATGCTGTCTGTGATAAGACCCTTCGCCTGTTTAGTAAGGTAGTTATAAAGGGGATGCTGGGTAGCCCCATTGACATCAATTTTCCCCATCACTGGAAAGCTCAGTCCATAGTTCAGCTGGCAAAATTCTTGAATAGCCCCATTATTGCCTGGCTCCTGTGCGCCGAATTGATTACAGGGCATTGCCACGACGATAAGCCCACGTTCACTAAACTTGTTGTGCAGTGCCTGCAAACCTTCGTATTGTGGTGTAAAACCACATTGACTTGCTGTATTCACGATAAGTACAACATGGCCCTTGTAGTCAGCCAATGATTTTTCTTGGTTATCACTAGTGGGTACGGTGAAATCATAAATTGTTGTGGAGCCTGTCACAATTACTATCCTTTTCATTAAAATTTATTTGAGTTATTTGAGTTATTTAAAGCAATGCTCTGATGACGGAAAAGCACCACTTCTAACATCGTTACCATAAACAGTAATAGCCTCTTGAATGCTATTTCTGCCGGAAAGGAAATTTTTGGTGAATTTTGGTAACCGCTGCGAAATACCTAGCATGTCATGCAATACCAATACCTGTCCGTCAGTATCTGCGCCGGCACCAATACCAATGACAGGAATACTCAGTGCGCGGCTTAAAGATGCTCCGAGAGATGAGGGAACGCACTCTATAACCATAAGGTCAGCCCCTGCCTCTTCCAGAATCAATGCTTCTTTAATTATTTGGTCAGCTTCTGCGTCTTCCTTACCTTGCACTTTGTAGCCTCCAAGTTTATGTACTGACTGAGGAGTGAGCCCTAAATGCCCGCACACAGGGATACCCCTCTCGCTGAGTAAAAAAACTGTATCTGCCAGCCACTCACCACCTTCTAGCTTTACCATTTGTGCCCCCGCTTGCATAATTAAAGCTGCATTATCAAGGGCTTTTACTTCGGTCGAATAAGACATAAATGGCATATCAGTTACTAACAGAGAGCGATTATTGCCTCGTTTGACAGCGGCTGTGTGGTAAGCCATTTCATCAACAGTTACCGGAATAGTGCTATCACGACCCTGAATGACATTGCCCAGTGAGTCGCCAACCAAAGAAACCTCGATACTGGAATTTTCAATTAAGCGTGAAAATGTATAGTCATACGCGGTGATCGCTGCGAACTTTTCGCCTTTCTCTTTCATCGCATTTAATGTGCTTATAGAAATTGTTTTCATAGTGAAGATATAACCTCGAACTTGACTTAATGACCCAAAGTACCAATTTTTTAGTATGACATGGAAGACGTTTTGGCTCTCTCGTCCATTGGGTACGGGTTGTAGTAGTGTCGACCTGAGCGAGTTTGCAGTATGTGGCGCACTAAATTTTGGTAATCGCTTTCATTCTCTTGATTGGCTAGATTTATCTCTGAGGTATTTACAATCAGCAGTGGCGTGTCATCATAATGGTAGAAAAACTGCGTATATGCATCATTCAGTTGCTGTAAATAAGATTCCTCAACCGGTTTTTCGATAGCGTTGCCTCGGCGCTGAAGTCTTTCATACAAAGTGGTGGTCGGAGCCTGCAAATAGATGACTAGATCAGGCTTTGGTAGATCAGTAATAATATTGTCATAAACTGTTTGATAGAGTCGATATTCATCATCCTCCAGCGTCACTCTCGCGAATAATGGATCTTTATCGATCAAGAAGTCTGAGACGCGCACCTGCTGAAAAATATCACCCTGTCGCAATGCTTGTAGTTTTTGCATTCGCTGAAACAAGAAATGTAATTGAACGGGTAAGGCATGGGTCCGCCTATCCCTATAGAAACGCTCAAGAAATGGGTTAGTTTCAGGTTCTTCCAGTAAAATATCATAGTTAAATGTGGTCGCAAGACGCTTAGCCAACGTCGTTTTACCGACACCGATAGGGCCTTCAACGGCAATAAAGCTAGGGATAGATATAGCTTGCTGCTCTAAATCCAGATTCACTAATCGACTATCGTCCACGGATAACCTCAATATTATTCTCTAACGATCTAAAGCTTTACGATACCTTGATCTGCACAGTTTGCCAACAACTCGGCAGAGCTTTTGCCGTGTGCGATGAAAAAATCAGCATCTAACTCTAATAGTGGCACCAGAACAAATGCGCGGTCTTCCATTCGAGCGTGTGGAATAGTCAACCGTTCGGTAGCTATTTGGAGATCTGCATAGGTTAATATATCTAGGTCAAGGGTTCTAGCGCCCCATCGTTCCTCGCGTTTACGGTCATGCTCGTCTTCAATTTCCTGCAGGTAGTCGAGTAGTTCAAGCGGCAACAACTCAGTGTGTAATCGCGCCACTGCATTAATATAGTCAGGTTGATCCTTGGGCCCTATAGGGCTGGTACTGTAAAACGAGGAGAGAATGATCCCATGTATACGTGGGTGCTCTGAGAGCCTTTGGACCGCCTTATTTAGTTGCTGTCGCGGATCGGTCATAGATCCAGAGAGGTTACTGCCAAGACCAACATAGGATATCGTCATTATTCTTCGACGACTTTTTTCTTTCTTGGGCCTCGGCTACGACGTTTTTTCTTGACTGCTTTACCCGCTTCATCAGCCATCTGTTGTTGCTCTTCAGGATTGACCTCCTGATATGTCGTCCACCACTGACCTAAACCATCGAGGTTTTCGCCGGCTTGTTCACGCAACAAAATAAAATCGTATCCTGCTCGAAACCGCGGATTCTCGGCTAGGCGCTTCGCCCTCTGCCCGCCGCGTCTAGGTAACTGCAGCTGTAAATCCCAAATTTCACGCATCGGAATTGTGAAGCGTTTGGGAATAGCCGTTATATGGACCTGCTTAGAAATAACGTCACTGGATGCCTTGCTGAGTGCATAGCTCGCTGAATTTCCTTTTTCCCTTAAATGGGCAGCTGATTTTTCTACCGCGGGCCAGAGTAACGCTGCATAAATAAAGGCTGGAGTAACTCTTTGATTGGAACTAATGCGACGATCAGTATTGATAAAAGCTTGCTTAAACAAATTATTTGCATTATTACTGCCGTCATTGGCTAGACGATTAGCTTGGGGAACTAAGTAGTCGAACAATTTGTATTCTCGGAGCAAGAGGTAAATAGCTGCTCCTTTCCCACTCATAAATAACTTTAGTGTCTCATCAAATAGTCGAGGCGGCGATACCTGGGCCAAATCCGCAGATAGCTTATTCATCGGTTTGGCGGTACGCGGGTCGATGTCAAATCCGAGCTTAGCCGCAAAGCGCACTACTCGGAGAAGACGCACTGGATCCTCTCGGTAACGAGTAGATGGGTCTCCAATAATCCTAATCGTTCGATTGTTGATATCGTCCAATCCACTCGTAAAGTCATGGATACTATTATCACTAGGGTTGTAGTAAAGAGCGTTAACCGTAAGATCTCGCCGGCTGGCATCTTCATGTATTGAGCCAAAAACATTATCACGTGTCAGCATTCCAGTCTTACTCTGCTGTCTCAGACCAATATTCTTATTTGTGCTATCTGGGCTAGTTTGGTCGTTTGACCGAAAAGTTGTTACTTCGATGAGTTCGCGGCTGAACTGTACGTGAACAATCTGGAATCTGCGTCCTATAATTCTGGATCGTCTAAATAACGCTTTAACTTCCGCAGGTTCTGCGCTGGTCGCCACATCAAAATCTTTAGGTTTAATCCCAAGCAGTAAATCTCTCACTGCACCGCCGACAATATAGGCATCAAACCCAGCATTTTGGAGGGTCTCGATGACTTTTCTAGCATCTCTGCTAATCATCTCAGCGGTTAGAGAATAGGTGGCACCATCTATAATTGATGGACTTGATGATTTAGTTTTATCGTCAAAAAAACTGATGATGCGCTTAAGCATTGATTACTGACCGATAGCTTTTATTTGACCGCCAGTTTAACAGAGGATATGGCTTTCAGTGTGACTTATTAGTTTTGGCTATTCTTGGTGTGTTAAGGATTTATTGGCTTACCCAGTTTAAAGCAAAAGGGGCTGTCAAAAGACAACCCCTTTAAATGAGCTTTGAGACCTAAGCCTACCAAACCCTATCGCAATCCAACGTTATTATTATTATTCGTTATTATTATTACCCACACTTTTCGTATGGAATAACCATTCTCAGTTATAAAGCTATCGACTTCAAGCATTTCGTGTGTTTTTTACAATAATTCATAGGGTTTTAGTATTGAGGAAGAGTTATTTAATCCGTTTTACGGCTAATCCCAAGCTTATTGCGCCTCTGCCAAAGACTTTTTCGGCTAATGCCTAATTTCTCTGCCAGCACGGTTTCACTCATGGTGTCCTGATTGTCTAAAACGAACTGGATGAAATAACTTGTTAAAGATAAGGCATCGTTATCACTCGCAGTAGCGGCTGACAAAGCAAGATGAGGTTTTTTCACAGAGTTTGTTGATTGACTATTTATATTTAAGGTTGAGGACGATATAGACTCTCCCTTTTCTACTAAAATGGCAGCCTGATAAAGCGTATTTTTTAATTCTCTAATATTGCCAGCCCAATTATTTTGACTCAGTAGTTGTCTGCCGTCTTTGGATATCGTGATGGTGATGTTTAGCTCATCGCTGAATTGTGTTAAAAAATAATCTGTTAATTGAATGATATCTGATGGTCGCTCTCTTAAGGGCGGAACGTAGATGTTGACAACATCAATTGACAGTAACAGATCGGCACAAAATAGATCTTTTTTACATAAGTCATGTAGATTTTTTGTAGTAGACGCTAGACATCGAATATTTGTATTTTTGGTCAATGTTAACGCATGCTTACTTAACGTAACCGGAAGTTGGCATATGTCTCTTAAAAAGATACTTGTCGCTTGATCTTTTTCGTTCGCAAGATCAAGGTATTGATCAAGGTCCTCTGCAGTCACAGTCGCACAGTTAATCACCGCTAAAACACTATTGCTAAGAGTGCTGGCATTATGGATTGTCTTAGCAACAGAATTCTTTCCGCTGCCGATTTCCCCTGAAATAAGGACTGAAGCCCTAGTGGGTGCAACCTTACTAATGGTATTTAAAATCCCAATTGTTGCGGGACTATTACCTACTAGGGGTCCTTGACTTGTATTGGTCAACGCCTTTCTACTGGACTGATGATCTATGATTCGTTTCACCGAACTCATCAATTCTTCATGATCGAATGGTTTAGACATGTAATCAGCAGCACCTCTTCGCATAATATCTACGGCCGATCTTAAACTTGCAAAACTAGTCATAATTAGGACAGGTACGCTACCTACAGCGCCTATAAGTTCTGCTCCGGAGCCTCCTGGAAGTCTAAGGTCGCTGATGATTAAATCAAACTCATTAAGATTGAAGTTATTTAAAGCTGCTTTAACACTCACTGCTTGTTCTGTCTCATATTGATGTCGTTCGAGCAGTTTGACCAAAGATATACGAATTATCTCTTCATCCTCGACGACTAAAATTCTTTTATTGGGTGGGTTCACGGCTTGATAAGCTCAAATAATTTAGGTTTTTATGTATTTTCTACGCAGTTTACTACCTCGCCCATACATCTTACTCTTCCAATTTATCAAAGGTTAGCGCAACGGTAGTGCCGCAGCTACTATTTTGCGCAGGACTTGAAATAGTAATTTCAGCACCAAGGCTCTTCACTAGGTTGAATACAACCCATAGCCCCAATCCTGTTCCTTTTCCAGGGTCTTTAGATGTGACAAAGGGCTCGAATAATTGCGATTGAAGATTCTCTGCAATGCCTGTTCCAGAGTCATTTATTGTAATTTGGATTTTTCTATCCAGTGAATTTGCCAATATTGTGATCGCACTATTGGGTGGTGAAGCGTCTCGGCTATTACTGAGTATGTTTAAAAAGACTTGGATAAGTTGATGATAGTCACCCAAAATATCTAAGTCTGGCGCTATATTGCAGCTGAAGGAAAGTGTTGATTCATACTCAGCAAGCGTTAAAAGATGTATAGCTTCTTCACATGCGTTTTTTAGGTTGACTCTTTTAAAATGATTCCCGATAGGCTTCTCGCCGCGTGAAAAATTAATCAATGAATCAACGATCCTTTTAATCCGATCGGTTTGTGAAAGGATATGTTGAGCGGATTCACTAATTTGTTCTGGATGCGTTTCGTGTTCTAAGTTTTGGGCAATACAAGCTATTCCGGTTACTGGATTACCTATTTCATGCGCAACGCCTGCAGCGAGTCGACCCATCGATGCAAGACGCTCATTGTCGATTGATTTTTGGATTAACATCACAGATTGCGTTTTCTCCTCGACCAGGAGAATAATATTATCATTGATTTCTTCCATCGACATTTGTGTCGATTTTTGAAAGCTGAACCAACGAACACTCCCACTTATTTCCAATCGAAGGTTATCTATGCTGATATCGTCACTGGCTAGAAATGCAGTAATTTCTGACCTCCAAGGGTCAGGTAGATCTAGGACTGAACTGCCTGAGGCAGTAATGGCATCTATTTGGGTATAGTTGGATATAGCTGCATTCCACTTTAGAATTTCTCCGTTTTGGGCTAGAGCAATTACGCCAATGGGTAACTTGTCGAGTATTTCACGGTGATGCACGCGAAGCTTATTCAGTTCGCTGGCGATACCAGTCAATTGATCTCCGTGCACTGCCAATACTGACTCGAGGAGAAAAATATCTTCTTGTTGGGCGCCAGAGGACGCGGGTAAAGGGAGTGCTTGGCGCATTATTCTATCGGCCGCAAGCACCCCAAAACGTAGATTTAAAGAGGCATTAATGGTATCTCTAACCTTCCGTAAGGCTCCGGGCCGTGATTCATTGGTATCAAACCCTAAGGCACTTAGGGCGGATTGAATTTCAGTATTAGCTTCTTTGCCGAGCACTAAAAGCAGTTGCTCGTTCATCTCAGTAATGCTTTTTTGTTTTAGTTCAACACGTATAGGGATGTAGACATTGTCAGCCATACAAATGGTGGCGAAATTCTTCTCTTGCTCATTCATTTCGCCGAAAATAGAAAATAAGGTACACAGAGTAATATTTAGTATTAAGGCCTCGATAGACCAAACTTCCCAAGCTTGCATTCCAAACAGTAATGGTTTTTCAATGAACGGCACTTGCCAGTACCAATCACCAAATATTAGCGGTACTGCAAGTGTAATGAGCCATACAAACATGCCTGCGCAGAGACCTATGATGAAACCTCGTCTACCGGTTTTCGGTAAGTAGATCGCAGCGATCATTCCCGGCATTAGTTGCGCTAATCCAGCGAAGCCTACTAGATAAAGATCAGTGATACTTCTAGTTTTGGCAACAAAACTTAGTACGATACAAAATATCATCAGTCCTAATGAAATTGTAAAGTAGCGGCGGTCAATCCATTGCGTTAAATTTTTTGGTTCAGACAGCTTTTTATTGGGCAATACAAAACTATTAAGAATCATCCTTGTGGATAAGATGATTAAACTACAGCAGAGCGCTAGAGCCAAAAGAATGATACTGGCTGCACCGAGACTAGCGATGACAGGCTGTTCAAGCGCCAGTGGTAGAGAAAAAAGATATTCTTGAAACGTTGAGCTAGATTGTAGTGATAGCCCGCTCCACAATAATGGGAAAATAGGGATGCAGGCTAAAAGCATTAACAATGGGTATGCCCACGACATATTACTCGCCTGCCGATCTGAGATGGAATCAGAAACAAGCATATTGAAGTTGGCTGGAAAGGATATTCCGGCGGCCAAAAAAATAATAAATATGCTATATGATGATTCGAAACGCCTAACAATAGTTTGTTGGCCGCTGTCTATCACCCATGCGTTCATCTGGGAGATGCTGCCAAACTCGACAGTGACTGCAACCCAGGTTGACAGGCTCAATGCGATTATAAGTAGGAGTCCTGCAGCCGCCATGATCCATCTAAGTTGTTGTCCACTACCTATTTTGATCGAGTGCCGCACGGTTACACCCACGGCTATCAGTAAAAAAAGACAGGTAATTGGCGTAATGCTGGAATTAAAAACATTATTGACCAAAGAATCTGTTGCCAGTATTTGGGCAATGACGAGCGGGATAATCGACAGCGTGGTAGCTAAACAACTCACAATGGCGACGCTCTTTCCACGATAACGAAAGGTTAAAAAATCTACTGAGGTTGCTAGTCTGACTACGCTGCTAAGACGACGAACGGGGAATAGCACGAGCGGTGCTATAACAAACAACAGAGAGAATCCGAACAAAGCTAGGATCATCGTATAGCCGTAGCGGCCTGCCATCTCGATTGAGCTTGTTGCTAAAAGGACACCGGTAGCGGCAAAAAGAGCCAGGGCTAAAATAAAATTTTGGCTTTTAGAGTCATTTTGCGCGTTAATTTTTCTTGTGATGAGGCAAGCGATAAAAATTATTATTGTAGTAAAAAGAACGATCTGGATAGTCATTTTTTGACTCGCTCACGCTGTAAAATAAACGTGGAAAAAACCAATAATCCCCAAACTAAAAAAACCCTGAACCAATGCCCAGAAGGCTCTAATGCCCATTGAATGGCAAGAGGAAAGACGACAATACTTAGCAGTAGTAGTGTTGCAACTAATCGATAATTAAACATAGGCGCCGTTTGGTTAAATAGTTATGTCAGTCCAACGTTTTATGGTATTGAAGGTTGCCTCGCAAAGCAAACCGAACAAAACTGTTTTTTCGTGTCTAAAAACCCTTGGGTGCCGGCGCGGTTAAGTGAGCCGGCAATTTACTTTGATCCCAGTTTTGGGTTGCCCAAGCTATTATTTCGGTAGCAGAAAGGGAGCTTAAGCTCTTTGGTGGAGACTGTTGCAGCCAATTAAGCGCCGAACATAGATTTGAAGACTCATTCCCGGCCGGTAAACCTGCAGCCAGATTTTGTTTACTCAGCTTTTGTCCATCACTGGTTACTGCGATTGGAACGTGAGCGTAGGATGGTTGGTGGTACCCAAAACACTGTTGTAGATAGATTTGACGAGGCGTCGAGTCGAGTAAGTCTGAACCTCGCATCACTCGCGTTACTTTCTGGAACGCATCATCTATTGTGACTGCAAGTTGGTATGAAAATAGTTCATCACGCCGTTGGATAATAAAGTCACCCACTGTCAGGTGCACATTTTGCTTAACATGGCCCATAACTTGGTCATCAAAACTGATGTTCCCAAGCTGCTCGCGCAGCGCTAATCGGGTGGCATTTTTTTGTCCATCCAGGCCTAAGTTACGGCAACGATTATCATAGACGCCGTCTAACTCGGCTACCCGTTTGCGATTGCATTGGCAGTGATAAGCCAGTTGATTATCTTTTAAAAACGAAACCGCTGCAGCGTAAGCTTCAAGCCGATGGCTTTGGTAAAGCACCTCCCCATCCCAATGTAGCCCATGAGCTTCAAGTTGATTGAGGATATGCTGGCTAGCACCTTTAATTTCGCGAGGAGGGTCCAGATCCTCCATACGAACAAGCCATTGCCCTTGACGTACTTTTACGTCCAGATAACTGGCAAGAGCACATGCTAATGAACCAAAATGAAGGGGGCCGGAGGGTGAAGGAGCAAACCGTCCAACAATTTTTTCGTGTACCATCTCGTACGCCATGAGTTACAAGCTAAGGCTAAAACCAGCTAAGCATTGCTTTGGCATTAGCCTCCAGTGAGCTGTTTTTCCTTAATTTCATCCAATGTTTTGCAGTCTACGCAAAGATCGGCGGTCGGACGAGCTTCTAATCGGCGTATGCCTATCTCAATCCCACACTGGTCACAAAAACCATAGTCATTGTCTTCGACGCGAATCAATGTTTTATCTATTTTTTTAATGAGCTTGCGTTCACGATCACGAGTCCGCAGTTCTAAACTAAACTCTTCCTCTTGGGTGGCGCGATCAGCGGGATCAGGAAAGTTAGCAGCTTCATCTTTCATGTGAGTTACGGTCCGGTCGACCTCTTCCATTAACTCATGGCGCCATGCTTTCAAAATCTGCTTGAAATGCAGTCGCTGATTTTCATTCATGTACTCTTCATTCTTTTTTTCCACATAGGGGCTTAGTCCATGCAGACTAACTGATACTTTAGGAGCTGCTTTCCCTTTCTTTGCAGCCTTGGTGCCTGGTTTTATACTTTCTTTTACTGTGGCCATGAATACATTCCGCTGTTTGTGTATACCCAAAAAAACGACGCTGTTTATAGAGATATTTTAACAATTTATCAAGTAAAATTTACGAATTGTGCAAATCTATGTGAAAAAGAGTACCTGATAGAGCTGTGATAATAGTAGACCATTGTTACAATAACGGTCGGCACCAGAAAATTTTATTTATACCGCCAAGGCAAAAGACTTGTAATTTTAGGGCTCCACTTTTGATGTTAAATTCTCCCCAGCTATTTCCAGCGGTATTTTTGAGGCGTTACAAGCGCTTTTTTGCCGATATCATTGATGCTCATGGTAATTTAATGACCATTCATTGCCCGAACACAGGATCAATGAAAAATTGTCAGATTGAAGGATCTAATTGTTGGTATTCATTGTCCGACAATCCTAAACGTAAGTTGCCAGGGACCTTAGAAATCGTGACAACTAGTCATGGTCAGTTGGCTGGAATCAATACTATGCGGACCAATCGATTAGTTGCCGCCGCTTTGGCTATTAATCAAATTCCACAATTGAGAGGATATGATTTAGTCAGACCAGAGGTGGCTTATGGCTCTGAAAAAAGTCGAATTGATTTTCTGCTCCAAACTACAGCTGGGAATTTGCCAGACTGCTATGTTGAAGTAAAAAATGTAACGCTTGATATGGGTAATGGTCTTGCCATGTTTCCAGATTCTGTGACCGCTAGGGGCACCAAGCACCTACGAGAATTAATAGAGATGGCCAATCTGGGATATCGCGCAGTATTGTTTTTTTGCGTACAATTGGATGCTGCCGATCGTATTGAAGTCGCTGCTGATATTGACCCGTTGTACGCTAAAACCATGGAATTGGCGATTACTAAAGGGGTCGAGGTAATGGCATGGCGAACTATGATAGACAGTAACGGAATTAGTTTACATCAGCCTATCGACTGTCTTTGAGGTCTGTAAATAAGTAAATGGCTTGGCTGAGTTAGTCGTTGGTCTTAAATTAGAGATCTGATGTTAAGCGATTAGTTACTTTTATGTGCCAGCGCGTTATAAACTCAAAACTGATATTTATATTTAAAGGCCTGAAAAAACTATGATGGCAAAGATGTCGATTGATACAGATATTCTGACTGGTACAACAGACCGGCATTTGGTTAGTTTGGATTCAGAAAAATCGAAAGACGCCCAATCGACCCGTTTAAGTATGCTGATTCACAAAGACGTGTTGGAACCTTTCATCACGCTAAAAAATGCCGCCATTGAGGAGGGCTTTAATCTCTCTATTTGCAGTGCCTACAGATCGTTTGATCGCCAAAGGGTGATTTGGAATGACAAGTTATCGGGGCTACGACCAGTATTAGATCAGTTTAGTAATCCTATAGATCTGAATCAGTTAACCGATTGGCAGAAAGTTAAAGCGGTATTGCGTTGGTCGGCGTTACCCGGGGCTTCGCGCCATCACTGGGGTACTGATTTTGATGTCTATGACGCTGCAGCAATGATCGATGGTTATAAAATTCGGCTAGTTCCAGAGGAATGTCAAGATACCGGCGTTTTTGCGCCAATGCACAAGTGGCTAAATAGTACATTGTCTATTACCAGTAATAGTTTCTATCGACCCTATGCGATCGATCACGGAGGTGTGGCGCCTGAGTTGTGGCATTTAAGCTATCGACCTCTTGCCGACACTTATGCCCAACAACTTAGTGTTCCGATCATTACTCAGCAGTTAGTGAAAGATGGGCAGTTAATGTACCTTGATGTCGTGTTAGAGCATATTGATGAAATCGTTGAGCGCTTTGTTCAGCTGTAATTGAACTTCCGAAGGTATTTTTACGCATGGTTAGAGAAGAATTTGTTTGGCGGCTAATTAGGGACGAGGCTGATCTCTTAGTTGCGTCTGAACCTGCAATATCTGTATTTCTGCAAAGATCTATCCTTGACCACACCAGTTTTCTGGACGCCCTGAGCCATTGTCTGGCTGATCAGCTTATTGATTTTCAGTGGACCAGCGCTAGCTTAAAAAACATTTTTAAAGAAGCATTGGAATCTGATAGACAGATTATAATTAACGCATGCTTGGATTTGTCAGCTAGTTTTGAGCGTGATGCAGCATGTGACAAATATCTTACTCCGCTCCTCTATTTTAAAGGTTTTCAAGCATTACAGTTGCAACGAGTGGCCAATTGGTACTGGAGAGAGGGTCGGAGTGAAGTAGCCTCTTTTTTGCAAAGTAGAATGGCGGAAGTGTTTCATGTTGATATTCATCCCGGGGCAAAGATTGGTTCAGGCATTATGCTTGATCATGCAACTGGTTTGGTTATTGGTGAAACTGCGATAATTGGAGATAATGTGTCCGTCTTACATTCCGTAACACTGGGCGGCAATGGCAATGAAAGGGGGAAGCGACATCCTACCATTGGCAATGGAGTGATGATTTCAGCCGGCGCAAAAATTATTGGTAATATCAATATCGGTGAGGGTAGTAAAATTGGTGCTGGCAGTTTGGTGATTAAATCGATGCCAGCTCATGTAACCGTGGTGGGTGTTCCTGCGTCTGTCATTGGAACGCCGCTTGATGAGATTCCGGCGCTAAATATGGATCAAAATTTGGATGGTTAGAGGTGATAATATGGCTGATAAAGGTATTTTAGGGCTACTGCATCGACGTATTGTGCAGACCACCGCGCAGTCACTAAATGGACTTGTAGTCACATTTAAGACCCAAGAAGCCTTTCGGTGTGAGCTGGGCGCATGTCTTGTATTGATTCCCTCAGCTTTTTGGTTGGCACAGTCTAAACTGCAGCTGATATTATTGATTGGTTCACTGCTAGTTGTGTTGCTGACAGAGTTGCTGAACACCGGAGTTGAGATCATAGTTGATCGAATAGGATTAGAGTTTCATGAACTATCCGGGCGGGCAAAAGATGTCGGTTCCGCCGCTGTTTCGATCTCCATAGTCTTATGTCTTTTGGTGTGGAGTCTTACTATCAGCGAAAATATTGGTTGGTAGCGTCATCGCTAAAGACAAATTGAAGCCAGATGGGAGATTTGCTTTTCGAGTAAAAGCTGTCGCTGTTCTGGGAAGCCTTGGAATTCAAAGCAGTGCTCCTCCAATTTACTGAACCGAGCGATGGAGCTCAATTGATCAATATCATACTCGGCGATTGATAAGGCGATAATTCCTTTGTCTATGCGATTAGATAACGATAATGACGTTTCTTTTAACATGGATATACTTTCGTGATATCTAAAAGTAGGCAATGCTGAAATATTGTCACTGCAAAGCGTCCAGTTTATCGCCAGTTCAATGCCAAGTTTAGCCGATAACCGTTCAAGTAACTGCTGAAGAGAGTACATCGCCATCAGGCAAACTAAAATATGTTGCTTTGAACATTGGGTCGAGCGAATATAAAAGCATATTCCACCCTTACTTCCCTCTAATCGTTGACCTCCGTAAAGTTCTATTGTGCGCTCCACGCAGAGATCGATATGCTCAAACAGTAATTCAAGATTTTCGTGGTTCAGTTGCTGACCTAAACTAAGTCTATTTTTAATAGTCGCAGTAACCACAGAGCAGTAATAGCCTCCATTGGGAAGACTGTCTAATTCTCTCGAGTTTGACAGCAGTGGTTGGAGCCTTGTTTCCAATGCAAGTATTTCATCAATCATAGGATCACTGCTTCCAGGCAAACGATTAGTGAGCGACCTCAACCGGCGAGAGACTTTATCTGTAAGTCGATAACAAGCATAGGTGCATACCGCTGAAAATAGCAGCCATAATAATGCCCAGAAAAAGAATACCCTAGAGTAGGCTGCGTATATCGGTTGGCTATTAATAGCGATCACCAGGGTGCCGGCGAGAGAATCCTCAAGGAGGATGTTACGCTTAAATGTTTCTAGACCAGCTGGGGCCGTTTGGGCCTGAGAGCTTTGGGCTATAAGCGTGTTTTCAACATCATAGAGACTCGCGCTGTAAACAGCTTTGTCTTTAGTGGCGTTGCGCAGAGTGAATTGAACAGCAATGATATCGCTGCTAAATAAAGGGGTTCTAATAAGTTCTGATAATTGACTGAGAGTGGCTTGGCTTTTTTCGACAATCCTCTGATTAGACAGCTTTGAAGTCTGGAATTCTATGATTACCCAGCTTAAGACGCCAAATAATAAGAGAGCTAAAGCAATAATAGATGGTAGTTTCACTTTAGTGGCGTATTGACGCTGCATTCTTCAGCCTTTGGACAATTTATTTTCCTTCTATTCTATCCTATTCGCTCAGCTTTTATATAATAGGGATCTTAAAATTAACGGGATCATCCATTGTGTCGAATGTTTTGCTAATTAACGTGTCTGGAGAAGACCAGCCGGGGGTGACTAATGTGGTCACCGAGGCTTTGACTCGGTTCGGAGTGACACTACTAGATATTGGTCAAGCTGTTATACATGATCAATTAAATATGGGTATTTTGGTGTTAGTACCGTCTAATGCCAGCATTGATGATGTTACTTCTGAAGTTTTAAACGCTCTGGATCGGTTAAATATGCAGGGTATTTTCTTGCCTATTTCCAATGAGCGTTATGAGAACTGGGTAAGTTTACAAGGGAAGCCTCGGCATATTGTGACCCTTTTGGCTCGGAATTTAGAAGCATCTCATTTGGCGGCAGTAACAAAGGTGACGGCACAGCAAGGTCTTAACATTGATAAAATAGTCCGATTGTCGGGGCGTATAACCTTGGGTCATTCCGATTCCGTTGGGCAGGCTTGTGTAGAGTTGTCGGCCCGCGGTAAGCCAAAAAGTGCAGATGACCTGCGTCAATTGCTACTTAAGCTAGCGGGGGAGCAGAATATTGATATTGCCTATCAAGAAGATAATATTTTCCGTCGCAGTAGGCAGTTAGTGGTTTTTGATATGGACTCGACCTTAATCGACGCTGAAGTAATCGATGAGCTTGCTGATGAAGCTGGTGTGGGTGAACAGGTTGCTGCTATCACTGAAGCCGCAATGCGTGGAGAGGTAGATTTCAAGCAAAGCTTTGTAGAGCGGTTGGCATTGCTCGAGGGGCTAAGCGAAAGCGTTTTAGATACGGTTGCAAAACGTTTGCGCCTCAATGATGGTGCTGAGTATTTACTTAAAAGCCTAAAACAGCTCGGATTTAAAACTGCCATTGTTTCCGGTGGCTTTACGTTCTTTGCGCGTCATTTACAAAAACGATTAGGGGTTGATTATATCTATGCCAATGAGCTTGATGTTGCGAAAGGGGTCCTCACTGGTAAAGTGTTAGGGGAAATTATTGACGGTCAGCGTAAAGCTGAGATCGTAGTCGAGATCTCGAACCAGTTAGGTCTGAGTCTTGAGCAAGTGATCACTGTGGGCGATGGCGCCAATGATTTGCCAATGCTCAACATTGCTGGTTTAGGTGTTGCTTTTAGGGCCAAGCCGCTGGTAAAAGCGTCTGCCAAGCAGGCAATTTCAAATGTTGGTTTGGATGGAATACTCTATTTGCTGGGCTATAGCGACAAAGACATTGTTAACCTGCATAAAGATACCGTTGTATAAAATCGGAGATTAGACGTAAAACTTAAAAAACACCGATGAACTTCAGTTATCATGTTTGCCATACTCATTTTCGGAAATAACAACAATGGCCAATTACTCTACTAATGAATTTCGCTCTGGACTCAAAGTCATGCTTGATGGTGACCCTTGTTCGATTTTGGAAAATGAATTCGTCAAGCCAGGTAAAGGTCAAGCGTTTAGTCGAGTGAAATTGCGCAATTTAAAGACTTCTCGAGTCCTGGACAAAACCTTTAAGTCGGGAGAGTCATTGGAAGGCGCCGATGTAATGGACCAGGACATGCAATATTTGTATACCGACGGTGATTTTTGGTATTTTATGGAGCCGGACACCTTTGAGCAGCATCAGGCTACTGAGAGTGCAGTTGCCGACGCTCTGCCCTGGTTAAGTGAGCAAGACGTATGCATGGTCACTCTGTATAACGGGTCGCCTCTTTCTGTAATGCCGCCTAATCATGTTGAAATCGAAATTATTGAAACAGATCCTGGATTGCGTGGTGACACCGCTCAGGGTGGAAGCAAGCCGGCTAAGCTAGTGACTGGTGCCGTGGTGAAAGTCCCATTATTCCTTGATCAAGGAGACGTGATTAAGGTTGATACACGAACAGGTGAATATCAAGGCCGTGTTAAATAGCCGTCGGTTATTTAGTTTTTCTGGTAATCATTGAAGGCGTTTCATCATGGATAAATGGCAGCCTGGAGCAAGTTTAGACACCTTGCGCCGGCGAGCGGCTATGCTTTCTTGCATTCGCGAATTCTTCAAGCAACGCTCAGTACTTGAGGTTGATGTCCCGGTGATGGGTAAATCCACAGTTACTGATCTTAATATCGACAGTATTGTGACATCCGTCGTTAGCGAGCTAGGTTATCTTCAAACTTCTCCCGAATATTTTATGAAACGACTGCTGGCATCAGGCAGTGGTGATATCTACTTCATGGGTAAGGCGTTCCGAGACGGTGAAATCGGTGTAAAACATAATCCTGAATTTACAATGCTAGAGTGGTATCGCTGCGGATGGGATGATCACCAGCTAATGTCTGAGGTAGCTGAGTTAATTAGGCTACTTTTAGGAGGAGAAAAAGACATCGCCATCGATGTGAGTAAGCTAAGTTACTCAGACTGCTTTTTTGAGCGTCTTGGATTTGATCCCCATAGTGCAGACTTAGAGGCTTTGCAGTTATTGGCAGCTACGCTAGCCTCAGACAGCTGGATAGATGAAACACGGGCTAATTGTTTAGATCTTATTTTTAGTTCTCAGGTCGAGCCTTATCTTTCAGAAGGCATCACTATTATCTATGACTACCCTGAATGCCAAGCGGCATTAGCACAGATTAGCCCTAACAGGGCCGGACAAAACGTCAGTCGAAGATTTGAAGCATTTGTGAATGGAGTCGAAATAGCCAATGGTTACTTGGAATTAATAGATGCCGGGGAACAAACAGTCCGGTTAGAGCGCGATAGGAAGGCTAGGGAGCGCCTTAAGAAACCAGCTGTAGTTGTAGACCAAAAGTTCCTTGCGGCACTCCACAGCGGCGTGCCAGCATGCGCTGGGGTGGCTATTGGCTTAGACCGCCTTTTGATGGGAGCTATAGGCGTTGATTCAATTGATCAGGTGCTAGCTTTTTCTTGGTTGCGTTGTTAGTAGGGAATGAATCACTACTTTGTAACAAAGTAGTGATTCATTCCCTTTGCAGGGCTATCCTCTGTAAGGTCGCCAACTTCAACTGCAGGCACGCCGGCAACTACTTTGTGAGCAGCTACGCTCTTTAGAACCACGCTTGCCGCAGCGACCATAGCGCCTTCTCCAATGTCGATATTGCCAAGAATTGTAGCGCCGGGTCCAATTAATACACCCCTACGTATCTTTGGATGACGATCACCACTATCTTTCCCGGTACCACCAAGGGTCACTGACTGCATAATAGATACAGAATCTTCAACGACGGCTGTTTCACCGATAACTAATCCCGTGGCGTGATCAATCATTACTCCACTACCAATTACAGCTGCAGGATGTATGTCCACAGCAAAGGCGATAGAGATTCTATGTTGGAGAAGTAGTGCTAGCGACGTTCTTCCTTGGAGCCACAATTGGTGTGCAGCGCGATATGCTTGTAGCGATAGAAACCCTTTGAAGTACAAAAAAGGAGAGCTGTAGAGGTTGCATGCCGAATCTCGATCTACGGTAGCTTGTATATCTCTGGCGACCATAGTAATAATTTCTTTATCTGCAAATATGGTTTGCATGATCTCTTTTAACATCGGCGCGGTCGCAGCAGCACTTGCCAGTTTTCTTGCAAGATGATTACTCAGCGCCGCGCCCAAATCTTCATAGAGAAGAATAGTATTAGCAAAGTATTCTGCGAAATTGGGCTCAGCTATGGCCGACACCTTGGCTTCATCAGTGATGCATTGCCAGATTTCTTCGGGAGATAATTTAAGTTTGGAATTCATTACCCCATTTTCCTTTAGCTGGCTCAAATATGCCAGCCCGTTCTTGCGAGCGCCCAAACATCGACATATTTTGCACCAGCATTTATCAGCACAGTTGCCAGAGCGCCAGAAGTTGCACCCGTAGTCACAACGTCGTCAATAATAGCGACAGTTTTATCTTCTAACGCCCTTAAGGCTCCCGCGTTTTTGTCGAAAGGTGTTTCTTTTCCCGGCATTATTGCAAATACATTTTGCATGCCTTTAAAACGTTGCTTCTTTGTTTTTAGGTGCTGAGGAGTTGAGTGAACTTGACGGACGCATAGGTTGTTGCAAATTTCTATTGGGGTTAAGTATTGCGTCAAAGCAAGCGCTATTCCATCAGTTTGATTGAAACCTCTTTTGAGCATAGTTCGCCAGTGCAGTGGCACTGGAATTATCATCTCTGGCATGACCGAATTTTTATAAGTATCTTCAATTACGTTCGCGAGCAGTCGTGAAAGTTGCCTGATCTCTGGGCAGGAAGGGTTAGTTTTTATAGCCATAATAAGCCGATCTATTGAGCCATGTTGATACTCAAAAGCCGCCACACATCGCCTAAAAGGAGGAGGAGATCTTTGGCATTGAGGACAGAGCTGATTTGACTGAAATCCTATACCGCATTGAGGGCACCGGTGTTTTATCCACGGTAAATTGTTCACACACTGTTGGCAAAGGCAATAATTGGGTGCACATATGAGGTCTCTGCATAAACAGCAGAGACTCGGGAAAACAACACTAATCGGCCCATTTTTACCGCCAGCTAGATCGGACTTCAGCGTAAACCTCCATGTTTACTCAAAACCTAATTTATTTTAGCTTACATTTTCGGTCGGATCTGACTCCGTATCTGGTGTATGCGCTGTATTTGGCATTAACAAGTCTGAGTCACTATCAATTTCAGCGTCAGTTAAACCGTAGCCTTCACTCAAAACGCCACCTGGCACCTTAGGCGCATAATCTCTGGGCACTTCGACATCATCCATGCTAATGAGTGGGTTACCTTCTGCGTCGAGCAGAGAGATCTCAGACCCACCCGATTTTAGTAGCTGTCGCCCTATTTCTGGGCTTGCTAGGCGAATAGCGCTGCTTGCCAAATGCTCATGTATTTGTCGGTAGCTTTGAGCGATATTGGTTGTCAGGTGAGATACTGTAATAAAATGCTCAGAAACTTCCTGTTGGTAACGTTTCAATTGCTGATCACTTTTAAGAATCTTCTTCTGCAATTCGCTTGTGTCTGCTGCACTCTTGTCGCTTTGGCGAAGAAAAACAAAAATGGCAGCGGCTCCGGCTATAAATGCGAGGACTGCAATAAATAGCACTGTCAGCCCTGACCAGCCAGCAGCGGGAGGTGCAACAGATACGAGCGTTGCGGCAGCGCTACTGATTTTAGGCACTGCGATAGGTATTGAAGATATCAGCACGTCCAAAGAGAAACCCCTTTCTTTAAAATCTTAATAAAATCGATTCATTAGGCGCCCATATTCAGCTAGCGCGATGAATTTTTGGTGTTGAGACATGATTATACCGTAGATTTTAATTTTGTGGCGGGAAGGTGTTCTAGTTGAAAGAAATTAGTTTGCTAGTTACAGTTGGAATTAAGCCCTTGCCAGATGATCAGCAGATGCAGTCTCCTCAACAACGTTATCAGAATGATCTTAAGCAGCAGGGTTTTGCGGCAGACATGGCGCAAGCATCTGCCGTGATTGATTTTGAGAATCTTTATGTAGTGATGCTGGCGAGATATCAAGAATCTTTATTGAGTCCTTCGAAAAAACTTCTCCGAAAACTTTTGTATACACCGATTCCAGCGCCCCTGGGTCTTTATCTTTGGGGAGGAGTCGGCCGAGGTAAAACCTATTTGATGGATAATTTTTACGAGAGTTTACCCTTTGATACTAAAATGAGGGTACATTTTCATCGCTTTATGCGTAGGGTCCACCAAGAATTAAAGGAACTCAAAGGCGAAGTGAACCCACTAAGTAAAGTGGCAAAAAAAATTGCCAGTGAGACTTGGATTATCTGCTTTGACGAATTTTTTGTGAGTGATATTGCGGATGCAATGATTCTCGCGACGTTACTTGACGAACTATTTGCACTTAACGTATGTCTGGTGACTACGTCTAACATTGTGCCGGAGCAGCTTTATCGAGATGGGCTACAACGCATTCGGTTTTTACCGGCTATCGATTTAATTAATCACCATTGCAAAGTCATCAATGTTGATGGAGGAACTGATTACCGCCTCAGAGCACTTGAAAAGGCCCCTCTCTACTGCTTCCCTTTAAATGAGCAGGCGGATATAGAGATAGCCGCTATTTTTGAACGCTTGGTACCGGTAGAAGGCGAAATAAAATCTAATGTTGATTTGGAAGTGGAGGGCCGTTCGATACCTGTTATTAAGCTCTCTGAAGATATTGTTTGGTTTGCGTTTCGCTCGATTTGTGAAGGGCCGCGAAGCCAAAATGACTATATTGATATTGCTAAAGAATTCCATGCCGTTATTATTTCTAATGTACCAGTAATGGGTGTTGGAAATGATGACGCGGCAAGACGGTTTGTAAATCTGGTTGATGAGTTTTATGACCGCAACGTAAAGCTGGCGATATCTGCCGCGGAGCCACTGGATATGATATATTGCAACGGTCGATTAGGGTTTGAATTCGAGCGTACTAAGAGCCGCTTGCTAGAGATGCAGAGCCATGAATATCTCGCTAAACCACACCGACCTTAATCTTCTTTAGAAAAAAGTTAAACTTTGGTGCAAACAGCGCTTGTATTAGGTCTCTCTGATCATTACAATTCGCACCCTTTTTGGGGATGTCCCAAATCCAGGTAGGAATCAATGAAAACATTTAGCGCAAAAGCAGAAACAGTAGAACGCGATTGGTTTGTGGTTGACGCAGACGGAAAAACTTTAGGCCGCTTGGCGACCGAAGTGGCCTCACGTCTTCGTGGTAAGCACAAACCAGAATTTACCCCTCACGTCGATACCGGTGATTACATTGTCATCGTTAATGCCGAAAAAATTACCGTCACTGGTAACAAGGCGAAGGGCAAAATCTATTATTCTCACACTGGTTACCCAGGTGGAATTAAAGATATTAGTTTTGAGAAGTTGATTGAGAAAGCACCTGAGCGTGTTCTCCAATCAGCAGTAAAGGGCATGTTGCCCCGCGGCCCTTTGGGTCGGGAAATGTTTAGAAAGTTGAAGGTCTATGTGGGGGCGGACCATCCGCACACTGCACAGCAACCTCAAACACTCGACTTGTAACGGAAAGCGATTATGGCAGATACTCAATTTTATGGTACTGGACGTCGAAAGACATCCGCCGCACGTGTTTTCATGACTTCTGGAAACGGTAACATCAAAATCAATGACCGCAGCATCGAAGTTTACTTCGGTCGCGAAGTGGCTCGCATGATCATTAGACAGCCTTTCGAAGTTGTCGACATGGTAGAAAAATTTGATTTAAATATCACAGTGGCTGGTGGTGG
>DCBC01000055.1:0-8076 GCA_002313335.1 Porticoccaceae bacterium UBA1117
GAGCAAAGGCGCGATAACTGGAGCAATCCAATCACGTGTCACGGTCCATCGTGGCGCAAGGACTAGCCCTGCCCAACCGGACAGGGCAATCGCAGTACATATGCTAAAAATTTGGTCTGCTGTCATAATTGTGTTCCCTATCTGTTTTGTCAGTTATTGGCCCAAACTCATGGGTAGATTACGGTAAAGGCTTGTCTCTTATATTTTGCCTAGCAACGCTAGTAGTACCTAGCTCAATAGCCCTCTTTTGGTCAATTTGATCGTTTCCTTTTTACTAGTAGGTTGCAGTATTTCTACAATCAAGTAGTACAATAGTAGAAAAATAATTAATAGTAACTAGGCTGTGACAAATCGGTATCCAAAGGTATAGGCCTGTTTGCAACGGTATGACTTAGATCGTATTGTTAGTGATTTTATTGAGCATAAAAATAGGTAATGTGATGTAGGCGAAAAACACGACTTAATAGCTCATAGAGGTTTAATTCTTGGATGTAAGGTGTATTTAATTTAGCTATCATTCTGACTATCTATGTAATAGTAAATCAACATACCATAGTCTCGGCGAGTTTTCATAATACCTAACCAATTAGTGCTTTCCGCGACTCCAACCAGATTGACTGAAGATTTGATGACCAAAATCAGCTGCGCCGGGCACCCTGCCAAGCAAGTGAATCCTAGAAAACGGTTGGTGGGCTCGGCAGGAATCGAACCTGCATCTAAGACTTAGGAGGTCCCTATTCTATCCATTGAACTACGAGCCCAGGGGATGCGCATTATAGTGCAGTCAACCATAATTGCTATCATGCGCAACGACTTTATATTACCGATTGCGTCCCAAAGCGTCATGACTAGTCACCCAGTCACCGGCCAACACTGCGCTCATAAGTGAGATTTCACCCGCCATGACTGTGGCACCAATAATTTCTGCTAGTTTGTTGACCTTTCCAGCCCCACTACAGCCAAGCATTTTCAAGCACTCTTGCTGTGTAGGTAAACCCGTACCACCACCATACGTAGCAACAATTAACGAGGGTATTGTAATCGAAAGATAATAATTACCGTCGTGATCGATATCAGCGTAAGCAATGGCTGCAGAGGACTCTGCAACGTTAGCAACATCTTGTCCAGTTGCTATAAACGTTGCTGTAATGCCATTTGCTGAGTGTGCCCCAGTATTTACAGACCCTGCGAGAAATGCACCTACCTGACTAATAGAGCGGGCTTTAAACAATACTTCGGCGGTGACACCCATGACTTTTTCAAGTAATGCGCTAGGGATGGTAACTTCAGCGATAACTCGCTTACCGCGTGTATGCAGAGTATTGAGCTGTGAGTGCTTTTTATCAGTATCCATGGACCCTGAAAGCATATATCGCTGAATACCTGGATAATTAGCCATAATCCACTCACAGGCAACAAACGTCGCCTTGCCAACCATGTTCTGTCCCGCCGCATCACCCGTGGTGTAATTAAATCTTAGGTAACGCATGCGTGCCGCAGCAAATTGTTGAATGTTTCGCAGCTTACCTGATGAGGTTGTCGTTTCAGCCTGCGCAGCAATCTCATCGAAGTTGTCATCAACCCAAACACCAAAATCTCGTGCCTCGCGCGCATCCTCAAAAATAAAGACCGGCGCTCGCTGCATGGCATCATCTACAACAGACACCTTCACTCCGCCTGCGGCGCGCAATAAACTAGCGCCGCGATTATAGCTAGCAACCAGAGTTCCCTCGCTCGTCGCCATAGGGACGTAAAACTCCCCTTGAGCGTGCTCACCATTGACTAATAAAGGCCCTATAAGACCTAAAGGCACTTGCGCAACGCCAATAAAATTCTCAATATTACCCGCTGTAACAGCAGGATCAATGGAGTAATGGCCGATATTATCTAGGGAAGATGCGGTCTTCTCGCTCGCAAAATCTCGCCGCTTCTGAGCCATCTCTTCTGAATAGTCATTTTCACTGTTTCTCGGAATTTTGTTAGTCAAGATCATCCCCTGCTTTAGATTATAATTTTAGTGGATGGCACAAAGATCCCTTTTTATGCCATTTTTTGATTTTACGCAGCACCCATAATGGACACTTTTGTGTCATTGTCCAAGCTTATCTATGCAATAACAGACGACCGATTGGTTTTACACACTCTTAAATGACTGATCGCCCATTATATTGGCTCGTCATTGTATTGAACGATCAAAGAACTCGATAAATCAAAGATTATAAAAAACATCATTTTCTGCGCTGGTCGATATAGATTACAATTAAGTCATGAATTTAATGCTTATAAAATGTGAACATATCCAAAACAACTTAACTAAGATAGTCGGGCGACAGCTTACTCATCTAAATGAGGTCCAGAGGCTTGTAAAAGGTGACACAGTTCGAGTTGGAGAGGTAAACGGTGCCATAGGAACGGGTACAATAATCTCTATTGATAAACAGACCGCTATGATTGAAGTAAATCTTACTTTGAGGCCACCAGCACCCCTTCCTATAACAGTAATATTGGCCCTACCGAGACCTAAAATGCTAAGGCGCATCTTGCAAACTATCGCCGCCATGGGGGTAAAAAACGTGTATTTGGTTAACGCCAGTCGCGTCGAAAAAAGTTTTTGGCAGTCTCCGCTACTGGCGCCAGAATCCATAGAGGAGCAGCTAATTTTGGGCTTAGAGCAGTCTAGAGATACTCTGCTTCCAGCGGTACATTTGCGTAAGTTATTTAAACCTTTTGTAGAAGACGAGCTAGCGGGTATTGTCGGTGAGTCAACCGCCATCGTTGCCCACCCAATTTCTGAACAACGTTGTCCAATCGACTGCCAAGTTCCAATTACCCTTGCTATTGGCCCTGAGGGTGGATTTATCCCTTTTGAAATCGAAAAGTTAGTTCAAGCAGGCTTTGACCCTGTTCACCTTGGCCGTCGAATACTGCGGGTCGAAAATGCTGTTCCTGCTCTACTCAGTCGACTCTATCCTGCTTGAGCTGTGCTCTCTTCAAACATCAGATATTCACACACATGCATTCCGCATTCTCGATAAGTCGCATGAGCATTTGTATTGTCCGTTTCAGCATATAGCCGAAAGCCGCAAACAGGCATGGGCTGCGTGAGAGCCATCCGCTTTAATTCAGCATACATTGCTCTGTACAGTCCCTTTCGACGGTAATCCTGTTTTACATAAACCGATTGAATCCACCAAAACAGTCCGTTACGCCAATCAGACCATTCGTAGGTAACCATAAGACTCGCAGCAGCCTGACCATCGACCTCTGCTACTAAATAAAAACCAAACTGAGGGCGCTCAAAGAGTCCCTGCACACCCAGTTGGGCCGCTTTTGGATCAAGTACTTTATTTTCAGTCTCTAGTGCCATTGCACAATTATGTTGAGTTAACATAGATGCATCTTGCTGTGCGTCCGCCACACGAATATTTATCATTCAATTAAACCTTTTTTAATAAGGCTGACAAGATGAATGAATCGTACAAAGGTGTCAAATGAAGATTGCGTGTAGCCTTGTAAATCCATAGAGTATCGATCATTACATGTATCAAGCCTTCGGGCAGGACAGTTCAAAAGGGCCCTTAACCAGTGAAGTCAATTACTCGTCATGAAATATCCTATGTCGCGGACTGCTCTGTGCTGTTCGAGAAAATCAGTGATATGCCTGAGGCGATATGGCTGGATAGTGGAAAACCAGCAAGCCTGCAGGGTAATCTAGATATTATGTCTAGCGCTGCTGACATAATTATTGAAACACGAGGTAGTCACTCGACAGTGACTGACGCCAACAAAACGCGCATCTCAGACGATGACCCCTTTAAAATAGCGCAGGATGTCCTCGATCCATTGCTACCGTTAGATGCGTGCTATGAGGACCTTCCATTCACTGGCGGGCTCATAGGATTTTTCGGCTATGATTTAGGCCGGCGTCTCATTGATATGCCCAATAAAGCCAAAAGCCTAGTGGACCTTCCTGACATGCGTATTGGCAGATTTTTATGGGCCCTCACTGTGCACCATGATACCAAAACCGCTGAAGCTGTCTTCCATGAATACTGTCCCGACACACTTAAGTCTGATGTCCTTAAGAGGCTTTGCGACTCTCCAGCTAATGGGGAAGCAAAGGAACAAGACTTTAGACTAACGCATTCATTTACAGCTACTACTAGTAAAACGGAATATGTAGAGGCCATTGCCACAATAAAACGTTACATAAATAGTGGAGATTGCTACCAAACTAATTTTACTCAACACTTTTCTGCACCCTATGAGGGTGACGAATGGAGGGCCTATAAACGTTTACGCAAGGCTACTGCGTCACCCTACTCCGCTTTTTGGCGCTGGCCTAGCCAGGCATTATTATCAATGTCTCCTGAACGGTTCTTAAAAATATTACCGCAAAAGATGAGTAATACTTTATTGGTAGAAACTAAGCCTATCAAAGGTACCATGCCAAGAGGAAAGTCTCCCCAAGAAGATTTTAAGAATGAGGAGATACTGCGTAATAGCCCAAAAGATCGAGCAGAAAACGTTATGATCGTAGATTTACTGCGTAATGATATTAGTAAAAATTGCACTGCCGGAACAGTAAAAACACCCCTGCTATTTGCACTAGAAAGCTTTCCTAACGTTCACCATCTTGTTAGTACCGTGACAGGTGATCTCTTACCTGAAAGCTCTCCACTTAAGTTGCTGCGCGATTGCTTTCCGGGTGGCTCAATTACGGGAGCTCCAAAGAAGCGGGCAATGGAAATTATTGAAGAGTTAGAACCGCTTAGACGTTCTATTTATTGCGGTAGTATTGGATATCTTAGCGCCAACAATCATATGGATATGAATATTGCTATTCGCACTATAGTTGCATCTGACAAGGTAATGCATTGCTGGGGAGGCGGAGGAATCGTTGCTGATTCTGTAGCCGAAAATGAATTTACTGAATCACTTGATAAAATTAAGCTACTACTCACGACACTCGAAGATTCAATGGATAAACCTTCCCCAAGGACCTAAGCCAAGCTCCAGAGTCTTCGATGGATTGCTAAAGCATAAAAGTAACCCAAGTGACAGAATAAAGTTGACTTCAGACTTGGCTACTACTCAAATTACAGTGCCTAATCATGCTTAACCGCAGATGCCATTAAAGACGTCTAGGCCGCTAAATGTTTGTTAATTGCGCTCAAAAAAACAGCGCCGTATTTATCTAATTTGCGGGCACCGACGCCACTTAACTGAGAAAATTCTGGTAGGCTTTGCGGCATGGTCACGCACATTTCCTGCAATGTGCTGTCATGAAATATGACGTAGGGTGGCACGCCCTGCTCATCTGCTAATTCCCTACGACAATTGCGCAGTGTTTCCCAAAGGGCCACATCTATATCCACTGGTAACTGAGATTTAGTTGTACGTTTAGCGTCTTGCTGTTTAACATCTTTACGCAGTTCAATATGTTCCTCACCGCGCAAAAGTGGCCTGCACTTCTCTTCTAACCTCAGTGCACCAAAGCGCTCTAAATCAACGCTCAAATAACCCCTCGCCACTAGCTGTCTAAATACCGAGCGCCATTGATTATTGTCTAGTTCGCTCCCCACACCGTAGGTAGATAGTTGATGATGGTTGTTGTGTTTGATTTTATCAATATCGGCACCCCTCAACACATCGACTAAATAGTTAACCCCAAAACGTTGCTCGGTGCGATAACAAGCGCTCAAAGCCATTCGCGCCGCTTGTGTGCCATCCCAAGTGGGCACAGGTTTTAAGCAGGTATCACAGTTACCACACGGCTGATCTAGTTCATCATCAAAGTAGTCTAGGAGCGCTTGTCGTCGGCAGGTTGTTATCTCGCATAACCCGAGCATCGCATTTAGGCGGTGTTGCTCCGCACGCTTGTGTTCTTCGCTACCTTCAGAGCTCTCCATCATTTGCCGCAGTTTTATAACATCTTGCAAGCCGTATATCATCCAAGCGTTGGCGGGTAATCCGTCACGCCCAGCACGACCGGTTTCTTGATAATAAGATTCCACCGTTTTAGGTAAATCTAGGTGAGCCACAAAGCGCACATCAGGCTTATCAATACCCATGCCAAAGGCTACGGTAGCCACTATAATCACACTTTCTTCACGTAAAAATCGAGCTTGATGGTTGGCTCGAATCTTTGCGTCTAAGCCAGCATGATATGGCAGCGCATTGAAGCCTTGCCCTTGCAGCCAAAAGGCAATATCTTCAGTTTTTTTACGTGATAGACAATAAATAATACCGGCGTCGTGGGCATGTTGCTCTGTCAAAAATTGCTGTAACTGCTGCTTTGGGTTGTGCTTTAACCCAATAGTATAAGCAATATTAGGCCGATCAAACCCAGAGACAAACTGGCGAGCACCACCAAGATCTAAGCGATTAACAATCTCTTTTCGAGTACGTGCATCGGCGGTTGCAGTAAGTGCTATGCGCGGAATCTCTGGAAACTGTTCATGCAAAATACCTAACTGTAGATAATCGGCTCTGAAATCATGACCCCATTGCGAGACACAATGCGCTTCATCAATAGCAAATAAGGCGATTGATGAACGTTTTATTAAATTGAGCATACGCTCTTGTTTGAGCCTCTCCGGCGCAACATAGAGTAAATCTAGCTGACCCGCCAGTAACGCTTGCTCAATGTTATGCGCCTCATCAAGTGATAACGTAGAATTTAGATAACTCGCCTTAACCCCAAGCTGACGAAGCGCATCTACCTGATCTTGCATAAGGGCAATAAGTGGTGAGACAACAATACCGCAGCCATCGCGAACCAGAGCCGGTATTTGATAGCACAGCGATTTACCGCCACCGGTTGGCATCAGTACCAAAGCATCTCCACCAGCCACGAGGGTATCAATAATGTCTTTTTGAGGAGCACGAAACGATGGATAACCGAAGGTAGACTCTAGAACAGTTTGGGCATTAATCATGGCATGCACTATACGCCAAGATGAGTTGTAGTTTGTAAAATAAACGAGTCTATATTCGCTAATTAGACACGCGGGTCTCACCGATATTGCCACAGGTATTTAGTGCTGGTTTATACAGCAAGCGTTACAAAACGACCAAAGTTTCTCTATTTCCAGCGTTACATGGCTAATATAATTGGTTTTATCTAAAAGTAAATACTAGCTAAAAATAGTATTTGTAGTATTTGCTTACTACCAGTGTCGATGCAAAAGTGAGTAGTATGCGCCAATTAAAGAGAGTGCGTCTTATAGCCTGACTTAAATCCAAGACGCAGTTGTAACTTATTAAAAGAGCGCTAAAGATATGATTCATACGAAAAATGGAGGCATCGATGCAGAGATATCTGTAACCCCTCACCATGCTGAAAACTCAGCGTTAGCCCTTAACACGGCTTTTTTAGCTGGCCCTGCAAAATTTCAGCAGCAACTGGCTCACCTAAGCGACCAGCAATATGTTAGCTTGCTCACTCTTCTAGATGAGTACTCTGCGCCCCTCTGAGCTTAGAGCAAACGCCCTTTAAATATAGCAACTATAAATACTTGTCTAGTCATAAGTGTATATAGCCCGTAAGTATTATATCAACAACCTCATCAATATGCTTTTATAGTAGCGTATTTGCGTTCAGCTATCTGCTGAAAATGTGAAGTGCGAAAATTAGAGAGAGGTTTGTTATGGATAAATCATTAAACGAAGTTCGGGAGTCAGCCAAAGAACTGAACTCAGCTTTTTTGGCCGGAACTGGTGCATTCGAGAAACAACTTGCTAAGATAAGTGACCAGCAATATGTCAGCCTACTCACGCTATTAGATAAGCATTCTACGAGCCTCAAAGTGGCTAGCTAGACGCGTCAAACCTCAAGACAGTAACNNCAATATGTTAGCTTGCTCACTCTTCTAGATGAGTACTCTGCGCCTCTCTAAGCTTAGATCAAACGCCCTCTAAATCTAGCAACTATAAATACTTGCCTAGTCATAAGTGTATATAGCGCGGAAGTATTATAGCAACAACCTCATCAATATGCTTTTATAGAAGCGTATTTGGAGTCAGCTATCTGCTGAAATTTGAAGCGCAAAAATTAGAGAGAGGTTTGTTATG
>DCBC01000055.1:8238-17737 GCA_002313335.1 Porticoccaceae bacterium UBA1117
CGCGTCAAACCTCAAGACAGTAACACCTCAAAAACCCTGACCTAGGTCTAATTACGTGTACTAATGCCGGCCTATGCATTAGCGTATATAGCACTTAAGAATTATAGCCGTCCCATTCCAAATATGCTTTTATATAAGTCTAAAAAGCATGCCAGCTAAACTATTTTTTGGTGGCGCTTTAACCCACGTTTGGAAGGAAAATAACTGTTATGTGTAAATTATTTATTGACGCAAACACAAAGCTCTGGGACACCTCTGCACGCTCTATCAGAATACAAGGCATGGTAACCAGCATCAGACTTGAGTTCCATTTTTGGAAGGTTCTGGAGGAAATAGCTGAAAGAGATTCATTAACAATACCTGAAATGATCAATCGCCTATACAGTGAGTCCATCGAGGCTGGCCATGATCTAAGCAACTTTACGTCGTTTCTGAGAGTCTGTGCGATACGCTTTATTGGCCTACAACTCGCAGGAGACATACCTGTAGAGAAAGATGTTTCAATCGCCTCACTCGACGCAGATGTTATTCTACGGAACGAAGCCACTCGAAATAGGCCGTTATTCCAGCCCATGCATTAACAAAGGATATTATTAGCCACAAGTATTGGGTTCAATAAAATACTTTCCTGAAGCGTCAATTAAGCGCTTGGCTAAACGGCTATTCCGCAAACGCCTTTATGACCTCTGCTGCAATTAATTTGATCCCGTTATGAACTGATACTGCATCTTGCGCATAAGATACTCGAATGCACTCCTGCTGGTGTTGCCAACCATCGTCCATTCCAGGGAAAAAGTTATGACCAGGAACAATGAGAACCCCTCGGTCTTTGAGACGCTCGTAAAGCACTTGGCTGGTAATAGGCAACCCCTCAAACCATAACCACAGAAAGATAGCTCCTTCAGGTTTATGTATCCTATAAGAGACACTGCCAAGAGCCTGCCTAAACCATTCCACTGCCTGCGTAGCTCTATCTTGGTAAAACGGCTTGATTAGGTCACGACCAAGCGAAAGTATTTCGCCGCTTTTCACTAATTCTCTGGCTATTGTTGGACCAAAGTTACCGCAAGCCAAACTAACGACTGTATTGGCGTTACTAAATGCTGTAATTAGCTCTTGGTTACCTACAACAATTCCGGTACGTACACCAGGCAGACCTAGCTTTGAGAGACTCAGTACCAGAACAGTATTTTCATTCCAATGAGGCTTTGCTTCGTTAAACAATATTCCCGGAAAAGGGAGCCCATAGGCGCTATCAATAATCAACGGAATACCTGCTTGGCTCGCTATTTCGTCCAAGTGCTCAACCTCAGCATCTGTAAGAACATTACCCGTCGGATTAGTCGGTCTAGACACGCAAAGCGCGGCAGTATTTTGGTCTATTTTAAGCTTCGAAAAGTCAACGTGATATTTAAATAAATTGTCATCAAGTAGTTCAATCTCGGGGCGTGTAGCCGTAAAAAAACGGTCAGTTAAGCCTATATCCGTATAACCAATATATTCTGGTGCTAACGGCAAATGCACGGAGCGGTGACTGCCATCCATCATTTTTCCTGCTAGCATATTGTAAAGAATAAAAAAGGCGGGCTGACTACCATTGGAGACAGCAATATTTCTTTCAGAAAGCGTCCAGCCGAACTGTTTATTGAGTAGCGCGGCTATCTCAATTAAGAACTGCTTGTCCCCTTGTGGCGACTGATAGATACCCATAAGGCTATGTAATTGCGCAGGGTCTTGAAGAACTGATTCTAGTCGACGTTTAAACACCGCCTCAACCTCCGGTATTCGCCCGGGGTTACCTCCCCCCATAAAAATCATTTCGGGGTTTTCATTCAATGCACTCCCCAAATCGTCCATAAGCTCGACAATGCCCGTTGAACCAGCGAACTTATGCCCAAATTGAGATAATTCCATTTTCACTCCAATACCAGTTCACTAATTATTTGATGCCATGTTCCGAAAAGTAAAATTAACTCGAGGATCATCTAGTTGCTTTACCTTTGCTACGCTATGCTGCCAATGTTCCTGAACACCGGCTCCCATTAATAGTAAAGAGCCATGGGGGAGATTAACTTTAATTTTTTCTTTAGTTACGTTGTGCCGTAACTGAAACACTCGCTCTGCACCAACACTAACGCTTGCAATGAGTGGCTCAAAGCCCAGAGAGACTTCATCATCAGCATGCCAATCAACACTGTCTTTGCCATCTCTATAGTAATTAACTAGCGCTCGATTAAATGGTTTTTCAGTTTCACGTTCTACATTGACGCGCAGCTGCTCCATCCACCCAGGAAAGGCTACTGCCTGCAATCGAATTCTTGAATAGGTGTAACTAGTATTAGGGTCTCCAAACCAGTTTTGTAACCGGGGTATAGGAATTTGTTTACCCATAATGTTAATAACATCTTTTCGCCAAGGTGTTTTGTTAATGGCTGTCTCCAGCAACTCATCAGCATCACTCTGCCCCAACCAGTTCGGCCAAAAGACAATGTCACTGAAACGCCCCTCGCCTAGCGGTAATGGAATAGTCTGTTTATTAAAGAGATCCATAAATCCGCGGCTCTATATCTAGATCTATACAAAATTTAGCCGCGACCATCCTCTGTATATCAGCGGCTAACCCTAAAATATCTTTCCCACAGTCACCGGTCATTGAATCATTGTAGTTAACCAACACTAATGCCTGATCTTTGTGAACACCCGCAGAGCCCTGGCGAACTCCCTTAAACTGGCACTGCTCGACCAACCACCCTGCTGGGACCTTCACGGCACCACCAGACTGAACGTAACCGGGGACCTTAACGTCATTAGCCTCAAACTGTCGCTCAAGTGACTTAAAGCTAACGGCAGAAATGACAGGATTCTTAAAAAAACTACCTACATTGGGTAACTCATTTGGATCCGGCAGTTTTGACCGCCTAATGTTACACACAGCCTCACTGACCATAGACGGGGTCGGCACAGCTAATTGATCATCAAAATAGTGCGTTAAGGCCGGGTATTCAAGATTAATAACTGGCTTAGTCGACAAACGCAACGTTACTTCAGTGATTATGCATTTATCTTTTAATGATTGCTTAAAAACACTGTTTCTGTAGGAGAACTGACATTCTTCAGTGGTTAGCGTTAATAATTGTCCAGACTCTATATCGACCACTTTTAGCGATATCAAAATATCGCTTAATTCCACGCCATAGGCGCCGATATTCTGTATTGCAGCGGCACCCATATTACCGGGAATAAGCGATAGATTTTCTAGCCCATACCAACCCTGCGCCAAGCTATATGAAACCATCTCATGCCAGTCTTCGCCTGCCTGAAAAGTGACATCGACAGAATCCTCTGCGGTATCAACAGCGTCCTTAACGGTAACGCCACGCAGATCTAAATAAATAACCAAACCGTCGACATCAGAGGCCAGCACCACGTTACTACCGGCCCCCAGCGGTATCACGGCTAAACTTTTAGACTGCGCAAAGGCTAATGCATCTTGTATCTGTTGGTGATCAGATACGCAACAGAAATATGCGGCCCTCGCTGCGAGCGCCAAGGTATTGTAGCCTTGAAGACACTTGTTGATTTCTATCTTTAAACTCATATAGCCCGCTAACCTTGAACTACTGAAGCCGTTGCTATCTCAGCTTTAACATGGGTTAACAACGCTGCCGTAGAATCCTCAATTAGGTCCAATACGTGTGGAAACCCATCCTCACCGCCATAATAAGGGTCTGGAACTTCACTTACCGCGTCGTACTCTGGATGACGAGAATAATCCAAAAGTAGTTGTAACGTTGCCTTAGACTCTGGCGGACACATAGCTCTTAAGTTACGTAAATTATCCGCATCCATTGCGATAATATAATCAAACGTAGAAAAGTCCTCTACAGTCACTAGGCGTGAACGCAATGCAGACATGTCATACCCTCGTTCTGCAGCGGTAGCTGATGAACGAGCGTCCGGTGCATGGCCAAGATGCCAATCTCCCGTCCCTGCCCCATCAACGTAAATGGCCTTGGTCAAGCCTGCGTCATCGACCATTGACTGGAACACGGCATGGGCCGTTGGCGACCGACAAATATTACCCAAACAAACAAAAAGAACCGACACTCTAACCATAACTTTTCAGCTTTAATTTAAAAAATTAGACTCTAAAATAATAACGATACTGCCTTCAAATCGTCCTCTGTATCAATACCGGACGGTACCTTGGCAACAGCATCGACAACATGAATGGGCACGCTATTCCATAAAAACCTCAATTGCTCCAGAGATTCAGCCTCTTCGGCTGGCGCTACTGGCCAATTTACAAAGGCATTTAACTGGCCAACACGGTACGCATAAATACCAATATGACGCCGCCCTGGGACGCCACTAGATGGCAGATCACTCCGTGGGTAGGGAATGGGCGCTCGGCTGAAATAACTGGCTAGGCCAGCCGCATTAGCAACAACTTTTACAACGTTTGGATTATAAAAGTCTTCAACCCCATCAATGGGTTCGCACAGCGTCGCGACACCTGCAGCTGGGTTGGCAGCAAGGTTGGACGCGACCTGATCGATAACAACAGGTGGAATGAGAGGCTCATCGCCCTGAACATTCACTACCAGCTGACTGTCATCAAGATTTAGAGCACAGGCTACTTCCTGTAATCGGTCAGTACCAGACACATGATCTTCTCGCGTCATACAGACCTCTGCACCAAATTCCTCGGCGACTAACTGTATCCGAGAGTCATCAGTAGCTATAACGACTCTTAACGCACTACTCTTGATTGCTTGCTCCCAAACCCTTTGTATCATCGGCATTCCTGCAATATCCTTCAGCGGCTTACCGGGGAGCCGCGAGGAGCCATAACGGGCTGGAATAATTACCACAAACGACATAGCTATCACCGATTAATTTAGAAAACTGCCTATTATATGAGCCAGTTAAAGGTTCGTCACAGGCAGTCCTGCGCACTTCAGAAGGTTGTCGACAAAATCTTCACTCAATAACATTCTTACTTCAAGCACCCACAGGTTATGCGGGACAAAATCATTATACTTCACTGCATCTTTTTCAGTAATAATTATGGGGCGCTGATCGTTAAATGTAATATCTGCGATTGAAAGCGCCTCATGATCGTTCTTAGCATGAAGGTCTGTCTGAAAGCCCATTTCCTTGAGTGTTACAGCAAACCGCTCAGGATGACCAATTCCAGCCACTGCGTGTACCGACATCGAATCGGCCCAGTCATTCACGTCGATCAACTCGGTTGTCCCGAATTTACGCAAGCCAAATGGTTTAAGTTTCACGAAACTACTTTTTTCAGCCGTACCTACGTCGGCGCTTATCTCCTCAGCACCATTATGCACAACCAAATCCACCTCGGTGAGCCGCTCAAGAGGTTCACGTAGTGGTCCCGCCGGGAGCGTAAGTCTGTTACCTAAACCTCGAATCACATCAACCACTGCGACCTCAACATCGCGGTGCATTGCATAATGCTGCAACCCATCATCACTAAGAATAACATCACATGAAAAGCGCTCGATTAAGGTGAGCACAGCGTTTCTTCGGTTCGGATCTACCACAATGGGGCAATCACAAGACTTTGCAATGAGTAGAGGTTCATCCCCACTTTCGGACACCGGTGTGTTTTTAGAAACAATCACAGGATAACCGATAGACTTGCCCCCGTAACCGCGGCTGACAACCCCCACCGAATACCCCTTTTTACGGAGTATCCTGACTAAGGCAATAATTAATGGCGTTTTGCCACTACCGCCCACCGAGATGTTACCAATTACAATAACAGGAGCGTCGAAAGGAGCCCCCTGATAGCGTGCTTGAAGATGCCGTCTGCGCAGAGAACTAAGCGCGCTAAAAACCCATGCAATAGGGACTAAAAGAAACAACCACGTCTTTTTTGCGTACCAGGCTTTTACCCAAAAGCTTTCCGCTGACAAACCTAATCTACCTGTGGCTCATCAAACTGATTTCGATATAGATTGGCATAGCGGCCTTTAGCATCGATTAGCTCCTGGTGGGTACCTTGCTCAATAATATGCCCCTTTTCAAGTACCAAAATTCGGTCTGCTTTTTCAACGGTGCTTAATCTATGGGCAATAACAAAGCTGGTACGCCCTTTCATCAAATGTTCCAGCGCAGCCTGAATATGGCGCTCCGAGTCAGTGTCCAACGCCGAGGTCGCTTCATCTAGAATAAGAATCGGTGCATTCTTAAGAACCGCTCTGGCAATCGCTAAACGCTGTCGCTGCCCACCAGAGAGCATAACGCCATCATCACCGATATGGGTATTGTAACCTTCAGGCAATTCTTCAATAAACCCACTGGCATTTGCCACTTCAGCTGCAGCATATACCTGCTCCTCGGATTTACCCTGCAGTTCACCGTAGGCGATGTTATTGAAGATAGTATCGTTAAACAGCGTCACATTTTGGCTAACGATCGCAATATGACTACGCAGATTAGCCAGTGAGAAGTCATTAACATCGGTACCATCAAGTAGTATTTTGCCTTCCTTGTGATTATAAAATCGTGGTATCAAACTTACTAGCGATGTTTTACCGCTTCCTGAGGAGCCTACCAAAGCGATTGTTTCGCCTGGGCTCACAGAAAAACTAATATCTTTTAGTACCTCTTTCTCAGTACCCTCATACGCAAAGTTAATATTGGAGAATTCTAATTGACCAGAGACCACCTTCGTTTGATAACGTCCATTGTCGACCTCAGCCGGCGTGTCGATAATACCAAAAATTGATTCAGAGGCAGCAATACCCCGCTGAATATCACTATTAACTTCCGCTAATTGCCGGATAGGTTTGATAAGTACGCCTGAAGCAACAATAAAGGTAATGAAACTTCCTGTTGTCATGGTGTTAAGAATGATTGGGTTTAGCATAAAGCCAGTTATACCAGCAAACGCAAAGGAGACAATTAAAATGATCAATGGATTACTTAGCGCTCCTGTAAATGCCATCTTCATATTTTGCCGTCGGTTATTGTGGCTCGTCATCTCCATTCGAGCGCGCTCTGTAGCCACAGCGCCAAACATTCGCACCTCTTGATAGCCCTGAACGCCTTCCTGCGCGACATGCGTCACATCGCCCATAGCAGATTGTATATTTCGGCTAATCAGCCTAAAACGTTTACTAACTTTTACTACGATAAAACCAATAAATGGCACAACGGCGATAAAAAATAGCGTTAGTATCCAGTTTAAATACAGTAGGTATCCCATTAAACCAAGAACCATGCTTCCGTGCTGTATCGTCGTTTTAAGCGCTTTGGTCCCTGCATCTGTCACTTGCTGAATATTATAGGTGACCACCGACACCAAATGTCCGGACATCGATTGGTCAAAAAACTTAAATGGCAGTAGTAGGTAACGATTGAACACATCAGTCCGTAACCCATGCACCAAATGATTAGCGACATAGGCCAGAAAATAGGTCCCAATGAGGTAGCCAAAACCTCTAACCGCACTAATCATTATTAAAAACAGGGGTATAACAAGCCAGCTTTCCCCAACCCATCTATCACCAAATATTTGCTGAGCTAGACCGGCAGTTATCCCCACTTTGGGTAGAGAACTAGAAGCAGCAGCGGAGCCTGTGATGCCACCCACTGTGTCGGTGATATAGCCGAGTAGATCAATGAAAGCGATTTCAGCGCCCGTATGTATAAGCAACCCCACTATAGCCAGCAAAAATGGCGCCCAGTAGCGAGTCACATAGCCAAGTAGTCTCAGATAGGTCTTTGTGCCGGATTGACCCATTACTTCAGGCATGCTTAAACCACTCTTTCCAAAGAATACCAGTAATGCTAAGAATACGCAGACCCCCTCCTTCGCTTAACGACAATAGATTGAATCTACTTGTGTTAATCATCATGATCATCATTCATCATCCGGTTAGCCGCACACTGCCACGTTTGGCGGAACTGTTCATCTAGCAATTAAACCACATGATAGGGCTCTGGGGCATAGTCACTGGCAAATTAAGCGGGTTTATGACCTCACTAGTAGCAATAATAGAAATAAGTCCGTTATTAAAGATAGAAAAACCCTCTTTAACGCCACCAAGCGGTGCAAGTGAAACAACTAGGAAATACTCGGTCACGGGCGGAGGAAATATCTAATTTCCCAGACTGATCCCAACGAAAAGTTACCGCACCCTTTTCTGCCGTTTTCCAGACTCTTGTCCCTAAAGCGGTATAGCGACGCACCACCTCAGGGTGGGGATGGCCAAAATGGTGGCGATATCCACTTGAAAAAATAACATGCTTTGGTCTAAAAACTCTCACAAATTGCTCTGTAGAAGAGGTTTTACTCCCATGGTGAGGGGCAACAAGTAAGGACACATTTTTAGTCTCCATTAATCCTTCTTTAATAATACGCCGCTCTGCACTAGCTTCAATATCTCCTGTCAGCAAAATCACCTGATCACGCCAGGTAATCTGAAGTACGCAGGAACTATTATTGCCCTCCTCAGGCCCATCGCTGGTTGGCCAAACAATCTCGAATTGGACGCTGCCAATAGGATTAAAATCCCCCTGTGGCTGAGAAGATGGCCATAACCATTTCTGTCCGGCAAGACATTGAGCATATTTCATTTTTTGGTTACTGGCCTCTTGAGTGCCATTATTTAAGCGGTCGAAAAATCCGGGGCCAACCAACATTGAATCAGGTCTTAGTGCCCCAATTAGTGACAGTACCCCGCCACTATGATCACTATCTTCATGGCTAATAATAATCTTATTAATCGATCTGCGGGCTCGCGAATTTAAGTAGGGGACGACAATTCCAGCACCGGCATCAAACGAGTCACTATACCAAGGACCAGTATCATAGATTAGCGTTTTGTCCCCAAACTCTATAACCGCAGCCAGCCCTTGACCAACATCTAATACTGTAAGCTGCAAATTCACCTCATCGTTGGGGGCTAATAGTGCAAGACTGAGGGGAAGCATAGAAATTAGCTTGTAAACCTTTGGAATCGGCAACAAGAGCGCTACGCATGCCATAAAAAGTGCTAACAGTACCCTCCAATCCATAATCACAGGTAATGATAAGAAACCGTAAGATGATGGGATAATCTCCAATAACCATTGTACTGGCGTTGTTGACCAATCTGCTAAAGCCCAGACAGACTCTGCAATGCGCTCACTAAAAACTAAACAGATGACCCCAAATAGCGCAAGCGGGACGGTCAACAACGACACCAAAGGGATTGCCATTATATTGACGAGGGGTGATAACCATGAAATCCTGCCGAGAAATACAAATAATGGTAATGACATCAAGCTGAGCAACGCTATTTGAGCCGTTATTACTCTTTTTTTCCTAAAACTTGTATCACTAGAAACCCAAGGATAAAACCATCCAATCAATGTTGCTACAGCCGTAAAGGACAACCAAAACCCTGCACTTAAAATTGCCAGTGGCTGCCAGGCGGCAATGATCAGTAAAGTCCACGCCAAGCATGCCCAAGGGGTTATG
>DCBC01000055.1:18135-18431 GCA_002313335.1 Porticoccaceae bacterium UBA1117
GCTAAAAGGCTATAGCCAGTAGCCAGTAAAACCGCAAAAATCGATGGCATGAAACGTAAATAAGCATGTGTTTTGCTAATAATTGGAAAAATATAACTCAGAGATGACAGCGCTTTTACAACGCTGGAGCCAATCATAAAACCAACAGCCGCAACCAGACCAATATGTAATCCAGAAATAACTAATAGGTGGACTATTCCTAACCTGGTTAGACTTTCCCACCAAGGCCTTATTTGTGTTTTATCCCCAACGGTTAGCGCCACTAAAATCGCTCCACCAAGGTCAGATAAATCACT
>DCBC01000055.1:18838-20892 GCA_002313335.1 Porticoccaceae bacterium UBA1117
GCTCTTGTTGATAGTTAAGCTGATTCTGTTTTACATAACCGGTGGCAGAATAACCACTCTGGATAAGCCAACTCTGATAGTCAAAGCCCCCCGGGTTAATTGACCCTCGCGGTCTTTTTAAACGCACAACAAGCTGCCAGTGTTCACCCTCACCAATGTTTAAAGGTTTCGTTTTAGCCCTCGAGGAATAGTCATTGAGTAAAAGCTTTTTTAAATATATAGATTGATTTTGATCTTCCATAAGCACGGAAGAATGAACAGTAACTTCAAAATTAGTCCTTAGCTTATCTGCCTTTAGTACTTTAGCTATGGTTCCTGATACCAAAAAGTCATGTCTATCCAGAGTATCCGGTAGTTGATGATTCAACACTTCATGAGCGCAATAAAAACCCCAAGCGGCTCCCCACCCCAACAATAAACTCAAACGAAAGATGGCCCGAGCATACCTCACAATTGATAGCTTAGAGTACTCAATTGCCACCCAAACGAGAGAAATAAGGCTCAGCCATACTGCATAGGACTGTATGTTTGGTAACGCAGGATAAAACGCAACGGAAAATATCCCCGCACTAATGGCTAACAAATAAATCATAAAACTCCTTGTATCCAGCCATCAGACACCCTGATAAAGTCTCACATGGCGGTACTAGTAATAATTGTAGTTGGTTAAACGGCAACGTTGCTGAAGGATATTTAAAATACGATGAAAAACGTACTAATTGTCTACCACAGTCAAAGTGGTGGGACAGAAAATATGGCACAAGCTGTGCATCTTGGGTGCAACCAAGAAGACGGCGTAAAAATACGGTTTTTGAGGGCTTTTGATGCCGATCTAGAAGATCTGCTCTGGGCTGATGGTATTATTTTTGGTACCCCAGAAAATTTTGGGTATATGAGTGGTGCGCTAAAGGATTTTTTTGACCGCACGTTCTACCCTGCTGAGCCTCACCAAATAAACTTACCTTATGGCGTTTTTGTAAGCTCCGGAAATGACGGTACTGGCGCTGTCAGAGAGATAGATCGAATAGTAAAAGGCTATCCCCTTCGCAAGATTTGCGAACCTCTCATTTTAGTGGGCGGTTTCAAAGAAAAAAATCGGCAAGATTGCGAAGATTTTGGCTTAACTATTGCCGCGGGTTTAGCGATGGGCATTTTCTGATTAGATTTAGCTACTGACTACTATTCTAATGGTCGCTTAACTTTCTTTTAGACAAAAAAAACGCAAAGCATAAGCTTTGCGTTTTTAATATGGAGCGGGAAACCGGGTTCGAACCGGCGACCTGTACCTTGGCAAGGTACCGCTCTACCAACTGAGCTATTCCCGCAGAAGCCGAACCTCTGCCAACACTTCTAAAATGGCGTCCCGTAGGGGAGTCGAACCCCTGTTACCGCCGTGAAAGGGCGGTGTCCTAGGCCTCTAGACGAACGGGACGTGATTGGCTAGGTGGCGCGCATGATAAGTAGCAACGAGAAAAGAGTCAAGCATAACTAACCTAAATTTGACTGCTTTTTGAAAATTAATACTACTCTTCGACTGTACACCACAAACCAAACAGTAATAGGCGCGTTAAAACCAAGAATCCTTAAGTTATATGGTCAATAAGTGCGAATAGCACCATCCCGAAAAAGAGAGTCAGGATATCCACAAGAAGAGCGTCAAGATACCCACTGTTTAGCCACATCAACTTTATAGTGTTTGGCACAACGGACATAATAATAACAAGCACCCACCACAAAAATCACATAGACGAGTTTTGCGAGAGTACAGCTAACTCGCGGGCTAACTTTTGTATCATCATCTCATTAAACCCAAGGTCCCGGCGGCTGCCGCGTGAAGAAGCACGGATATCAACGATAGCGGAGCNNAAATTTGACTGCTTTTTGAAAATTTATACCACTCGTCCGATCTACACCACAAACCAAACAGTAGTAGACGCGTTAAAACCAAGAATCATTAAGTTATATGGTCAATAAGTACGAATAGTACCATCCAGAAAAAGAACGTAAATATGCCACCTACCTAACCAAATCAAATTTATAGTGTTTGGCACAAC
>DCBC01000114.1 GCA_002313335.1 Porticoccaceae bacterium UBA1117
TTTCGGTCTAAAACTGCCATTATAAAAAGGTAATTTGGACCATTGGCCCTTCTATTCGTAGCTTTCTCGAGATCTAAAACTAATAGAGAGATCCTCACTGACCAGGCTCTTTTAGGCAAACACGCCTTTCAAGAAGAAGAAGAAAATAATTGCCAGACCCGCTCCGGCGGGTAAGGTGACAACCCATGATAAGAAAATTGCGCCTATCATACGTAAATTTAATGCGCCTATTCCGCGTGCAAGACCCACACCGAGAACCGCTCCAACCAGAGTGTGAGTTGTCGAAATGGGTAATCCAGTACCTGATGCAAAGACTACAGTGGCAGCAGCGCCTAACTCAGCAGCAAATCCTCGACTAGGCGTTAATTCAGTGATCTTACGCCCAATGGTCCCCATGACTTTATATCCATAGGTTGCTAAACCAAACACTATGCCTGCCCCGCCTAGCAGTAATATCCAGCTAGGCATGGCACTTTTTGCTGCAATGTCACCGCCAGAATTAACGACATTGACGACGGCAGCCAGAGGACCAACAGCGTTAGCTACATCATTGGAACCATGAGCAAAAGCCATACTGCAGGCAGTGAAAATCATTAATACGGCGAACACGCGTTCGACGTTAGCGAATCGGTTTTTTTCCTCTAAGGCCTCGTCTCGTTCGACCCTTGCCAAAAGGAATGAGCCCAGTATTGCTACTAAGATACCAAACATAATGGCCCAGACTATCGACTCACCAAAGGTTAGCGATACGCCAATATCCTTAAAAACATGCTTTAGTCCTTTGAGAATGGTTACCATCGCCATTAAGAATCCGACAGCAAACATGTACATGGGTGCATACCTTTTTGCACGCTCAAAAGGATCATCCTGAACTAGAATAAGCGTTTGAACGCTACGGAAGATAGCAAAGGATATGGTGCCTGCGATCACTGGTGACACTACCCAGCTAGCGACGATGGTACTAACTTTAGACCAGTTCACTGCATCTACAGAAACACCTACTGCCGCAAACCCAACGATCGCGCCAACAATAGAGTGCGTAGTCGATACAGGCCAACCCATGAAGCTGGCAATCATCAACCAGGTGCCCGCAGCAAGGAGTGCCGAGAGCATTCCAAAGACAAGAAGATCTGGAGAATCGACGAATACAGCACTATCTACAATACCTTTTCGAATCGTTGATGTGACTTCGCCTCCAGCCAAATAGGCACCAGCGAACTCAAAAACCATTGCGATTAAAATAGCTTGCTTAATAGTTAGTGCTTTTGAGCCTACGGACGTACCCATGGCATTAGCCACATCGTTCGCACCGACTCCCCAGGCCATAAAAAAGCCAAATCCTCCAGCAAGAATAATTAGCAGCGTACCGTACTCGGTAAATAATTCCATGATAATCAGTCTCGTAAATTAAGTATTATTTTGCTAACAGGAGTTCGAGTTGATTGCCCACGCGCTCGGCGATATCAGCTATTTCACCAATATTGTCAATGACGTTATAGAGAAACATAACGTGGACAGGGGGAATCTCTGCTTCTATTTTAAAGAGACGATGCCGCAACTTACGCTCTCTTTTATCAACTTTTTGTTCTTGGGCGTCTAAATCACGAATCAACTTTTTAACGAATTTTACCTCTTGGCCAGTAAAACCAGTTTCAAGTAACTCGTCGAGTTCGTCGATTGCTGTACGCGCTTTCTCACAGGTTTCAATAGCGCTCTTAACATAAGCAAGGAAGTCAGATTGCAATGCTACTGGTATAGCCATTTCGCGGCCCAAGACAATACCGCAGACGTCTTTAGCGGTATTAGCGATATTGTCCTGCTGAGCTAAAATTCCGAGTAAGTCACCACGAGAAACAGGCATAAACAAGCTTTTTGGCATATTTAGCCGAAATTGCTTCTTCAGTTCGTCCGCTTTATTTTCATCATCTGAAATTCCGTCGAAAATTTCACTCGCTTTTGGCCAGTCATCCGCAATAACGGACTCGAAGAATGGCTCTAGCTTGGAGGCACAGACAACCACTAGTGACATATGCTCTTGAAGAGGCCTTATGGGTGATTTTCCAAACAGGTTTGAAATTGAATTACTAAATACCATTGAGGATCTCCAAGTTAACCGCATTATAAAAGCTTGTCATGAAAATGAAATACTTTTATTTTATGTTTTCATCACTTTTTAGGCTTGCGCGTATTGCTCATTGCGCCCAAGCCAGCGACGAATTAGTGAATCTACATTTTCAGGATAGTTGATTAACAATTTCTCTGCGATAACTTTGATGTCTGGCAGCATGTGGGCATCTCGCTGCAGGTCTGCAATATGTAATTGCATATTTCCGGTTTGACGGGTGCCGAGTACTTCTCCAGGGCCTCTTAATTCAAGATCTTTCTCGGCAATCTTAAAGCCATCAGTCGTTTCACGCATGATCTTTAAACGAGCACTACCATTGCCAGATAGCGGAGGACTATAAAGTAAAACACAATGGCTAGCTTCAGTGCCTCGACCCACTCTGCCACGCAATTGATGTAATTGGGATAGGCCGAGACGCTCGGAGTTTTCAATGATCATGAGGCTCGCATTTGGCACATCCACGCCGACCTCAATGACTGTGGTTGCGACCAGAAGATTTATGGCACCATTTTTAAAGGCCTCCATGATTTCAATCTTTTCTCTAGGCTTCAAACGCCCATGAATAAGCCCAATTGATAATTCGGGCAGGAGCAATTGCAGTTCACTCGCAGTAACTTCTGCAGCTTGAGCTTCTAAAAAATCCGACTCTTCGATCAAAGTACAAACCCAGTAGGCCTGACGACCGCTTATACAAGAAGCACGTACTCTTTCGATAACATCATTACGACGTAAATTACTTAGAACTAGTGTATCTACCGGCTTGCGTCCTGGTGGTAGTTCATCGATGACCGAGCAATCAAGATCAGCATAAGCACTCATCGCGAGTGTTCGTGGTATAGGTGTTGCCGTCATGATTAGCTGATGAGGTGCAGAGCCTGTCGTTTCAGCAGATGAGTTGGGGACAAACCCTTTTTTACGCAGAGCAAGTCGTTGGTGGACACCAAAACGGTGTTGTTCATCAATAATACTTAAACCAAGGTCATTGAATTCGACGGTTTCCTGGAACAAAGCATGAGTACCAATAATCATCTGTGCAGTTCCATCAGCTATAGCTGACAGCTTAAGAGTGCGGGCTTTACCTTTAATTTTGCCAGTTAGCCACGTGACTCCGATACCTAGTGGCTTGAACCACTGTTCAAAGTTTTGACGGTGCTGATCAGCAAGAATTTCGGTAGGAGCCATTAACGCAACTTGCTTACCGTTTGCAACGGCCTGCAGTGCAGCTAGAGCTGCCACTACCGTTTTTCCTGACCCTACATCACCTTGTACCAAACGGAGCATTGGTACTGCAGAATCTATGTCTTTGTTTATCTCATTAGCCACTCTTGTCTGAGCGGCAGTGAGTTGAAAATGCAATTGCTTTAAAAACGCCGACTTAGCTGTCTTATCTTCCCTTAGAACGGGTGCCCCTTGCTGTTGAATCTTTTGGCGCAATCGTAACAAACTAAGATTGTGAGCAATTAATTCCTCAGCAGCTAGTCTCTGCTGTGCGGGATGTTCTCCTGCTGCGAGTAAGTTTAAAGTAGTGCCCGGTGGTGGGTTGTGCAAAAAGATGAGAGCCTCTACCAAAGAGTAAGCTAGCTGGTGCTTGAGCCCATCATTATCGAAAGACGGGATTAGCTCTTGAATAGAGTGTTGCCCGAGCTGATTTAAGGCTTGAGCACAAAGATCTCTGATACGACTCTGAGTAATACCCTCGGTAGCTGGATATATGGGCGTTAGAGTGTCCTCTAATTGATGCGGTCGGTTGGTATCAATATGTTGGTATTCGGGATGATAGAATTCGACGCCGGATACTCCTCGTCTAGCTTCGCCAAAACATCTTAAGCGAGCGCCAACTTTGAGGCGCTCTTGCTGCGCTTTATTAAAATGAAAAAACCTCAGTGTTGTTGTACCAGTATTGTCTTGTAAGCGGCAGACTAAACTCCGCCGTCTGCCGAACACTACATCACAGGCACGGACTTCGCCTTCAATCACCACTTCTGTTTGTGGTTGAACACCGCCAATAGCCGTTATTTTTGTTCGATCGATATAGCGCAGAGGCAGGTGAAACAAGAGATCTTGAATACTGTACAAACCCAGTTTATTTAATTTTAAGGAGAGCTGTGGTCCAACCCCTCGTAAATTTTCTATGCTCGCTTTGTCTAAGCTCTGGGTGCTCATTCAGTTTTAGTTATCCCAGGTAAATTACTCAGATAAATAGCATTACGCAGCGCGTCTATGGCTTTATGACGCGGAAAGCTTACACGCCAAGCGATGGCAGTAGTTCTGGACGGCGATATTTCTGCAAAAGGTTTAATAACCAAGCTATCGGTTCGATCGGTAGCGCCAATTGCCGCAGAGTTCGGCAATATTGTTATCCCCAGTCCAGAGGATACCATGTGACAAAGTGTTTCTAAGGAACTACCTTCAGTCATTGTTCGGATTGAAGCCTGCGAGGATTTTTTCTGGTTGATGTTGGGTAATATCTTAGATACCTGGTCTCTAAAGCAATGTCCTTCGCCCATCATTAATATATTCTCATTATCCAA
>DCBC01000171.1 GCA_002313335.1 Porticoccaceae bacterium UBA1117
ATCAATCATTATGATTTTTGTAGCGATACCGTTTGGGGAATGACTAATGAGTCCCTAATTAAATACCAGTACTTATAGATTTATTGATTGAGGGCTACTATGGTTGAATGCATCCAGCTAGGAATAATGAACGGTAGTTATATGAAAATCTCAGTTCTGAAAATAGTCACCAAAAAAGGAAAACTAATGCTCAAGGCTCTCTTTTCTCTGATGCTTCTCATAACTACATCCTTTTCGAATGCCGAGTTTTCGTCCGACTATATTTCTGAACATCCGTTAAAGACAGCATTGGTTAATAATATCGAAATAGCCTACCGAGAAATTGGCCAACCAGATAATCCAAAAGTCCTAATGATCATGGGTCTGGGCGCTTCAAATAGGGTTCATGGCGATAATATGGTACGAGGTATTGAGCAAGCTGGTTACCAAGTTCTGATTTTTGATAATCGTGATACCGGCGGATCTACACGTTTTGATAGTTGGGGCCAACCAACAATATGGTGGCAGCTATTAAAAGACCAGCTGGGATTTACGGTGAATGCACCGTACACCCTAGATGATATGACTGCAGATGCTGTGGGCCTTCTTGATGCCGTTGGTTATCAGGATGCTCATGTCATCGGTTTCTCCATGGGTGGCATGATTGCTCAACAGGTAGCCGCTCAATATCCCCAAAGAGTTCTTAGTTTAACGTCTGTAATGTCCACAACCTTTGCAAAACATCTACCGCCCCCAACCAAAGCTGCGAATGATGCACTGACTAGTTTTGCATCTGGTGATGCTGCTGAGCAGCGCAGCCAAGCAATACTAGATCGAGGATTTTATCCTGAGTCAATGCCACGCCAGTTGATGGCCATTTTTAAAACCGGTGATCGTTCCGCTGAGGTTAAAACAATAGCAGTCAAAACATTAGTGATTCATGGCGAGGATGATGGCCTTATACCGCCCCTTCATGGTGAGCATACCGCCGAACTTATAAAAAACTCAGAGATAGTTATTTTTCCAGGTATGGGCCATAACGTACCTGAAGATATACTTCCTGACATGCTAGAACGGATGGTTAGTCACTTAAGGGCTGCTGATCATGCCGCAGACAATCCTAAAAGCCTGCATTAGAGTAATAGACTGAGGACGATTATGTATTACGGAGAACGACTTAATAGTATTAGTCATCTGGTTGGAGCGGCGCTAGCTTTAGTAGGCTTTGGCTCGCTTTTAACAGTTAGTGTGCAGACGGCAGATCCTTGGATTATTTCTAGCTTTACTATTTTTGGACTGTCACTGGTCTTGCTTTACACAATGTCTACCCTGTACCACAGCTTTCGACCTACTGAGTTAAAGCGTTTATTCCAGCTACTTGACCATATCGCTATCTACTTATTGATAGCAGGCACTTACACACCATTTATGCTTGTCAGCATGAGGGATGGGAGTGGTTGGTGGATCATGATTGTGATTTGGACGCTCGCGCTGATTGGTATTTTGAGTGAGATATTTTTGTCGGGTCGTCGGGTCAAAGTTGCCCAATTAGTCATCTACTTAGCCATGGGTTGGGCATGCGCACTGGACTTTTCTGGATTAAAAGAAGCCATGAATGTAGTTGGTTTTAATTGGTTAGTGGCCGGAGGTGTCGCCTACACTGCGGGCGTTATATTTTATGTGGTCGATAAAACCTCGCAGTTAAAACATGCGCACGGTATTTGGCACTTTGCTGTATTGGCTGGTTCAACCGCCCACTTTATTGCAATTATTGGATATGTTCGGTAAATATTTTAGGTCGCAGCAGGTATCTCCTCTTCTGCGTGCAAAATAGTACCAACAGGTGCTGCCGCTGCCTGTAGCGTACTCTGTACCTTGTATTCAGCAGGTAGAGCCGGAATAGTCAGAACACGCCAAATACTCATTACTCCCATACCCAGCAAACTCACCGCGATCAGTATAAAAAAGCTTTTTAATCCAAAAATTTGTAACCAAAATACCGCAGTGATGGGCCCAGTGATAGATGTCAGGCCACTAATCAGAATAATAGTACCACTGGCAGGGACGATCTCTGCCGGCCGCAAGTGGTCATTAGTGAAAGCCACCACAATCGAATATAGCGAAAGAGAGCAGCCGCCAAATAAGAATACAAGCCCATAGAGCCATGTGGATGCACTATCCATAAAACTAAGAATAACGGCAAGAAAAACAGCAGCTAAGCTCGAAAAGCCGATTACCCAGCGCCGATCAATGCTGTCTGATAGCTTCCCTAGCGGCCATTGAAGGATCATTCCGCCAGCCATCATGGCACCCATAAAATTGGCGACTTGGTAAACGCTGAATCCCAGCTTTGTTGCATACACTGCGCCCATACTAAACAGAATGCTTGATACCCATTGCGACATTACGATGGCAATCACACCGACCCTTGTACGAAACCACAGGTGACTAATAGTCACTCGCTCTGTTTCTTCAATAGGCGGTGTTTGTACGATTGACAACAAAATTGGAACCGCAGCAACACTGACCATCACAGAGATTAAAATAAATAAGGTAAATTCAGTGGGGTCTGCGACATTAAGCATGAATTGACCGGCACAAATTCCAGCGAGCAAAATAGTTGTATACACAGATAAAATTTGGCCACGATTAGCGTTATTGGATGACTGATTGAGCCAGCTTTCTGAGACCACATAGATGGTTGAAAATGCAAAGCCGGTAAGTAATCTCATCAGTGCCCAAGCCCAGGGATTAACAAATAGCGCGTGTATCAAAATAGTGACCGATGCCACTGCAGACAGTGCGGCAAAAATACGTATATGACCGACGCGTTGAATCATCTTTGGGGTTAGCAGTGATCCCGCCAAAAATCCGGCAAAGTAGCATGACATTAAGAGTCCAATCAGTAGGTCGTCAAAACCCTCCAAAGCTGCACGCACGCCTAACAAACTGCCTTGTACGCCAACGGCGAGACCAATAAGAGAGAGGCCAGCA
>DCBC01000107.1 GCA_002313335.1 Porticoccaceae bacterium UBA1117
GGCAGTCGCGTAAATTTAGAGAAGGCCATGCAGGCGACTGATCGTTTCGGAGGACATATCGTCTCAGGACATGTTGATGGTATCGGTGAAGTCGTATCACTGGAAGGTGATGCTAGGTCTTGGCGCTTCAGGCTTCGCGCACCGCGAGACATTGCTAAGTATATAGCGCATAAAGGGTCGATCACTGTTGATGGAACTAGTTTGACCGTTAACGTTGTTGACGGCTCTGAATTTGAGCTAAATATTGTTCCTCACACTATGCTTCACACGGTAATTGGCGACTACCAAGTTGGCACAAAAGTGAACCTTGAAGTTGATTTGGTTGCTCGATATTTAGAGCGGCTACTGCTAGGCGATAAAGCTGCCGACCAATAATAATCGACGCTAACAGAAGAGAGTAACCAATGTTGCTAAACACAGTGGAAGAGCTAATCGAAGATATCCGTCAGGGTAAGATGGTTATTTTGATGGACGATGAAGATCGTGAGAATGAAGGTGACCTAGTGATGGCTGCGCCTATGGTCCGGCCTCAAGATATTAATTTTATGGCTACCTTCGCTCGCGGATTGATCTGTCTTACGTTGGATCAGCAGCGGTGCAAACAGCTTGATTTGGCAATGATGGTTAATCATGACAATAACGCATCGGGTTATGGAACCCCCTTCACACTGTCAATTGAAGCCGCGGAGGGTGTGACTACTGGAATTTCTGCGGCGGATCGGGCGCGTACAGTGCAGGCTGCTGTGGCCAGTAATGCCAAGCCCAGCGACATTGTTCAGCCCGGGCACGTTTTTCCCCTCAAGGCACAGCTAGGGGGTGTGTTGAGTCGTGCTGGACACACTGAAGCAGGCTGTGATTTGGCCAGAATCGCAGGCTTTGAGCCAGCTGCAGTGATCGTTGAGATTATGAATGAAGATGGCACTATGGCGCGTCGCGATGACTTAGAAAAATTTGCCGAAAAACATCAACTCAAGATCGGTACGATTGCTGATTTAATCCATTACCGTCTTGTGACAGAGAAGACTACGCAGTGTGTTAACGAGCGCTCAGTAAAAACCCACTATGGGGAGTTCGTGCTTAAAACCTATCTTGATAAAGCGCGTAATGAAAAACACTTTGCCATGGTGATGGGTGATGTGAGTGGTGATGAACCCGCGTTAGTACGCGTTCATATCAATCGTTCAGCGCGAGATATCTTAGCGCTCGAATCTGAGGGAGAATTTAAGGCGTGGTCGTTCCATCGGGCGCTTGAAAGAGTGGCTGCGGAGGGACGCGGAGCGGTAGTTCTGTTGCATTACCCAGAGTCTGCGGATGATATCGACACGGCGGTCGATATGATCCTAAATCCTAATACCAGCAGCGGCCAGTCTGCAAGTGATGTTGTCTATCAGCAGGTCGGGACTGGCTCGCAGATATTAATGGATTTGGGCGTCCAGAAGATGCGTTTAATGAGCGCGCCCTTTAAATTTACAGCAATTTCAGGATTTGATCTTGAGGTTGTTGAGTACGTTAGTTGCGAATAGTTTGCGCTATCACTCCAAAATTACTGAATTACTAATAACAAAATAGGATTTCTAAATGGGACAATTTAGACCAGAAGAATACAGCTTTGACACTGAATCAGTGCGTATAGCTGTGGTTGCAGCGCGATGGAATGCTGAGGTTACCGATAGTCTTTTGGCCGGTGCTGTGAGGACTCTTACTAGACAGGGCATCAAAAATGCTGATATTGAAGCGTATCGAGTACCAGGGGCGTTCGAACTACCTATTGCGAGTCAGCGCGCTGCGCGAACTGGACGTTTCGATGCCATTATTGCGTTGGGCTGCGTGATCCGAGGAGACACCCCGCACTTTGACTATGTGTGCTCAGAAACTACTCGTGGTATCGGTCAGGTAAGTTTGAATGAAGATCTACCTATTGCATTTGGCTTGTTAACTACCGACAACCTAGAGCAGGCTTTGGCGCGCGCGGGCGATAACAGTGAAAATAAAGGTGAAGAAGCGGCATTGTCAGTGCTTGAGATGCTCTCAGTGTTTAAACAGATTGAGGGTGCTGAGTAAATGTCAAAATCAAGAGAGCGTCAAAAAGCCCGTCGTATGCTTGTTCAAGCCCTGTACTCCTGGGATGTTGGGGGCACTGACTTGGAGACTATCGAGGCAGAGTTTCATAATGACAATAATATGACTAAAGTTGATAACAAATTATTTCGTAATATATTGTTTGGTGTACCCAAAAATTTAGCGGAAGTAGATGGTGCTTTTGAGCCGTATCTAGACCGAGAAAATAAACAATTAGACCCTGTTTCTCGAGCAGTCTTGCGGTTGTCCACATTCGAGATGTTGTACAGCATCGATGTCCCTTATAAAGTAGTGATCAATGAAGGGGTTAATCTTGCGAAGACCTATGGCCCCACCGATGCTTTCAAGTTTATTAATGGCGTACTAGATAAGATTGCTGTGGAAAAACGTGCCGTTGAAATAACCGCAGGTCAGACCAAATGATTGATATTTTAGGAGTGGGTAATCTTGGTTCAGTCAAGATCTGAACAAACAGGCGAGTTTGAGATTATCGCGACCTACTTTAAAGATCTAACGGGTCAAAATGGGGTTATTTTAGGTATTGGTGATGATGGCGCTATTGTCGATTCATTCAGTAAAGTAAAAACTCAATTAGTCATCGCTACTGACTCGCTTGTTGAAGATATCCATTTTCCACAAGAGGCTAGTCCATACAATATTGCTCGACGTGCTCTTTGTGTCAATCTTAGTGACATGGCGGCGATGGGCGCGAACCCACGTTGGTTTACATTGGCTCTCACTCTACCTCTTAAATATGCTAAACCTGCATGGCTAAAAGAATTTAGTGTCGGTCTTGCCGAAGTGGCAAAGGACTTTAATTGCGCGCTAATAGGTGGCGATACAACCTCTGGGCCGCTGACCATTAGTATTACTATGCTCGGTGAAGTCATTTCAGGTATGGCATTAAAACGTAGTGGTGCAAATGTTGGAGATTCTATTTACGTGACTGGCCATTTGGGTGATGGCGCCGCAGGACTTTCTGTTGTTACAAACAAAAACACTAGAGAAGGTCTTAGTCACTCTCTTCGTGAGCACCTGCATAATAGATTCTACCGGCCACAGCCTAAGATCACAGAGGGTATCGATCTGACAGCG
>DCBC01000117.1:0-265 GCA_002313335.1 Porticoccaceae bacterium UBA1117
TATTGACCTATAGAGATGGGCAGACCAAAGATCTGGAACTGATTCAATCGCTTAAGAAGCAAGGAATACCAGTCGTTAGTATCTTTTTAACAGGGCGCCCACTGTGGATGAATGCGGAGATCAATAGCTCAGATGCTTTCGTGGTGGCTTGGCTTCCAGGTTCTGAAGGTTCCGGTATTGCTGATGTTTTGGTGGCTGACGCCGATAATAAAATACGCTATGACTTTACTGGCCGACTTTCCTACGATTGGCCTAACAAAGAAGT
>DCBC01000117.1:676-15335 GCA_002313335.1 Porticoccaceae bacterium UBA1117
TACTTAATGAAGACTCTTCAACTCAGTCGAACGTTGAGGCTAACATTATTTTTAGCGGTAGTAATCGTGATCCTTGGAGAGCCTATGTTGGGGATTCTAGCGACTGGCACAAAATAGTGTCAGGTCAATCTGTGGGGACCCCCTACGGCGCACTTACTGTCACCACTGTCGATGGTATCGTGCAGGAAGACTCGCGTATGTTGACTTGGACCGGCGGCTATGAGAGTCAGTTTTACTGGCAGGCTCAAGCACCCTCTGATTTGAGTCAGTTGGCGGTTAACGACGGGGCTTTGATGATGACTTTTAAGGTCGATAAGCATCCAGAAGGTACTGTCACGCAACGTATGGATTGCGGCTGGCCTTGTTCGGGTTCGATTGAGATGACTGACTTTTTTAGCTCGGTTCCTGAAGGGCAGTGGTCTACTGTAGGAATAAGTTTAGAATGCTTTAGTAAGGTGGGTGTAGACCTGAAAAAAGTGACTTCACCTCTTGTATTGGTTAGTAAAGATCCCTTTGGAATAACCCTTAACGATGTGCGAGTGGTTCCCAATGCACCTGAAAAGTCATTGATCAAGTGCGATCGAGCATCATAAACGGCGATGACTAAACAGTAAGATGATATCCGCCGTCTAACAGTATTGTTTCACCTGTTACGACGGTCGACAGTGCCATGAGATTGTAAATACACTCGGCTACTTGATCGGCTGTAACGGCTAAGCCCAGTGGCGTGGTAGTTTCAATGTTAGCCAGTGCTCTATCATAGGTTTCACTCCCAAGTCCCTTTCTTAACCAGTCACCTTGAATAAAGCCTGGACAGACGGCATTTACTCTTATCGGCCCGAGGTTTCGAGCCATTGACTTTGTCATTGTATTTAGTGCACCTTTTGAAGATGCATAAGCGATGCTACTGCCAATACCTTTAATGCCGGCAATCGATGAGACATTGATTACGCAGGGGTTAGGGCTTTTTGTTAAATATTGCCGAGAAGCTTTGACCATTTGAAACGGACCCACCACATTTACCTTATAGATGTGTAAAAAGTCTTCAGCATCTAAGGCGTCTAAGTTACCGTGGTCAAAAGCAAACTTTGTCGTTCCTGCATTGTTAATTAAGCAGTCGATACGACCCCATTTCTGAATAGACTGCTCTACGGTATCAAGACAAGCCTGATTGCTCGACACGTCAGCGACTACTAATAGGGCCTCAACACCAAGTGCTTGGCACTGTTCCACCACCATTGCGGCGTCTTTGGCGGAGTTTGTGCACGTTATGGTTACATTCCAGCCCTTAGAGGCCAAAAGCAGTGCAGTGGCTTTTCCTACCCCTCTGCTGCCGCCAGTGATGACTGCTACAGGATTTGTTGATGAACTCATTTACTTTCTCCATGGTTATTACAATGTAACTGCCGTTATTAAATAACTGGCTAGACAACATTATAAATTTTTTGTAACAAAAAATAACTCGCTCTGTGTTCATAAGTATTGGGAGGTTTTTACTAAGAAATACAGACTTAATTGTGGGTTTTATAATCATGTGCTGTTTAGCCATAAAAATTTATAGTCTGACGTTATTAATTTTGGTACTTTAAGTGCGCGCAATGACCCAGTCAATCGATTGGGTGTTGGCTATACAAAGGAAACTTAAGTATGAGTGAGAAAATTGTCTCTGGGATCTATATTGCCAGCGCTAATGGTGGCCCAATGTCTGGTCATAATAGCGTCTCTATTAAAGCGGGAAAAGGAATTGAAGGCGATCGTTATTTCTCTAAGACAGGCACTAATAGATCTACTTATAGAGGGCAGCCAGATTTTGAAATAACCTTAATAGAGTCTGAAGTTATCGATGCTTTTAATCAGGAGACTGGTAATAAATTTCATGAGAGTGATTTTCGACGGAATTTGGTGACTAAGGGCGTTAGGCTAAACGATCTTGAAGGTAAAGACTTTACTGTTAATGGCATCAAAATGTTTGGCGTTCGACTCTGTGAGCCATGCGCAAGTTTGCAGCGGCGTTTGGCAACAAGTATTTTACCCGAACTAGTGGGCAAAGGAGGCCTTCGCGCACTGATCAAAAGTAACGGTATTGTTAGGCTTGGTGACCTTGTCGCTGACGAGCATAGCTAGGTTAAATTAAAAAACGCCACTGCCGTAGCGCTTGAGCTTTCCGCAATAATGTTGGCAGATTCCTCACGATGAGCGGTGATACCTGCGATCACATAATTTAGATTAGCTGGCTCGTTACGCCGATTTTTGGGTATCTCGGGCATGTTTCTAGGGAGTAGATAAGGCGCATCCGTTTCTACCATTAGTCGATTCAATGGAATGTTTTTGACAATATTTTGTAAATCACGGCCCCGACGTTCGTCGCATATCCATCCAGTGATACCGATATATAGATCGAGATCTAGGTAACTAAAAAGAGTTTTTTTATCTCCAGTAAAGCAGTGAATCACGGCTTTAGGTAAGTGATTCTGATATGACCTCAAAATCTCCAATTGACGCTTTGAGGCATCCCTCTCATGCAAGAAAAGTGGTAATTTACAATTCACTGCCAATTCAATTTGTGATTCAAATGCTTTTTCTTGGGTGTTTTGGGGTGAAAGATTGCGATTAAAATCAAGCCCAGTTTCACCAATGGCAACCACACAAGAGTGCTTGGCAAGCCCCTCAAGAGTCTCAATAGCGCTCCCGTTGAAGCTTTTCGCCTCATGCGGATGAATACCTGCAGTGGCATAAAGCATACTTGGGAATTGACTTTGATATCTCTCACACAACTCAATAACCATCTGAGTCTCTTTGATGGATGTGCCAGTGAGAATTATCTTGGTTACCTTTGCTTCTTGAGCGCGGATCAAAATCGATTCGATATCGTCCGCGAACCTGGAATTAGATAGATTGACGCCAATGTCTATTAGCATGGCTTAGAGCCCGTTTAAGATCAGCCAATATTTTAAAGTATTTCGCACTGAAATAATCTACCTGCTGATAACTTATTGTCCGTTACGACTCGATAATTCGTACGGCCAAAACATCACAAGTAGCGCCATGCAACACCGAGTTACTGGTAGAGCCAAAAATAAGTGACAGACCATGTCTCCCATGACTACCAACGACAATTAGTCCGATATCCTCATTGGTTGCCATGGTGTGCATCTCTTGGGCTGGATGACCAAGGATCACGTGCTGATCGTCACTCCCAATATTAAGTTGTGAGCCATATTTCGCCAGGCGTTCTACGGCTTGATCTTTTAGCTGAGTTTGAACATCAGATAGATCTACAGGAATATCACCTCCGTAGGTAAAAGCGAGCGGTTCGAGAATATGACAAAGAGATATTTTAGTGTCGGAGTCGGCGAATAGAAATTTCACTCGATTTATGACTTGTTGAGACTCCGTTGATAAGTCTAGGCCGACTAGAATGTGGCTGTACGATGACATAGTGGTGTACCTCTATGGACGATTACGAGTAGTATTCTACATTTAGCGTTTTGAACGCAAATTTTATTTCTTCTTTATAGAGAGTAATAGTAGATGACGTGGTTGGTAATTATTTTTGCCGTTGCAGTGGTTCTCTCACCATTAATGTGGTTCAAACAGTCTCCGCATCAAAAACGTATTAGCCATTTACGCAGTGTGGCAGCAACTTTTAATCTTCAAGTGGCTTTGCATCGAAGACCTGAGGCGCGCGAAGGTGAGGGTGGTCTTAACTGCATATGCTACAAAATGCGGTATCAGCAAGAGACCCCGTGTCATGAGTGGGTTATCCATCGGTTTAGTGGGCGCGGTTGGGCCTCTGGCTGGGAGGGGTGGCAATGGTTTAATAAGCAAGCAGAGGACAGTTGGTGTGAGGTTCTCGGGGATATTCTCCAGGATATGCCGGTCGGAGTATCTGCGGCAATGATGGAAAATAGTAGTGTCGGGGTTATTTGGGATGAGCGAGGTGATGAAGAACAGCTCGGGCAAATTGCTAAAAATTTAACACGATTAAAACTTCATGCTGAAAATAATTGTTGACCGCAGGGGCGTCTAGCAAGTATATATGCGGACTAAAGGTTCATTTGATCGAAAATAAACGCAGTATTGAGCATCGCTGTCAAAAATTGATGCCACAATAAGGAAAATTAACCCTCATGGGAAAATCGTTAGTCATAGTAGAATCCCCAGCCAAGGCGAAAACGATCAATCGCTATTTGGGAGACGACTTTATTGTTAAATCGTCGGTTGGCCATATTAGAGATTTGCCAACGGGCGCTAATAGGATCCCTAGTGATCCCAAAGAGCGTGCTAAGCAGGCTGCTTTGACGCGTAAAATGTCACCCGAGCAAAAAATTATTCATCGTGAGAAAAAGGCTAAATCTCAACTAATTAATAGTATGGGTATTGACCCAGAAAATAATTGGAAAGCCGAATATGCGACGCTGCCTGGTAAAGAGAAGGTTGTAGCTGAACTAAAAAAATTAGCTAAAAATGCAGACACTGTTTATCTCGCAACGGATATGGATAGAGAGGGAGAGGCTATTGCCTGGCATCTTACCCAGGTGATTGGTGGTGATGAGAGTCGGTACAAGCGGGTCGTGTTTAACGAAATTACTAAGAAGGCAATACGCAGTGCTTTTGAAGCGCCCGGAACGTTAAATACTCACCGTGTTGACGCCCAGCAAGCAAGACGTTTTCTTGATCGTGTCGTAGGATTTATGGTATCGCCTCTGCTATGGGAAAAAGTTGGCAGAGGTTTATCTGCAGGTAGAGTTCAATCGGTCGCGCTTAAAATGATTGTTGAGCGTGAGCGCCAAATACGCGCATTCATTCCCGAGGAGTATTGGACTGTTCAGGCTGATCTTGAAAATAAGGATCAGGGCGAACAGGATAACGTTAACATCCGCTTTGATGTAAAACGTCATCAGGGATCGGCGTTTAGGCCGGTTAACAAAGAGCAAACTGAGATCGCGTTGGCTTCACTTAGAGCGGCTGAATATTCCGTTCTTAAGCGAGAAGATAAACCTACCAAGTCTAAGCCTTCTGCACCATTCATTACCTCGACCTTGCAGCAGGCAGCAAGTACACGTCTTGGTTTTGGTGTTAAGAAGACAATGATGATGGCACAGCGTTTGTATGAGGGTGGCTATATCACCTATATGCGTACCGACTCTACCAACTTGAGCGCTGACGCTGTCGCCGCGTGCCGAGAATACATTCAGTTACGTCACGGCGATAAATATCTTCCAGACGCAGCCATTATTTATAGTAGTAAGTCCGGTGCTCAGGATGCTCACGAAGCGATACGACCGTCTAATGTAGATATCGCGCCTGGCAGCCTTAGCGACATGGAGGCAGATGCGAGTAGACTTTATCAATTGATTTGGCAGCAGTTTATCGCGTGTCAGATGACTAACGCAGAATTTACATCAACGACCATAACCGTTGCCGCTGGCGACTATGAACTAACGGCCAAGGGTAGAGTGACACGCTTTGATGGTTATTTGGCTGTAATGCCTCTTAACCGAAAAAGTGATGATGATATTGAGTTACCTGATCTTCAGAAAAACGATCTAATGGCAATGTTGACGCTAATACCGCAGCAACATTTCACAAAGCCAGTGGCGCGTTTTTCAGAAGCCGCTTTGGTGAAGGAATTAGAGAAACGAGGTATAGGCAGACCTTCTACCTATGCGTCGATTATTTCCACCATTCAAGATCGTGGTTATGTGAAGATAGAAAACAGGCGTATTTTCGCTGAAAAAATTGGTGATATTGTTACTGATCGTTTGTCTGAGAGTTTCACGGAGCTTATGGATTACAGCTTCACAGCAACCATGGAAGAGCGGCTGGATGAAGTTGCGGCTGGCGCCTTGGACTGGAAGAGTCTGTTAAACGATTTTTATAAGGATTTCAGCGGTCAAGTTCAGTCCGCCAAAGAGCCTGATCAGGGGATGCGCCCGAATACTCCGTCACAAACAGATATTGCCTGTGTGTTGTGTGATAGTCCTATGATGATAAGAACGGCCGGTACAGGTGTTTTTCTGGGTTGCTCAGGATATGCACTTCCGCCTAAAGAACGCTGCAAGCAGACGATTAACCTCACAGAAGGGGATGAGGCAGTCAATATAGATGAAGATGATGAGGCTGAATCAAAGTCACTGTTAAACAAGCACCGTTGTAGTATTTGTAACACATCGATGGACAGCTATCTGCTTGATGAGACTCGAAAGCTTCATGTCTGCGGTAACAATCCTGATTGCATCGGCCATGAGATTGAAGCGGGTCAATATGTTATCAAAGGGTACGAAGGGCCAATAATCGACTGTGATAAGTGCCATAGTGAAATGCAGTTAAAGACGGGTCGGTTTGGAAAGTACTTTGGTTGTACCGGGGAAACTAAACCTGGGGAACCCTGCAAAAATACACGAAAATTACTTCGTAATGGAGAAGCTGCTCCCCCAAAGGTAGACCCTATTGCGATGCCTGAGTTACGTTGTGTTAAAGTTGAGGATTACTATGTGCTTCGCGACGGGGCATCGGGGATATTTTTAGCCGCTAGTCAATTTCCACGCCACAGAGAGACTCGCGCGCCAACGGTCAATGAGCTTCTGCCCTTTAAGAGCCAAATAGACCCTAAATACCAGTTTCTGTTGAAGGCACCTGCGTCAGATCCTGATGGTAACGAAACTGTTATTAGATACAGTAGAAAAACCAAAGAACAATATGTACGTAGTGAACATGACGGAAAACCAACCGGTTGGAGTGCATTTTACAATCGCGGTAAATGGGTGGCAGAAGAAAAGGGTGCAAAATAGCGTCTAGTGTCCCAAAAAAAGGGTGCTCGGCCGGACGACTTTCTTCGGACAATCATTCCGGACGGTTGACTAGTACACTACTGAAATATTATAGGAAAACAGATATGGCTTTTACCGAATATGAACTTGTTGTGCTGGATGATGGTGAAATTGCTTTACAGCGATCTGGTTCGGATGAACCTTTGGTTCGCATCAGCTTTTCACCCTCGGTTCTAGCCTACCTCGACGGTAAGCATGTCGACGTCGCGAGAAGCATGATGGATGCTGGTATTCAGACCGTATTTGAGATCAATGACGACAGAGCACCGTCGGGACCTGAGCAACAAAACAAGCATCAAACGCTCCATTAAGTCGGTTCACATAGATACTCGGACCACCCCAACTGCCAAACCCTCAATAGCAAAGTCTTGTGCTCTCAGGTCAACTAGAATGGGTGAGTAGTCTCTGTTTTCGGGCAATAAATGAATCTCATGCTTACTTTTTGTTCTCTTAAGTCGTTTTACAGTGACTTCACCATCTACTCTAGCGACAATAATTTGCTGATTATCAGCTGTTGGCTGTTGATGTACAGCAAGTAAGTCGCCATCCATAATGCCGACATTCACCATACTTTGGCCCTGCACGCGCAAAAAATAATCAGCGCTCGGATGAAAGGTACTCGATGGGACTTCTTGATACTCCTCAATGTTCTGCTCTGCCAAAATAGGTTCACCTGCAGCCACTCGTCCAATAATTGGAATACCTAGATACTGGTCGACTATACGGATACCTCGCGAAGCTCCAGGAATCATCTCGATGACACCTTTTCGTGCCAAAGCTCTAAGATGATCTTCGGCTGCATTGGGCGATTTGAAACCAAGTTTTTGCGCAATCTCGGCTCTGGTTGGCGGATAGCCTGTTTCATCAAGATTATCTCGGATCAGATCAAATATCTGTTGCTGTCGCGCTGTGAGTCTTTCCATGGTATATCTCCACCGTATTTGACTGTAATTATATACAGTATTGCGCAATTGGCAAGCTCTCTTAGTTTTGCGCTTAAGCGTGGGTCACCGGGGCGGATTATCGTTTGTATATCGTTAGTTAAAGTATTGCCTTAGTATGTTTGCTTTGAGAGAGTTACAAAGATGGTAATGTTGATTTGAGCACATGAACCTGATGATAGTGTTTCAATGGCTCTTAAATGGACGCCTATTTTTGGTTTGGGTCCGACGTGCCTTTTGGGGGCAATAGCGTTATTTTTGGTAGGCTGAACTAACACTTCGCGGTACCATCGACCGAGGAATTGTATGGTCTTTTTGTTTAGCATCGACAACTACAATGCCATTTTGTTTAGTGATAATTTATTTAAAGGGATTCATGCTTGAAAAATAGTGTTAACAGATTATATGGTCGTCTGATGGTAGACGTTGAAGGTCTGTCCTTGACCTCAGAGGATCGTCACCTTTTGGCTAATCCACAGGTTGGGGGGGTTATATTATTTGCGCGAAATATTCAAAGCCGTTCGCAGGTGTGTATTTTAGTTACCGAGATAAGACGCTGTTCCAATAGCCTTTTAATAGCAGTGGATCAGGAGGGTGGGCGAGTCCAGCGCTTTAGACAAGGTTTCACTAAGATACCATCGATGCAGTTGGTGGGTGATTGTATAGAGAGTGAAGGTAGTAACGGAATCAGCCTGACTCATGAGTTGGGCTGGCTGATGGCCTCGGAGGTTTTGGCCTGTGGGGTTGATATAAGCTTTGCACCTGTTTTGGATGTTGATCGAGAGACTAGTTCCATTATTGGCGATCGTGCTTTCTCCGATCAGCCAAATAAAGTGATAACAGCAGCCACTGCGTTTATTGCAGGCATGCAAGAAGCAGGTATGGCGAGTACAGGTAAACATTTCCCCGGGCATGGCGGAATTATTGCTGATAGTCATTTAGAGGCTCCTGTTGATCATCGGAGTTGGGAGGAGATTAGAAATCATGATTTGAAGCCGTTTCATGCGTTAGCGAAAACGTTGGTTGGAATCATGCCAGCACATATTACCTTTCCTACAATTGATGCAGATTCCGTAGGTTTCTCTTCGTTTTGGCTACAGCAAATACTGAGGGAGCAACTAGGGTTTAGGGGTGTTATCTTTAGTGATGACCTTAGTATGAAGGGAGCCGATGTTGCTGGAGGCTACGTTGACAAGGCTAAAGGGGCACTTGCAGCGGGCTGCGATATGATATTGGTCTGTAATTCTCGCCGGGGTGTAGCGCAGGTATTGTCTTATATGGAAGAAGAACAGATATCACTCTCCGGGCTTATCGAGTCGATGAGATCTATGAAAAAAGTGAGTTGGGTCGAACTCGAACAGTCAGGCCGCAGAAAAGCAGTGATAGAGAAACTCGCAAGCTTTGCGTAGTTGATTTACGATGTGCAGTAGTTAAGACATAAAAATAACGAAAAAGCTGGGATGTTTACATGAATGATGTTCAAAATTGGTTAGTTAGCCTTACCGGCGAAAAGTTTGTCTGGATTGTGCAGTTATTTTTAATTGTTCTGGCGGTTCTGACTCTAGGCTATATCCTCAATCGAGTGATTGATCGACTAGAGGAGCGCGCCGCTAAAACTAAAACGGTTTGGGATGATGCATTAGTAGCGTCATGCAGACAGCCATTGGTATGGTTGGTATGGATACTTGGCATCAATTTTGCCGCCGCGGTTGCCGCAGAGAAAATGGGCTCACCATTACAATCTTGGATTGATCCGATAAATCGCTTGGCGTTTATTGTTCTTGGTGCTCTGTTTTTAAATAAATTTATCAAGCGTGCTGAGCATAATTTAATTAATCCTGAATTCATTTCCGACCCAGTCGACCCGACTACAGTTAAAGCGGTGGCTAAGCTTTTAAGGGCCTCAGTTATTATTACCGCTCTGCTGATTGGCATGCAGCTGTTTGGTTATGACATTGATCATTTGATTGCTTTCGGTGGTGTTGGAGGCCTTGCCGTAGGCTTTGCGGCAAAAGATTTGTTAGCAAACTTTTTTGGTGGCTTGATGATTTACCTAGACCGCCCGTTCTCAGTGGGCGATTGGGTACGGTCTCCAGATAAAGAGATTGAAGGCACGGTAGAGGATGTAGGTTGGAGACTGACGCGGATTCGCACCTTTGATAAACGACCGCTATACATACCCAATGGGGTATTTGCGAATATCTCGGTGGAGAATCCTTCGCGGATGACCAATAGACGTATTTACGAAACTATTGGTGTTCGCTACTCAGATTTATCAGTTATGGCGACCATTATTGAGCAGGTGACAGAGATGCTGTTGCAGCATGAAGAGATTGATAGCGAGCAGACCATGATCGTTAACTTTAATCAGTTCTCGGCAAGCTCTCTGGACTTTTTCATCTATACGTTTACAAAAACCACCCATTGGGTAGAGTTCCATAAGATTAAACAAGATGTGCTCCTGCAAGTGGCTGCTGTCATTGAATCTAATGGCGCCGAAATTGCCTTTCCAACATCAACCATTCATCTGGAAACGTTGCCCGAGTCGCTGCAGTTAAAAGGTCAATAATTGATGAACAAGTACTTTTTTACTACTCTACTGGCGAGTCTTAGTCTATTTGGCTGCACAGGCTCGCCTGAGGGCGTCTATCCGGTAAAAACCTTTCAGTTACCCGCGTATCTTGGTAAATGGTATGAGATAGCACGTTTGGACCATTCATTCGAGCGAGGTATGAGCTCGGTCACAGCGACCTATTCCATGCGCAGTGATGGTGGAGTGAAGGTTCTAAATAAAGGGTTTAAAGAAGATTCACAGGAGTGGGGTGAGGCAGAGGGAAAAGCTTACTTTGTTGATTCGTCGGATGTAGGCCATCTCAAGGTTTCATTTTTTGGACCATTCTACGGGTCTTATATTATTTTTGAATTAGACACTACTAACTACCAGTACGCATTTATTTCCGGGATGAACACCGACTATTTGTGGTTACTCGCGCGCACGCCGACGGTCAGTAATGAACTGATTGCACATTTTGTGCAGCGCGCATCTGAATTAGGGTTTAATACCGACCAGCTAATTTTTGTAGATCAGAGTAAATCGTACTAGGCTTTTTTTCGACGATGTTTGATTACTCTAGGAGAGGTAAAATAGAGTCGTTCCCTAGAGTCGGCCTCGGATTGATTGGCTCAGGTTCATAGCTTTTGATGGTCAACATAATCCCCAACTCAGGGTGATCTAAATAGTAGACCTCCGCTTCTTCGATACGTTTTGACTGGTTTATCGGCCAGACGGCGCTAACGGCATGTTTTTTATTATCGACAGGCTCTATTTCGGGGGGCTCAAGAGTGGCATCAAATTGTTCTAGGGTGTAGTTGTAGCCTGTTAGTTCTAGAGCGGAAATGCCAGCAACTGTAGTCTCTGGCCGAGCAGTCAAGACCGTATCGGCCAAATTAATGGTCGCCAACTGTGGTGATATGTTTAATGCGCCAGCGTTTCCGCTATTGGCCTCCGTTGAGGGGCTAACAGTGTCAAAATTCACCGCTGAATTGACATCGTCCTCTAGGGTCATAATCGCGTCTTTAGCGTCTTTAGCGTCTTGCTGTTCAGGGGTTACCTCGGCTAAAACAAGTCGCCATGACAGGTCAGGATCTTTTTCTACACTAGATGTCGGCATATCTGGCAGTGTTATGAGGTTTTTTCCGTCAACAGACTCTTGGTCAGAGAAGTTAAGACGCCATAGATTTGTTTCAAAATGTAAAAAACGAGCCTTGTAAAATCTTAAGCCACCTTCAACCTCAGCCCGACCATCAACCTTTTTTCCACTACTGACAATTAGCCATGGATCTTGACTGTTCTCATCGGCGACAAATCGCCACGCCTCGTGAAAAATAACATTATACGATTGTCGACCCAGCATGCGCGCACTATCATTTAGACCACGCTCGCTGTCGCTTAAGAGTTCAAAAGGGTTTTCATACTCAGGTACATAAGCTTCTAGTGGAGGGGATAGGGTGTCCAACCAGTCCTCAGAACTGTCAATATCTAAAGGCATTTCACTATCAGAAATAACTGAACCATTAGCCGGATCTTGCATGTCAATTAGAGGAATGAGCTCTGCAAACGGGAAATAGTCCTGCAATGGCAATTCATCGATATCAGGCATTAAAGCCCCTTCAATGGCTAACGCTTCTTCATCAGCAAGCGCTTTTGTATCAACCAGTTCGACTAGGTTGTCAGGGAAATTTAATTGGTACTCTTTAGGAGGCAATTCTCCAGAGGTATTAGCATCCGGAGTGACAAGAATAACTTCCACTTGATACCAATTTTCAGGCGGTACGATTAACGTTTCATCATTTACTTCTTGAGAGTACACAGCGCCTGGCACAGACAATGTTACTAGCAAGCTAATTGCTAGTAACGGACGTTTTAGTCTGTGCTGCCCATCATCATGGTAAATCATCGTCAGTCCGATTAATGTTAAACGTCTAAAGATCCGTTTAGTCCTTAAGTTATGTTGCCGGCAACAGTCTGCTGAGAATATTATTGACCATTTCAAAGCGTTGCTTGGCATCATCCATAGGTATAGTGAAACTCAGTTGATCATTGCTTTGCAAGCGGAAAGTGTCGGGTTCTTTTTGGACCATTTTAATAATGGTGATCGGTTCTACCTGAGTCGTCGAGGTAAATTGTAATCTACCCCCATTGGGGCCGGCTTCGATTTTCTTTAAACCTAGCTTTTCGCCTATTTGCTTGAGTTCAGCAAGCTGAAAAAGTACCTTAGCCGGTTCAGGTAACAATCCAAATCGATCAATCATTTCTACCTGCAGTTCATGCAAATGAGAGGGTGTTTTACAGTCCGCTAAACGCTTGTATAGCGTCAGACGCATATTAACGTCCGGTAGGTAATCATCCGGAATCAGCGCGGGCAGATGCATATTGACTTCGACACCTTGATCCAGAGCCGCATCGAAATCTAGTTTGGTACCGTTTCGAACAGCTGTAACGGCTCGGTCGAGCATTTCTAAATACAGAGTAAAGCCGATGGCTTGTATATGGCCACTTTGCTCTTCGCCTAAGAGTTCTCCTGCGCCCCTTATTTCCATATCATTTGTAGCAAGAGTAAAACCAGAGCCAAGCTGATCTGCAGCAGATATAGCATGCAACCTTTTTGTCGCATCTGCGGTAATCTTTTTGTCTTGGGGAAGCATCAGATAAGCATATGCCTGATGGTGCGAGCGCCCAACACGCCCACGAAGTTGATGCAACTGGGCCAAACCAAACTTGTCCGCACGTTCAATTAGAATTGTGTTAGCACTGGGTATATCGATACCGGTCTCGATAATAGTGGTACAAACGAGCACATTAAAGCGCTGATGGTAAAAATCTGACATCACCTGTTCAAGTTTGCGCTCGCGCATCTGTCCGTGCGCTACATTGATTCTTGCTTCTGGCACAAGCTCGGCGATCTCTTCTGCAGCTCGCTGAATACTCTTCACATCGTTATGTAAAAAGTACACTTGGCCGCCACGCAGAACCTCACGAAGAATAGCTTCCCTAATAAGCCGAGACTCTAGTTTGCGGACGAATGTTTTTACTGAAAGACGCTTTGCGGGGGGCGTCGCTATAATTGAAAGATCACGAATACTATGCATTGACATGTTTAGGGTGCGCGGGATTGGAGTTGCCGTCATGGTTAAAATATCAACTTGACTGCGCAACGACTTAATCTTTTCTTTTTGCCTCACGCCAAAACGATGCTCTTCATCGATAATCATAAGACCAAGGTCTTTGAAATCAATCTTGGCATGAAGTAACTTATGAGTACTGATAAGAATATCTACTTTGCCAGCTTCGACACCCTCAATGACTTGATCTTGCTCCTTGCCTGTCTTAAAGCGAGATAATTCTCCGACCGTTACTGGCCAATTCGAAAAACGATCGCGAAAATTTTCTAAATGTTGATGAGCAAGGAGAGTAGTGGGCACTAAGATGACCACTTGTTTACCGCTACTTACGACGGTGAATGCGGCCCTCATAGCCACTTCAGTTTTACCAAAACCTACGTCGCCGCAGACTAGCCTGTCCATAGGTTGTGGGCTCAGTAAGTCGCGCCTCACAGCATCAATAGCCTCCTGTTGATCAGCGGTTTCTTCAAAGGCAAAGTCGGCACTAAATGACAGGTAATCTTGCTCGTTTGCCTCACAAGCAAAACCTTGCCGAGACGCTCGTCTAGAATAGATGTCGAGTAATTCAACCGCGGTGTCGCGCACTTGTTTAGCCGCTTTTTGCTTAGCTTTCTCCCACCGATCACTGCCTAAATGGTTGAGTGGAGCGGAGACTTGATCGCCGCCGCCAAAACGACTAATTAAATGCAGTGATGAGACTGGAACATAGAGCTTGGCATCGTTGGCATAGCTGAGCATTAAAAACTCTTGCACGGTTTTGTCGACGGCTAAAGTAATCAAGCCTTGGTAGCGGCCAACGCCATGCTCAATGTGCACTACGGGGGCATTAATTTTTAATTCTGCAAGACTCTTAAATACATAATCAGGAGACTCCGAGGCTTTTGATCGCCGGCGACGTTGCATTACTTGCTGACCGAAAAGCTCACCCTCAGTAATCAGACAAATATTCGCACTAGGCGCATTTAGTCCTTGGTCAAGCGCGTAGGTAGTTATGCAGTGAGTGTCCTTTGAGGTTAAAAATTCTTGCCAACCACTGACTTCTTTTGGGTTGACCTTGATCGTTTTTAACAGATCGATTAATACCTCGCGCCGGCCCGAAGATTCAGCGCAAAATAGAATTCGGAGGGGCTCATCATTACTAGAGTTATCGAGTAAAAAGGCCTCTAACTTTAGCAGTGGGCTGGCTTGCTTAGCATTGACGGA
>DCBC01000117.1:15736-21635 GCA_002313335.1 Porticoccaceae bacterium UBA1117
CGCGGTAGTTTTTTAATTTCTTGAAAAACCTGCGCTACGGGTAAAAATAACTCACTCGGTTTTAGAATCGGCCGCTCGGGGTCAACACTATATTCGTCGTAACGGTAGTTGATGTCGGCCCAAAATTGTTCTGCAGCGACATCGATCCCCTCATCGGTAAATAACAGTAAATTGCTCGGTAAGTAATCAAATAAAGTCGCAGTCTGTTCGAAAAAAAGACTTAGATAGTACTCAATGCCCTGCGGAGCGATACCCTCTTTTATGTCTCGGTAGACGGGGCAGTTAGCGGGGTCATGGTCAAAAATCTCATGCCAATTATTTAAAAATTGGTTGGTGGCCTGCTTATCCATCGGGAATTCCCGTGCGGGAAGCAGCTCTATTTGATTAATATTTTCAAGAGTGCGCTGGGATTCAGCATCAAATAGCCGGAGAGACTCAATGTCATCATCCATAAGATCCATTCGAAAAGGCGTTTTCACTCCCATGGGGAAAATATCAATAATCGATCCACGAAAAGCAAACTCACCGTGCTCAAAAACTGTTTCTACTCGCTTATAGCCGGCTCGACTGAGCTGATCCTGCAGTTTTGTTCGATCAAGCTGGTCACCAATTGCATAGGTAAATGTTCTTGATGAGACAAAATCAATGGGTGCAGTGCGATGCATCAAGGTTGTCATCGGAACTATTAGAATACCTTGATCAGTGGTGGGCAGCTTAGCAAGGGTTTGAAGTCTTGCTGAGACAATGTCTTGGTGTGGAGAGAACATGTCGTAGGGTAATGTTTCCCAATCGGGGAAAACGAGCACGGGTAAGTCGTTCTCGTTGGCAAAAAACTTTATGGCACGACTTTGCACGGCAGCTTGTTGTGCCGACTCAGTAACAAATACCGTCAATCCTTGGTGCTTAAGAGCCGCCTCAGCGACTGCAAGAGATTTTCCCGCTGAGTCTAGCCCAGACCAGCGCAGTTTGTTTCCCGGTTTTAATGCAGGATCTTGATGAAAAATGGTCATAGAATTTAATAAGGTCTCTTTTGATCCTGTAAAAGCTAAGAACATTCTACTGTTGAAAGCCCATTAATTAAATAAATAATCTTTATTGGCGATGTTTACGGCCTGATTAGTTGCCTGTATTCATCGGTTGCAGGATAATCATAAAAAATATACGACCTTAAGGAATGAAACCGTGGATGATCAACAAAGACCGTTGCCTGATGATTTTTTTAAAGACTGGAAAGATCGAGAAGCCCTAGCCGAGGGAATGATTCCGCTAATCGGTAAATTGTACCGACAAAGCAATATATCGACCTATATGTACGGAAACAGCATGGTCAATAAGTCAGTCACCGATATCATGCAAGAACATCGGTTTGTGCGTCAGGTAGAGCATAACGAGATATCCGAGTTTGATACCTTTCCAATGCTAGAAGGGATTACTAAGCTACAACTTGGTCCTGCGCATATTGATTTGGGCAAGATGGTCGTTAAGTTCCAAAGTAGTAATGGTGACGGTCGAACTATAGATACTTTTTTGGCCGATGAGCTGAATGATATAATAGGGTCACAGATTAAACCGCTTCCAGAGCCTCAAGACGTCGTGCTTTATGGTTTTGGTCGTATTGGAAGGCTAATCGCTCGAATATTGGTCGATAAAGCGGGTAGCGGAGATGTGTTGCGGTTACGTGCCATTGTCATCCGAAAAGGTAAAGTTAGCCATGATTTGGAGAAGCGCGCCGCTTTGTTGCGGACAGACTCAGTGCACGGTCCATTTAAAGGAACGGTAAGAGTATTGGAAGACCAGGATACATTGGTAGTAAACGGTAACCCGGTTAAAGTCATCTATGCCAACTCTCCTGCGGAAGTTGACTATACCCAATATGGTATTTCAAACGCACTGATTGTCGATAATACCGGAGTTTGGAAGGACACCGAGGGTCTTAGTGGACACCTGAGGCCCGGAGCATCAAAAGTCTTATTGACAGCACCTGCGGGTGATGATATTCCTAATATTGTTTATGGTGTCAATCATGATCAGATTACTGAAGATCGTCAGATTATCTCTGCTGCGTCTTGTACAACTAATGCGATTGTCCCCGTTCTTAAATGTTTACTGGATGAATTTGGGATCAACAGCGGACATGTGGAAACAGTGCATGCTTATACTAACGATCAAAACTTAATTGATAACTACCATAAAGGCGGTCGTCGCGGACGCAGTGCTGCATTAAATATGGTACTAACATCAACCGGAGCCGCCAAAGCAGTATCCAAAGTAATTCCTGAGTTAAAAGGCAAGTTAACGGGTAATGCGATACGAGTTCCAACGCCCAACGTCTCTATGGCAATTTTGAATCTTCAATTGGGCAAAGACACGACAGTTGAGGAGATTAACGAGTTTCTGCGTCAAAAAGCGCTGCACTCTAGTATGCAGCAACAGATTGGATATACCGCCTCTACCGAAGCGGTGTCAACGGATTTCGTTGGTTCTAGGCAGGCCTGCGTGCTTGATGCGCAAGCGACTATTGTCGATGGTAACAGCTGTGTTCTTTACTGCTGGTATGACAATGAATTTGGATATAGCTGTCAGGTAGTTAGATGTCTTGAAAAATTTGCTGGTGTTGTTTGGCCGAGCTATCCCAAAAAGTCATAGTCCGAATTATAAATAACACCGTAGAGAAGCCCATAACAGCGGGCTTTTTTTTTGGTCAAAATTTGAGCATCACATTAAGATATACACAACCAATAAAAAAACCTTACTTTTCTTGGTAGTTTGAGCGTTTTGGTGCTTTAACTGCTGGCATCGGCGTCGCTAGACCCTTATAATCTCGCGCATAAAATCTTGCTCTTAAAAAAAACGCAGGAAGCCGGCGTGAAATTCGTCAGGTTTGAGTGAAACAGCGGTTGAAAATCTAAGGCGTCATTGGAAATTGACGACTTTTTAATTGTGCTTAATAGCCTTCACGCAGTGTGAAAATTGGTAAAATCTATGATTAAAGTTCGTCGCGGTTTGGATCTTCCCATAGCAGGACTTCCAGAGCAGGTAATTCATGAAGGCCCAGCGATCAGCCAGGTAGGGTTAATTGGATCAGACTATCATGGAATGAAACCTACCATGGCGGTCAGAGAAGGTGATCTAGTAAAGGTTGGCCAGCTACTTTTTACCGACAAAAAAAATGAATCTGCAAAATTTACAGCTCCAGCCGCAGGCAAGGTCGTTGCCATTAATCGTGGCGAACGCAGAATTTTTCAGTCCTTGGTGATTGATATTGATGGCGAAGATGCAGAGACGTTTCCAGTGTTTGCTGAGGACACGCTGCTAAAGCTAGATCGTAGCGTCGCTATCGAAAATTTAGTTAACTCTGGGCATTGGGTAGCCTTGAGAACTCGCCCATTTTCAAAAGTACCCAGTGCGGATTCAATTGCCAACTCGATTTTTGTCACAGCGATGGATACTAATCCTCTGGCGACGGACCCCACTGTGGTCATAGCGGAGAGGGCAGATGATTTTGCTAATGGATTAAGGGTATTAACACGTTTAACTGACGGTCCAGTAAATGTATGTGCCGCACCGAGTGTATCAATTCCAGGTAATGACATTGAGGGGGTGCGCGAGATCAACTTTAGCGGGCCACATCCTGCCGGTTTAGCGGGGACACATATTCACTTAGTTGACCCTGTCAGCGCTAACAAAACAGTATGGTCTATTGGATATCAAGATGTTATCGCCATTGGACACCTATTTACGACTGGTAACATTGATATTCGCAGAGTGATTTCTCTGGCAGGGCCTCAAGTGACGCAACCGAGGTTGCTGGCGACACGGCTTGGTGCCAACGTCAATCAATTAGTGATCGGTGAATTAGTCAATGATGAGAATAGAGTCATCTCAGGTTCTGTTCTGTCAGGACGTAAGGCGGCTTCTGTTTTTGCGTTTTTGGGACGTTATCATGATCAGCTGTCAGTCATTCAAGAAGGACGTGAACGGCAACCGCTTCATTACCTTCGTCTAGGCTTCGATAAGCATTCGGCGCTCCCTGCCTTTGTCTCATCTTTTAGTAAAAAGTTGTTTAACATGACCACCAGTACCAACGGCAGCGAGCGAGCAATGGTCCCGGTGGGTGGTTATGAGAGAGTTACAGCGCTAGATATTTTGCCCATTCAACTGCTGCGCTCGTTAATTGTAAGCGACACTCAGATGGCTCAAAGCCTGGGATGTCTGGAACTAGATGAGGACGATGTGGGCCTCTACACCTACGTCTGCGTGGGAAAGCATGAATATGGTCGCATACTGCGCGACAATCTGACCAAAATAGAGAAGGAGGGTTAAGACAGTGTTGCGTAAGCTATTTGACAAATATGAGCCACATTTCCACGAAGGTGGTAAATGGGAAAAGTTCTATGCCTTGTTTGAAGCCGTAGATACAGCAATGTTTAAACCGGCGGACATTACCAAGAATAGCTCGCACGTGCGCGACAATATTGACCTTAAGCGTGTGATGATCACCGTTTGGGTTGCTACGTTTCCTGCAATGTTCTTCGGCATGTGGAATGTTGGTTTTCAAGCCAATACTATAATGGCTGAAATGGGTATGGCTTCTCAAGAGGGGCTTCGTGGTATCTTTATTGGCCTATTGGCTGGCTACGACGCGACCAGTATTTGGGATAACATCGTCCATGGAGCGGCTTACTTTTTACCGATTTATGCAACGACCTTTATTGTTGGTATTTTTTGGGAGGTTTTGTTCGCTAGTGTCAGAGGTCATGAAGTTAACGAAGGTGCCTTTGTTACTACTATTCTTTTCGCACTGTGCTGTCCCCCTGATCTGCCACTTTGGATGGTTGCTTTTGGTATTAGCTTTGGCATTGTCATTGGCAAAGAAGTGTTTGGTGGTACCGGTAAGAACTTCCTGAATCCAGCGTTAACCGGACGTGCATTCTTATACTTTGCATACCCAGCATACATGAGTGGTGATGCAGTTTGGACAGCCGTTGACGGCTATACTGGTGCTACTATGCTGTCAGTTGCTGCTACAGAAGGTGTTGCAGTTATGGAGCAAGGCGCCTCGTGGATGCAGTCATTTATTGGCACGATTCATGGCTCCATTGGAGAAACCTCTACGCTTGCCATACTAATGGGCGGGTCATTGCTACTACTGACTAAAATTGCCTCTTGGAGAATCATCACAGGTGTCTTAGTTGGTTCTGCGCTCTTGGCATCCTTGTTCAACGCTATTGATTCAACTAACCCTATGTTTGCCTTACCGTTCTACTGGCACTGGGTGATTGGCGGGTTTGCGTTTGGCGCGATCTTTATGGCCACCGATCCGGTGTCTGCGGCTATGACCAATAACGGCAAGTTTTGGTATGGCATGTTAATTGGTGTAATGGTTATTTTAATTCGTGTAGTGAACCCAGCCTTCCCTGAAGGAATGATGCTGGCAATCTTGTTTGCCAATTTGTTTGCGCCATTGATTGATCACTTTGTGGTGAATGCGAATATCAAAAGGAGAATGGCTCGTGGCTAACGAATCAGTTCAAAAAACCCTTGGCGTTGCTCTTGTGCTTTGCATTGTCTGTGCCGTTGTGGTTTCCAGCGCGGCGGTTATGTTACGACCAACTCAGGAAGCCAATAAGCTCTTAGACTTGAAAACTAATATCCTGGCGTCAGCCGGACTGCTCAAGGCTGATATTGATGTCGAGACTCAGTTCGCCCAGATCAGCACTCGAGTCGTCGATCTTGGAACGGGTCGCTTCACCGATGAGATTGATCCGAGTACGTTTGATCAACGAAAGTCGTCCAAAGATCCGGCGATGTCTGTCGCCTTATCTCCCGATGAGGACCCGGCTAAGATTAAACGGCGCGAAAACTACGCCACGGTTTATATTGTTGAAGGGCAGCAGGG
>DCBC01000117.1:22035-24346 GCA_002313335.1 Porticoccaceae bacterium UBA1117
TCAGATTTAGAGACGGTTGCAGGTATTGGGTTTTATGAGCATAACGAGACCCCAGGTCTTGGTGGCGAAGTAGACAATCCTAGATGGAAGGCAAGTTGGGTTGGTAAGCAAGCCTACAGTTCAGGCCAAATAGCCATTAGTGTTTTAAAAGGTAGGGCAGACACGACATTGCCTGAGGGCAATTATCAGATTGATGGTTTGGCGGGTGCGACACTCACAACTCGCGGTGTCAACAATCTTGTCCAGTATTGGTTGGGTGAACAGGGTTTTCAGCCACTCATCGGTCACTTGAAGTCAGGAGAGGCTTAACATGGCAAATCTTAAAGATACACTGTTAGAGCCCGTAGTGACTAATAACCCCATAGCCCTGCAGATACTGGGTATTTGTTCAGCGCTTGCGGTAACCTCAAGCATGAAGGTGTCTTTTGTGATGTGCGTTGCATTAACAGTGGTCACGGCATTCTCGAACTTTTTTGTTTCTTCAATTCGTAACTACATTCCAGGAAGTATTCGAATTATTGTGCAGATGATCATCATCGCATCTTTAGTTATTGTAGTGGATCAGGTGCTCAAAGCAGTGGCTTATGACATCAGTAAACAACTCTCAGTATTTGTTGGACTTATTATCACCAATTGTATTGTGATGGGTCGCGCTGAAGCTTTTGCCATGAAAAACCCACCTATTCCTAGCTTTTTTGATGGTATTGGCAATGGCCTTGGTTACAGCGCCATTTTGATGCTAGTCGCCTTTGTGCGTGAATTATTTGGCGCCGGTACGCTCTGGGGTTACGAGATACTTCCTTTAGTGACCAACGGAGGTTGGTATGTGGCTAATGGTATGATGCTCGCACCTCCTAGTGCCTTCTTTTTGATAGGCTTGTTGATATGGGCATTGCGTAGTTGGAATAAAGGGCAGGTCGAAAAAGCGGACTTCAAGATAACCAAGAATAGTCAACCGAGTGAGGTGGCGTAGTGGAGTATTATCTTAGCCTGCTTGTTCGATCAGTATTTATTGATAATATTGCACTCAGTATGTTTTTGGGCATGTGTACATTTATCGCATTGTCCAAGAAGATTGACGCAGCGATTGGCCTAGGTATCGCGGTGATAGTTGTGCAGACAATCACCGTGCCCGTCAATAACCTATTGTTCAACTATTTACTCGCAGACGGCGCCCTGGCTTGGGCTGGTCTGCCAGATGTCAATTTGAGCTTCCTAGTGTTTTTGTGTTTCATTGGTGTTATCGCGGCAATTGTACAGATCCTTGAAATGGTCTTGGATAAGTATGTCCCTGCGCTCTACAACGCGTTGGGCGTATTTTTGCCCTTAATTACGGTGAATTGTGCGATCTTGGGTGGCTCGCTGTTAATGCAAGAGCGGGGTTACAATTTTGTAGAAAGTGTCGTTTTCGGCTTTGGCTCAGGCACCTCATGGGCCGTGGCAATTGCAGTTATCGCAGGTATTCGCGAAAAGTTAAAATATAGTGATATTCCAGAAGGCCTACAGGGCTTGGGAATCGTATTCATTACTGTGGGATTAGTGTCCCTAGGTTTTATGTCCTTCGGTGGCATCGATATTTGATCATGGAGAAATAACTGAGTATGAATGCTCAATTTGAAATTATGCTTGGCGTAGCTATGTTCACGACTGTGATTCTCGCATTGGTTGCGTTTATTCTGGTTGCGCGTAGTAAATTAGTCTCATCGGGTAACGTTAATATTGAAATTAACGGTGAAAAGACAATTACTGTCCCAGCTGGTGATAAGTTGCTACAAACGCTCTCTGCAGCTGGTTTGTTTTTGCCCTCTGCGTGCGGCGGCGGCGGCAGTTGCGCCCAGTGTAAATGCGTGATCAACGATGGTGGCGGGTCAATGCTACCGACAGAAGAGGGGCATTTCACACGTCGAGAAGCGGCCGAAGGTTGGCGTCTTTCGTGCCAGACACCGGTCAAGCAGGACATGAAAGTTCAAGTTCCTGAAGAAGTATTTGGCGTCAAGCGCTGGGAATGTGTTGTTGAGTCTAATCCTAATGTGGCGACTTTTATTAAAGAGCTGACTCTTAAGTTACCCGAGGGCGTGGATGTTGCGTTTCGGGCGGGTGGTTATGTGCAACTAGAATGTCCTCCTCACCATATTAAGTATTCAGATTTTGATATAGATCCAGAATACAGGGGTGATTGGGAGCATTTCAAATTCTTTGAGCACGAATCAGTCGTCAAGGAATCGGTTATCCGCGCCTATTCAATGGCTAATTACCCTGATGAGAAGGGCCTGGTCAAGTTCAATATTAGAATTGCGACGCCACCACCTCG
>DCBC01000001.1 GCA_002313335.1 Porticoccaceae bacterium UBA1117
CGAATCGCGCCGGCAACCATTTCTGGATGAATCAATCCACTGCTATCAGGATCTAGGTAAGTGACTTCAAAGCCCTCTCGCTCTAACTGGCGGCAGGTATCCAAAACGGCCTTGTGCTCAATCCGAGACGTAATTATATGCTTCCCTTTACGCTGGTTAAAATGGGCACATCCTTTAATTGCTAGGTTGTTTGCCTCAGTGGCACCAGAGGTCCATACAATTTCTCTTGGATCCGCACCAATTAGGGTAGCCACGTCCTGTCGTGCATCTTCAACAGCAGCCTCTGCCTGCCATCCAAACATGTGCGAGCGGGACGCAGGGTTCCCAAAATGGCCGGCGGGGGTCATAAATTCCATCATTTTGTCGGCAACCGCGGGATCGACTGGGGTTGTTGACGCATAATCTAGGTAAATCGGAAGATTCATTTACTACTCCAAATTAGCAGGCATTTGCCCGCACGTTTTCATCCAAGGTCAAAAGCTGTGTCACTTGACGATGGGCTATATCTTGCACATTACGCTTGGCGACTAAATCGGCCAGCGAAATACTACTTAAAAAGTTGTGAATTTGCTGGCTCAAGTCCTCCCAAAGATGGTGTGTCAAACAAATACTCCCACTTTGACAGTCACCTCTGCCTTGGCAATTAGTCGTATCAACCGACTCATTGACCGCATCAATTATGTCTGCGACCCAAATATTTGCGCTGGACTCAACTAATCGATATCCCCCACCGGGTCCTCTTACGCTTGCCACCAAACCAGACTGGCGCAACCGCGAGAAAAGCTGCTCTAAATACGACAACGAAATTGTTTGTCGCTCCGAAATTTCTGCCAGAGATACTGGCCTATCTTGTGCATGCAGTGCAAGGTCTAGCATCGCAGTCACTGCATAGCGCCCTCTTGTCGTCAGTCGCATTATTCTTATCGTCCCTAAAATAGAAGCTTAAAATGATCAATTACATCGGTAATTATCTAATACCCGAGTATTTTAGTCAACTAATATGGGGAGTAGCAAAGCGAGTGATTATCTCTGTTTACGACCAGCTGCGGTCAATAGACCACGCAGCATTGAAACTTCCATTTTATCCATTCTAGTTCGATTAAAAAGTCGACGCATACGGGTGAGTAATTGCTTGGGATTGTCCGGGTCATAAAACTTCAATGTGGCCATGGTTTCCGCTAAATGATTGTGAAATAGCTCCAACTCATCAGCAGTAGCAAGAGGCTGATCCCACTCGTCCATGGCAGGCAATACACCCTTATCATCTTGCAAACTAGCCATACGTACTTCATACGCAAGAACCTGGACTGCTGTCGCCAAATTTAAAGAGCTATAGTCTGGGTTAGACGGAATGTGTACATGAAAGTTACATTTTTGTAACTCAGAGTTTGTCAAACCGCGGTCTTCCCGGCCAAACAGCAGCGCTACATCATGACTGGCCGCTTCACTCCAGATTTTTTCTCCACATTCGCGAGGATTAATTAATGGCCAAGGAATTCGGCGTTCTCTGGCACTGGTTCCGACGACCAAGCCGCACCCCTCAATCGCCTCATCTAAAGACTCGACAACCTTTGCGTTAGCTAATATGTCTCGCGCACCAGCTGCACGCCACACCGCTCGGGGTGCTGGATACTCACGTGGCTGTACCAAATAGAGCTCAGTTAAGCCCATATTTTTAATGGCCCTGGCCGCACCGCCAATGTTGCCAGGATGTGTAGTATTCACCAATACCATACGAATTTTAGATTGTCGCTCTACAGTTGACACAAACTACCTCTCAAGCGCGTTTTGACGCACTTTTAATGATCAGTTAAAAAATGGGTGGCGAGTGTATCAGAATCAAGGTTCTCTGGTACAATGCGCGCCGTCTAAACATCACTTGGAAAACTCTTATGCAACCGATGGTCAATATCGCACTCCGCGCTGCCCGTCAGGCCGGCGAAATGATAGTAAAAGCTGCCGACAATCTAGAGCTGGTCAAGATAGATGAAAAAGGTCGTCATGATTTTGTCACCGAAGTTGATCGACGCTCTGAAGAAATGATTATTGATCAACTTAAGAAAGCCTACCCCGATCATTGCTTTTTGGGCGAGGAAGGGGGATCTAGCGGAAACAGTAGCAGTGATTTTCAGTGGATTATTGATCCATTGGATGGCACAACAAACTTTGTACGAGGCATACCTCACGTAGCTGTCTCGATCGCGTGCCGAGTTAAGGGGCGCTTGGAACATGCGGTTATTTTAGAACCTTTTAAACGCGAAGAGTTCACTGCCAGTCGAGGCGATGGCGCTCGACTCAATGGTCGCAGAATCCGTGTATCAGGTCGTATAGAAGAAGCGGGGGCGCTCTATGCCACCGGTATCCCTTTTAGTGACCCATCCTTTAGCGAAATGAGTAATTATTTGGCGTGCATGCATGAGTTTGCAGATAACTCCTCTGGCATTAGACGCCTGGGAGTAGCCTCTCTGGATTTAGCGTATATCGCGGCAGGGCGAATGGATGTATTCTGGGAAATGTACCTAAAACCCTGGGATATAGCCGCTGGGGCTCTAATTGTCCGTGAAGCCGGCGGGATGGTTAGTGATTTCCATGGCGGAGAATCATTTCTAGACACCGGACATATTGTTGCCTGCACACCTCGACTGTTTAAACCAACGCTAAAAGTGGTTGCCAAACATCTGGGGCACATTAAGTAGATAAAAAACTAATAACTTGAATCTATACTCACATCATCGACATAGAACCCTCAAAAAGCCAATAAGCGCTGCAACTTCCAATAAAATAAATGGTTAGTTGAGTGATGACTA
>DCBC01000047.1 GCA_002313335.1 Porticoccaceae bacterium UBA1117
AAGAAACTGGCATCCTGTAGTATCGTCACACTGATATGATTTTGAATCTCACTTGTTATATTCACTGCATAGGGTGTCCATTAATATGCCTGAAACTAACTTCCATCCCTTAGCGGCAAAATTTTATAGAAATACCGACGCGCAGTTTTGGTTGCTGCAGTTAGTCGGCTGGTTCGGTCTTTCGCTGATTAGTTTCTTCAGTCTTACCGTTTGGTATGATCAGCAAACTGAGCTTAGTTATGTGGCCCACACATTGGTTCAATCTGCCCTAGGCATTGTTGTGTCCTGGCCCCTCCGGTCCTTGTCCCATGCTGTTTGGGATGTCCCGTTCTGGCGTCGATTTAGTTTGATCTTTTTAGGTCTATTTATCTGTTCAGGTCTATGGGCTCTCCTCAGAATTTGGACGTTTATGCTCATGACCGGGGAGCAAGGCTTGTGGCCAGATTTTGGTGGATGGCTGTTCGGATCAATCCTCATTTTTGTATCGTGGACAGCTTTTTACCACGGCATAAAGTATTACCAATTACTTCAATCAGAGCATGCAACCTTACTGAGTTTTGCGGCTGACAACAAAGAGCAACAGCTTAAACGATCTAAAGCTGAAACGTTCGCCCATGAAGCTCAGCTAAAAATGCTGCGATACCAGCTAAATCCTCATTTTTTATTCAATACTCTAAACGCGATTTCGTCTTTAGTCCGCGATAAAGACGGCACTAAAGCCAACTCCATGATTGTTCAGTTAAGTAACTTTTTAAGGTACTCTTTGGATAATGACCCGGTTCGTCGTGTAACATTAAAGGAGGAGATGGAGGCGCTTAAGCTCTATCTCGATATTGAGAGAACGCGGTTTGGTGATCGGTTAAGAGTCGATTTTGATATTGATCCCAAAGCGGAGATTGTCAGAATACCCAGCCTTATTTTACAGCCACTCGCGGAGAATGCGATTAAGTATGCAATTGCACCTGTTGAAGAGGGTGGTACCATATCTGTTAAAGCAAGACTTTTTAATGATTATGTGGATATTGAACTAAATGACACAGGTCCTGGAATGTTGTCATATCACTATAAAAGTGCGAGCGCGGGCGTAGGTCTTAGAAACACGATCGATCGATTGCATGGATTTTATGGAGATAGTTATACGTTTAAAATCGACGGCAAACACGCTCATGGTTGTAAAGTGTTTATGAGGTTACCGCTTGAAAAGAAAGAGTCGATCTTCGAAGACTTAGGTTCTGAAGTTGAGCAACATTAAAAAGGGCTGATTAAGATGTCTAAGTTAAAGACTATTATTGTCGACGATGAGCCATTGGCGTTGAAATATTTACGCTCTGTTTTAGCTGATTTCAGTGATATTGAGGTAGTTGCTGACTTTCGTAATGGTAGGGAAGCTGTGCTGGCAGCCTCACAAATAAATCCAGATCTGATGTTTTTAGACATTCAAATGCCGGGTATGAACGGGTTTGAGGTAATAAAAGCGCTACAGGCAGATGTCATGCCGATGGTGATTTTTGTCACTGCATTTGATCAATATGCGCTGGATGCTTTTGATTTACATGCAGTGGACTACTTACTTAAGCCCCTTGATCCGGAGCGTGTTGCGCGTGCGGTAAAGAGAGCGGTTGATAGGTCGCAAGGAAATCAGAATCAAAGTCAAAGTCACAAAGCGCCTTTGATCGGTGCTATTGGTGCCATCGCTCAGAGGGTTAATTTAGAGACTCCAACTGATGAGCCGGCTTCAGAAAGTATAAAAAACAAACTTCTTGTTCGGGATTCTGGGGTCGTTAAAGTTATACCATTTGACGATATCGACTGGGTTGACGCTGCGGGCGATTATATGTGCGTTCATGCCTTGGGAGAAACACATATTATAAGGATTACCCTAGGTGAATTAATGGGAAAGTTGGATGATAAATTGTTTGTTCGTATACACAGGTCCACTATTGTTAATGTCCAGAGAGTTGTCAGTATTACCCCTCTACCTAAGGGCGGCAGTTTGTTAGAGTTGTCAGCGGGGGAAACCCTAAAAGTCAGCCGAAACTATCGAGAGTCGATTCGAAATTTGTTCAGTTAGATCCTTGTATTAGTTACGGTTGTCCTAATTATTTCCGCTTAAATCACCTCCAAGCCCCTTTTGTCGCACCCTAGAAACGTGCTGTCGCATGTACTCTTCCAGAAGACATTGAGGCATGAAATCATCATCTTATGTATTAGTATTTTAGCCAATGCAACGTCTATAGTTTTATACATAGTTATCGTGACCAAGGGCGATCACACGGTGAGCCTTAGTGTCCCGATCAAATATGGTTGGTTTCATAACAGATTATTAAAAAAAGGAATAATTGAAATGCCGCACCTACGCCGTCTTTTGGTACTAAGCTCCATAGCTACAGGCTGCAAAAAATACTTAGTTACTTTGCTAATGGCCTCGGGATTTTGTGTGGCGCAGCTAGTGTGGGCAGACGTGGCGTTCAATCAGGATGTCGAAGCTCGGGTGGCAAGTCTTTTGAAGGACATGACGTTGGAGCAGAAGGTCGGTCAGATGGTGCAAGGTGAAATCAAGACAGTGACCCCTGCAGATCTTACGAAATATCACCTTGGTTCTATCTTGAACGGTGGCGGTTCATTTCCTAATGAGCAAAAAAACTCGACGATGAGAGATTGGCTGGATCTGTCTGATCAATACTATTTGGCGTCATTAGATAAGTCTCAAGGCGGCGCAGGAATTCCTGTAGTCTGGGGTACTGATGCTGTGCATGGTCATAACAATGTTATTGGAGCAACTTTATTTCCTCATAATATTGGGTTAGGCGCTGCTAACGATGCTGATTTAATGAAGAGAATTGGTGAAATAACTGCCCGTGAGGTTTCGGTGACAGGGATTGATTGGGTTTTTGCTCCGACTGTTGCTGTGGTGAAAGACAATCGCTGGGGTCGAACCTATGAAGGCTACAGTAGTGAGATGCCTATTATTAAAGCCTATGCTGGGGAAATTGTAAGAGGTCTTCAGGGAGAGCCAGGTGAATTACGCACGAATCAACAGCGTGTGATTGCAACCGCCAAACACTTTATTGGCGATGGTGCGACCTATAGAGGGATTGATCAAGGCGATACGATAATGTCGCTAGAAGAGCTGCTAAAAGAACATGGAGCAGGATACTATGAGTCGATAGATGCCGATGTTCAGACTGTCATGGCATCTTTTAATAGTTGGAATGGTTTAAAACTCCACGGGCACAAATTTCTCTTAACAGATGTATTAAAAGATCAAATGGGGTTTGATGGGTTTGTCGTTAGTGATTGGAATGGTATTGGCCAGATTGACGGCTGCACTAATCAAAGGTGTTATCAGGCGATCAATGCCGGCATTGATATGGTGATGGCTCCACAAGATTGGAAAGCATTTCTCAAAGACACAATTAGTAAGGTGAAATCGGGTGATATTCCAATGTCTCGGATCGATGACGCAGTGACTCGTATTTTACGCGTTAAGTTGCGAGCAGGACTATTTGAAAAGGGTCTGCCATCTTCACGAGAGGTTGCGGGAAACGCGACATTGATTGGTGCAAAAGCGCATAGAGATGTAGCTCGAGAAGCCGTTCGCAAATCGCTAGTGCTGTTGAAGAATTCAGACAATATTTTACCACTCCGAGGTAGTCAGCA
>DCBC01000104.1:0-1649 GCA_002313335.1 Porticoccaceae bacterium UBA1117
TACTGAATAAGAATCATTATTATTTACATTCGCAACAAATACAATACAATGCCCATATGAAAATATTATTGCTGCTATTCACGTGTTTATTACTCATCCCAAAGGTTGGCGCATGCCCACAGGCAAGTAACACTAGCCGGATAACTGTGGCGGGAGGTTCCATTGCAGAAATACTGTATTTTTTAAATATGGAAGAACATATAGTGGCAGTGGACATAACTTCAACCTATCCACCAGACGCTAAAGAACTACCCTCTATTGGATACGTCCGAAATTTGTCTGCTGAAGGGATACTTTCCCTAAGTCCGACCTTGGTCATTGGGGAAGATGATATGGGGCCCAGTGAAGTTTTGACCCAAATCAAAGGTACAGGTGTCGAAATAATTGTGGTTGAAGAGAAGCATTCTGCAGCAGGCATTATTGAAAAAATTGAATGTGTCGCAGATATCGTAGGTCAGCGTGTCGTCGCGGATGATATCATCCGCCAACAGATTTTGCCCAAGATAGAGCGGCTAGAAGCACTGACCTCTGAATCTAAGAAAACCCCGATGAAAATCCTCTTTATATTGGGAATGCAGGGTGGATCTCCTCTTGTTGCCGGACGCGGTGTGTCCGCTGATGGTTTAATTGCTATGATTGGCGGCATCAATACAATGTCGTCGTTCGACGGTTGGAAGCCCGCTGGGCCCGAGGCTATTATTGAAGCCGCTCCTGATGTCATTTTAATATCAACCCGCGGACTAACAGGCTTTGGAAGCATAGACGATCTAAAACAACATCCTGCCCTTCAATTCACTCCAGCAGCCATTAATGACAAAATTTTTGCGATGGATGGTATGGAAATGCTCGGGTTTGGACCAAGAACACTTTCAGCCGCAGTATCTCTCGCTAAAAAAATTGCTCTTTAGTATGGAAAACATCACCGCTCATCGAGTTTTCACAAGTAGATTTGGCTCTCCTAAACAGACCGCTATTATTGTTCTGCTTTTGGTGTTACTTGTTATAAGCGCGCTTGTCGCCAGCGCTAATGGCAGCTTCAATTTACCCTTCATCGATTTACTACTTGGCAAAGCAACTACCCTTCAATCAATTGTAATGCTGGAGATAAGACTTCCAAGGGTTATTTTATCTGCGTTGGTTGGCGCTAGTCTTGGCCTGTCTGGGGCGGCGCTTCAGGGTCTTTTCCGCAATCCGCTTGCAGATCCTGGCCTCATTGGTGTCTCGGCAGGCGCAGCTTTAGGTGCGTCAATTATTATTGTCATAAGCCCTGCATTTCTCGTGAACTCTTTTTTAGGCCCTTTCCTGTTGCCCTTAGCTGGAATTTGCGGTGCAGCCAGTGTGATATTTTTACTTTATCTCCTCACACACGGTTTTGGCTATCAAGGCGTTACCTACATGCTCTTAGTGGGAATTGCAGTGAACGCAATTGCTGGTGTTGCTATTGGAGTACTGACCTACATAAGTTCAGATGCAGAACTTCGAACACTGACTTTTTGGACAATGGGGAGTTTTGGCGGTGTTACTTGGACACTACTTACACCCGCGCTGGTAATCATCCTTAGCGCCATACTGTATATGCTTCCGGCTTACCGCAAACTTGATCTTATTCAGCTAGGAGAGATTGAAGCCTCTCGGTTAGGTGTGGATGT
>DCBC01000104.1:2023-7064 GCA_002313335.1 Porticoccaceae bacterium UBA1117
AGCGTTGCTCTCTCCGGGATGATTGGGTTTGTTGGCCTAGTTGTCCCACACCTGGTTCGGCTATTGGGAGGCGTAAACCATAATTATCTGTTGCCTGCGTCCGCGGCGCTTGGTGCCACGTTACTTGTCAGTGCAGATGTCTTAGCTCGTTTACTGATTCAGCCTGCTGAATTACCCATTGGCCTAATTACTAGCGCCATCGGCTCTCCTTTTTTCCTGTGGCTGGTCTTTAGGTTAAAGAAAAATGACTATTAAAGCGGTGTCCGTAGACATAAGCATTGGTGGAGCCCAGCTACTCAAAGATATTTCTCTAGATGTAGTTCCTGGTGAAGTATTAGCGCTGGTAGGTCCAAATGGCGCGGGTAAATCAACGTTCCTAAGCGCGCTTGCTGGTGATCTTGTCCTGAGCCGGGGACAGGTATTTTACAATAAATATGATATTTCAAAACTAAGCATCCAAGAACGATCTTTCTACCGTAGTGTAATGTCTCAATCACAACCTATGGTGTTTGATTTTAGCGTGAGGAATATTGTAGAGATGGGTTGGCTACACCAAGGACATGGTTTTTATAATGCGCATTTCTCAATGGCTACGCAACAAGTCATAGAGCAATGTAATATTACCTCGCTGGTGGAGCGTCGCTTTAATACGCTCTCTGGTGGAGAACAAAAACGGGTACATTTTGCAAGAGCACTGCTACAACTCTGGTTGCCAGAAGGGTCTAAAGAGTGTCGCTACTTACTGCTCGATGAGCCTTTAGCAAATTTAGATATTGCTCATGAATTAAGTATGTTAAATGTTATCAAACAGTCCGCCTCCTCGGGTATTGGAGTATTAATTGTTTTGCATGACCTAAATTTAGCCGCTAAGTTTGCTGACAAAATCGCCTTGTTTGATCAAGGAAAGATTGTCAGACTCGGTAGTCCTGAGCAGGTTTTGACAGAAGATTCCCTAAGCACAGTGTATGGCGTTCCTGTCACCGTTGCACAAACCCCTTTAACCATTAGTTACTATTAAATATGAACTCCTCTAAAGCCCAATACGAACTAGACGCCGTCAACTTATTTAGATCAAGTGACACAGCCGTTTTATCAACTCTCTCAAAAAGCTCTGATAACTACCCCTTTGGGAGTTTCGTTACGTTTGCCAGCAATGGCAATCGCGAGCTAATAGTCTATGCCAGTGATATTGCTGAACATACTAAAAACGTCTTAAATGATTCTCGAGCCTGTGCCACCATATTTTCAGTCTCCCATCAGGGCGATAAACAGACTAGCGCTAGACTTAGCCTCATGGGAGACTTAACACGCGTTGATGATAACCAAGCCGAGTCTTATCAGACTCGGTTTTTAAAATTCCTCCCTGAAAGTGAGAGATACTCTCGTATGCATGGCTTCAATTTTTATAAGCTGACCATCGTCAAGGCTCGTTGGATCGGTGGATTTGGCCAAATTGGCTGGTTAGATACCACCCACTGGACGGCAGCTACCCCACCGTGGCAAAAGAATGAATCGCCGATGATCGAACATATGAACGAGGACCATCGCAATGTTCTTTGCTCTGCTCTGAATGCTAAATTTAATATTGCTGACTCCAAAGCAGAGATGTTAGCGTTATGTACTGACGGCTATTACATCATGTCTGCGGGAAATCGTTACTTTATTGCCTTCGATGAGCCTTGTTATTCAGAAAGCGCTATTCGAGCTGCGTTAGTGCAGCAGGCTAATGCTTATCGCTCATTTGAGCTCTAATCACTCTATTGCCGTGACTCGAACTAGTTTTCCTTCAGAGCCGTCGGTAACCAGAATCAAACTTCCATCTAGGGCTTCTCCAATATGGCGAATCCTGCCAAATTCAGCCCATAATATATCTTCGCTCTTAACTGTTTGGCCATCCATTTCTAGGCGTCTAACATCGCCAGGTACTAGTGCTGATATAAATAAATCGCCCTGCCATTGGGGAAACATATTACCGCGATAAAGTAACATGGACGACGGGGCTATAGAGGGTACCCAGTACTTAATAGGCTGCTCCATACCTGGTTGTTCTGTGAACGGCGAAATAATAGCTCCGCTGTAATCAACGCCATAAGTTATTGCTGGCCAACCATAGTTTTTGCCTGGCTCTATAATATTTAATTCATCGCCGCCCATGGGCCCATGTTCATTTTCAAAGACTGTGCCGTTACTTGCGACAACCAGGCCTTGAGGATTTCTATGTCCAAAGGACCAAATCTCTGGGAGAGCCCCAGGAGTGTCAAGGAATGGATTGTCTTTTGGGATGCTGCCATCGTCATTAATGCGGATAATCTTGCCAAAATGGTTATCTAGCGTCTGCGCTTTTTCGCGGTAATTAAAGCCGTCTCCAGAAGTGATCAAGAGAGTCCCATCTTCCATAAATCGTATCCGTGCCCCGTAATGTGCGGCTGTTTTACGCAGTGGCTCTGAGCCAAAAATAGTCTCAACACTCACTAGGCTATTTCCCTCTAGCTGGCCACGCACAACTACCAGTCGATTTAATTTCTTTTGCTCTCCGTCAGCACCAGCAAAGGACAGATAAATCAGTTTGTTTTCAGAAAATTTAGGGTGTAAAAGAACTTCGGCTAGTCCTCCCTGACCGGCAAACAACACCTCTGGAACCCCATCCACTGGATCAGGATTTAGTACGCCATCAGTGATAAAGCGAAGGCTGCCAGAGCGCTCGGCCACTAGCCACTCCCGGTCAGAGACAAAGGCTAAGCTCCACGGGTTATCCAGACCTTCAACGATAATTTCTGTTTGGTAATTAGTCTCGCTGCCATGCGCAAACAGGCAGCAAAACAGTAGGCTGGCCAATAAGGCCGCTCTATTAAGCTTCTTCATTATCATGTCCTCCAGACAGGTGTGCCCCAAAGTAATATCCAGCAATCGCGCCCCCCAAAATTAAACACAGCTTACCCCATAGTGTACGTGCGCCGGCAATTAAGTCTAGGTTATAAAAGGCCAGAGGCATCAATACTACAATGGCGAATAATGCTGTGCCGCCAGCTAACGCGTAGAGTACTCGGCGCCCAGTATTCATCCACTTTGACAGAAAATAGGCCACTATAAAGGCAATTAATAACCCAGCAAAAACGACCACAATAATGGGATAAGCCCCGGCAGCACTCATCCCCACTAAATCACTCATCAGCATAGAAATAATGACTGACAAGGTTACTGGCATGTTGATAGAGTCGAGCCATAAGAGATTGGATACTGATGTTTGAAGCGCCACGCATGACATGGCGATCAACACGGATATTAGAAATACAGCACTTGTTCTAAACATGATCCTCGACTCTCTGTGGTGATAACAAGGTAGGATAGTCGAGGGTTTTGCACAAGTTTACAACCTAATTGTTGGACTTTATAAATCGAGATAAGATCTCAGATAGCTTTTCAGCCCTTGTCCACTGGAAAAAATGGCCGCCGCCAATCATTTCATGTGGCTGGTCCTTGGTTCCTGGTACTTTGGCTAAAAACAATTTTTCAAAACCATTAGTGACTGGATCATCGCCAGCGCCAACACATAAAAAGGGCTTTTCAAATTCGGAAAAGAAATCCCATGCTTTCTTTTGGGCCTCTAAAGAGCGATCAGGAATACTTGGCACCTGACTAGGCATCGCTCGCACTGCCATCTTGAACGCGGCACTCGGGAAAGGCGCTTCAAACGCTTTACTAATACTGGAACCAAATGGTGATATATTTGATAACCCAAGATTAACCATTGCCAGCTCTAATGCTACAGCTAATTTATTTCTCGTTTCCATCATTGATGACGCAATAATCCCAGCAGGGGGGTTGATAGTATCCCAGGTATATTTCTGCCAATAAGCAAATTTTCGGATCCCTGAATAGGGGTCCTCCCCGCCAAAACCATTCATTTTTCTGACCTGCTTACTCATGGATGCCATTGTGATTTTCTCTGGCCCCGCTCTGAACGCTAAAATTTCATCAACAATCTCTTGAGGAACATCTGGACTATAGGGTAACCCAGTATTCCCCATAGCGACTCGATCAAATCGGTCACCATTATCAGCCACCATCCGTAGACCAATTAAACCTCCCCAATCTTGGCCAAAAAAAGTGAGGTTAGAGAAATCGTTCTGCACTAGCCATTGGTTCATCCAGTCTACTTGCCGCTGATAGCTATAGTCCTCTCTGGCAGCGGGCTTATCAGATTTACCATACCCAGGGAGATCTGGAGCAATCACACGAATCCCCGCCTTTACTAAGTGGGGGATCATCCTGGCGTACAAATAACTCCACACAGGCTGTCCATGCATAGCCAACAAGATTGGACCATCTGCTGGCCCCTCGTCGATATGATGAATACGCAAATCAGACCCATCGTGAGTTTTGATCACGGTGTAATGAGGGTCAAAAGGATAATCAGCAAGAGAGTCAAAGCAATGATCGGGTGTTCGCAAAATTTTCATTTCGTTCTTGTCCTAACAGTTGGGTAGCGCCCGTGTATTGGCAGTATATATGTCAATACACGCGTAAAGCAACCGTCCTAGAGCCTTATCAACATCTCTTCTGCAGAAATAGGGGTGTTGTCAGCAAAATCACTGAGTCTCCATTCTTTAAAATCAAAAACTACATGCTCTTTAAAATGATGAAGCGCGAATATTAATGGCCCTAAAACGATAAGATTTCTAAATTCTTTTTACGTTAACTCTATAAAGATTAGCTTATTTTAAACAACGCGTTACTCTTCGTTTTAATTCACTGTTATGCGCCATAGTCACTGTGTGACAGTAATTTTCCCCCCCTGACGTGCATGGATTCTGCAGTAATAATATAGCGTCTGCGCTGTTGATGAGGTAACCCTTATGGTGATTTGGTTTGTACCAGATGTGTCAACGCCTTGAGTATATTCGGCACCTCCATTGAAAATTCCATCACTGACAGTAGAAAATCTAAGTGGATGGTTACCTGGATAGTTAAACGTGTAGGTAGTCCCTACCTCCAGAGTCAAATCTGGTTTGGAAACACCGTTAATAATATAAGCCCAGCC
>DCBC01000023.1:0-1618 GCA_002313335.1 Porticoccaceae bacterium UBA1117
TCACGCTCGCACGCAAAGGGCAATCAAGAGGGCGACACCATAGAAGGCGAAGCGTGGGAACGAAAGGACTTGGATTAAAAAATTGACTCGATGAAAAAATTAGCCGGTTGCCCTTGAAAAACAAATGTTACGTCACCATATAAGACACAATTGCGAAGTAATACGCATCGCAAGTTAACTCGACCACTGTAGACAGATTAATTGGAGAACAAAACTATGAAGATTCGCCCATTACACGACCGAGTTATCGTTCGTCGCGAGGAAGAAGAACAAACTACTGCAGGTGGCATTTTATTGCCAGGTTCTGCTCAAGAGAAACCTAATCAGGGTGAAGTTGTTGCTGTTGGCAGCGGCCGTATCTTAGATAATGGCGATCTGCGTGCTGTAGATGTCAACGTTGGCGATACTGTTGTATTTGGTCAGTATGCAGGCAACGACAAAATTGATATCGATGGTGAAGAACTCATCATCCTCAGTGAAAGCGATATTAAAGCTGTTCTTGAAGCTTAAATTTTAATTGAATTTTTTGAAACAGAATTTGGAAGGAAAAGATCATGGCAGCTAAAGAAGTAAAATTTGGCAACAACGCACGTCAAGGCATGCTTGATGGCGTTAATATTTTGTCCAACGCAGTCAAAGTAACCTTAGGGCCAAAGGGTCGTAATGTTGTTTTGGATAAGTCTTTTGGTGCACCTACGGTGACTAAAGACGGCGTGTCGGTGGCTAAGGAAATCGAATTAAAGGACAAGTTCGAGAACATGGGCGCACAGATGGTTAAAGAAGTTGCATCTAAAGCATCTGATGATGCGGGCGATGGAACCACCACAGCGACAGTGTTGGCTCAAACAATCATACAAGAAGGATTGAAGTCGGTTGCTGCGGGTATGAACCCAATGGACCTTAAGCGTGGTATTGATAAAGCAGTGATTGCAGCGACCGCTGAAATTGCCGCGATTGCCAAGCCGTGTGCAGATAACAAAGAAATTGCTCAAGTCGGTACTATCTCTGCCAACAGTGACAGCCATATTGGTGACATTATTGCTGAAGCAATGGGTAAAGTCGGTAAAGAAGGCGTCATTACTGTTGAAGAAGGCAGTGGCTTAGAAAATGAACTTGATATCGTTGAAGGTATGCAGTTCGACCGTGGTTATTTGTCTCCGTACTTCATCAACAATCAAGAGAGCATGAGTGCCGAGCAAGAGAGTCCTCTGATTCTATTGGTGGACAAAAAGATTTCTAATATTCGTGAGCTTTTGCCGTTACTTGAAGCTGTTGCTAAAGCGGGCAAGCCATTAATGATTATTGCCGAAGATGTAGAAGGTGAAGCGCTGGCAACATTGGTGGTTAATAATCTTCGCGGTATTGTCAAGGTTTCTGCGTGTAAAGCCCCAGGTTTTGGTGATCGTCGTAAGGCGATGTTAGAAGATATTGCTATCTTGACCGGCGGAACCGTAATCTCAGAGGAAGTGGGCCTTGATCTTGAAGGCGCTACTCTTGAGCATTTAGGGACAGCAAAACGTATTAGCATGACAAAAGAAAACACGACGATCGTTGATGGTGCCGGAGAGCATTCTTCAATTGAAAGCCGTGTTAATCAAATTCGTGCTCAGATCGAAGA
>DCBC01000023.1:1999-6688 GCA_002313335.1 Porticoccaceae bacterium UBA1117
GGCGGTGTTGCGGTGATCAAGGTTGGTGCTACCACTGAAATCGAAATGAAAGAAAAGAAAGCGCGCGTTGAAGACGCTCTCCATGCAACACGTGCAGCGGTAGAAGAAGGTGTGGTTGCAGGTGGCGGTGTCGCTCTGATTCGTGTACTTCAGAAAATTGCAAATCTTGAAGGTGACAACAGTGACCAGACAGTTGGCGTTGGAATTGCTCTGCGGGCTATGGAAGCACCTTTGCGTCAAATCGTAGAGAACGCTGGTGAAGAAGGGTCTGTGGTTGTTGACAAGGTTAAGCAAGGTTCTGGTAACTATGGCTACAATGCGGGTTCTGGCGAGTATGGCGACATGATCGACATGGGTATTCTTGACCCGGCTAAGGTTACACGTACTGCGTTGCAAGCGGCGGCCTCTATTGCTGGTTTAATGATCACTACCGAAGCAATGGTTGCTGATTCTGCTGAAGACGGCGGCGCTTCTGGCGGTATGCCAGATATGGGCGGCATGGGCGGTATGGGCGGTATGGGTGGTATGGGCGGCATGATGTAGTAGAGTTTAAACTCTATAATTATAGCTCTAATCATTAAAACAAAAGCCCGAATAGCAATATTCGGGCTTTTTTGTTTATTATTTGGATAACAACTTTAATCTATTTGGTTAAGCTGATTAAAATTATAGAAAATAATTGTTCTTCTCTTCCTATATTGAATCACAAAACTCATCTATCTTTATCGGTGGTGATAACATTCGTAGATTGGGGCGCAACCCGAGGCCATATTTCAGATTAGTTTGTTAAGGGTTTAAGACATTAGCTGTAGGTTCCCATGAAAAGATGAGCTGTTGATGATAGTTGTGCTCTAACTTATATCTAAAAGCCTTAACTTTTCTTATCTTCCCATTATAGTGAACTTTAGTGATACTAGACTGCTATAAATAAGCTGAAGTAAATGTGTGACAACCACACGTTTACCTGTGTGCAAAACAGAAGAAAAGAAAATGTTTGTAATTTTGTTCTGTAAAAAATTAAATTGTCATTTTATTGACCTACATCAAATTAAATACAAATGATAATGATTTGTAGTCTTGATAATGATTTGCATTCTTGGTAGTCTCTATTTTTATGCATTTATAAATAACGCTGCGTAGGTTGCCATCACTTAAATGAGGGCGAAATATTATCTTGTTGTAGCGTACCAGAAAGTGGCTTGCTGATAGAGGTATAGAGTCCGCCAACATTAGGTTTGTGTTTGTTCAAAAAACACGCAACTATCCCTGGGCCATACGTCGTATTGTACAACAACCATACAAGCAATTGATTTTATTGGAAAATTTAATTTTAACCCCTGGCACTTAACATAACATAGTACGTTTACCTTTTGACATGGATAGTGATTTCAAATGGAAACTTGGCTCTTTTTCCTAGGTGATTGGCAAGTAAACCCCAGGACTAATAACTTGCGTAGAGGTGATCTTGTTAGATTACTTGAACCTAAAGCAATGGATGTATTGCTACTTCTCTGCGCGCAGCAAGGGCAGGTATTAAGTGCCGATGAAATTGCGGACCAATGTTGGGGCGATGTAGATATTGGCGATAATCCAGTACACAAAGCCATTAACCAGATACGTAAAGCACTAGGCGATGTGCCAAGCACACCAACCTATATAGCAACCATCCGCAAACGCGGCTATCACATTATTGCTGAACTAGACTTTCCTCACGATGAAACGCTCAAAGCCGAAAAAAATAACTGGCATGGTGCATCGCCCTTTCCCGGTTTAGCCGCATTTGAACTTAAAGATGCCCCCCTGTTTTTTGGTCGTAACGACCAAATTGAGACACTTTTAGCGGGATTATCTAAACAAGTGAGCACCGGCCATGCTTTTTGTCTCATCCTTGGGCCTAGTGGTACCGGTAAATCATCTTTGGTTAATGCCGGGTTATTGCCTGCGTTAACCAGGAAAAATGGCTACGACGGCATAGGTGTTGAGTCTTTTACCAGTATTGATTTTGCTGATATCAGTCATCGGCGACTTTTTTTGGATCTAGCCTCAGCCATGTTGGATTGGGATGTTAACGAGCAACCCGTTTTTACCGGTATGAGTGCTGAGAAACTGGCAAACCAACTACAAATTGATGAAAAAGCGTCGGTTCAACAATGCGTTAATGCCCTTAAACAAACCCAACAAGGTTACAGCAAACCGCGGTTTTTTTTGTTTCTTGACCGCCTTGAAATCTTGCTGTCATCAGCTGTTTTTAGCGATGATGAACGAGGTGTATTTCTAGGTATTATTGATAAGCTGGCCACCAGCGGCGCGATAATAGTTGTTAGCGCTTGCCGCAACGACTTTTACCCTTTGGTCGTTAATTGTCCAAGCCTGATGGTAAATAAGGCGAACGGTGCACATTTAGATCTGCTAGCACCTACCCGCGCGGAGCTTCTGCAGATGATCCGCTTGCCTGCAGTCGCGGCCAACTTAACATGGTCGGTCGATCCTGATTCAGCGACCCCCCTTGATCAAATGTTATGCGCTGAAGCGGCCAATAACCCAGACGTATTGCCCATGTTGCAATACACCTTGCAAGAATTATATTTGCAGCGCAGTGAGGCGGATGAGTTACAAGTGTCTGTCTATACATCACTAGGGGGCATTGAAGGGGCAATTGGTAAAAAAGCGGAGGAAATTTATCAACAATTACCTGAAGAACATCGAGCGCAACTAGCCGCTGTGTTATCACGTCTTGTCACATTAAGCCCAGACCGCGAAACCATTTCGAGTCGAACGGCGCGTTGGTCAGAATTATCTCAGACCGGTGAAACCTCTTTTGCCCACGCTATGGTCAACGGCCGTTTATTTGTGTCTCACTTACAAAATAACGAAGCGTGTTTTAGTTTGGCTCACGAAGCCTTATTAAGGCGTTGGCCCAGAGCCAGTGAATGGATAAGTATTCACAAAGACAGCCTTCTGATTAAAAGCCGTTTACACCAATCTACTGAGAGCTGGCTAAGCGAAAATAAAAGTTCGGCTTACTTATTACCACAAGGAAAACCCCTAGAAGAAGCACTTAGCCTGAAAAACATGCCTGTGTTTACGTTAGATAGCAATGAACTGGCGTTAATTAATACCTCACAACAAAAAATGAAGAGCAAACGTTGGTTTACGCGCTCAATGTTCGCTTTATTATGCTTATTAACCTTAACCGCGATATTGATGAGCGTAAAAAGCCAACAAGCTGAAGGCCTAGCCCTGCAAAAACGTTTAGAAGCCGAAAGCCTATTGGGTTTTATGGTCGGCGAATTTGCTGATAAATTGCGCAGTGTTAAACGTATGGATTTGCTCGATGGCATTAGTAATAAGGCCTTGGAGTATTTTAGTCAGCAAGAGGATGATTACGACGATAGTGGTTTGTTTTCATTGTCTAACAGCTCACTTAACTTTAAAGCAAGGTTTCAACACGCTCAAACTTTAGGGGCTATGGGGGAGGTGGCGTATTCTCGAGCTAAAACTGATGAGGCGGTGCAGGCTTTTAGTTCTGCGAAAATCATACTAGATAAGCTGTATGCAGAACAGGATGATAATTTAGAGTTATTAAAGACTTTAGGTGCCAATGCATTTTGGTTGGGGCAGTTGGCAACAGACGAGGCTGCGTTCGCGAAAGCCAAAATATTCTTTGGACTCTATCTTGAATATAGCCAAGCAATGGTAAAACATTATTCAGATGATAAAGTGGCCCAACTTGAACTCTCTTATGCTTACCTCGCCATGGGCAGCGTTAATAGTAAGCTACAAGACGCGAGTGCTGCTAAAGTGGCCTTCGAAAGAGCGCTTGATATTCAACACGAGTTAACTAAAACGCTAACCAAAGATGATATATCCCATGCCGATATTGCCAATACACTAGAATGGCTAGCTGAAACCGAAGAACAATTGGGCGACTTACAAAAGGCTAATCAAACCAGAGAGAAAGTGCAAACAATGATTGCCGCCTTGTTAACAAGTCATGTTGGCAATGGTGACTTATTAGAAACCCAAGCCTACTCCTACTTTAATCAAGCCAATAATCTCTATTATCAAACAGATTACCTGGCCGCTCACAAAGCGATACTATCATCTATTACTCATTTTAAGGCAATGTTAGGACAAGATCCTTCTAATAAAGTGTGGCAATTGGAACTACTCAGCGCTCAAGCTTTTCAGCAATATTTAGCTAAAATTGGCCATATTGAACCGTCAATACCACTAACCAGCCTTGACGATTTTAAAATAATACTGAAAGGTGCAGAAACATCATCTTCACTTATAGCCATGATCATAAAAAACTATCAAATAAGTGATCAATGGAATATGGCACAAAAGGCAATTAAATTAGCTATTCCAAAGATAGAAAAATCACTCTCGAATCAGCCTACTAATCTTAAACTTAAATCCTCTTTAGCGAACATCTATCTAACAAAAGCCAAACAAGTGTCGAGTCATAAGGTTATTGACCTAAACAAGGCACAATTTAAAGCTTGTCAGCAGGCTATTTTAACAATACAGCCCTTTATTAACAAAGCTAGTAGCTATGAATTACTGCTGCCTTATGTCCAAGCCCACGATTGTTTAGGTAAATTGATGGAGGTACAAAGTTATCTCGATAGATTAGCAAAAATGCAAATCAGCAATTACCAATTTTAATTCAATAACCACAAAAAT
>DCBC01000023.1:7021-17069 GCA_002313335.1 Porticoccaceae bacterium UBA1117
ATCAAAACACGCGTCTTTACAAGTGAAGACACTAAGCCAGTAATACAGTTCTATGATGTCACTGAAAAATTATGGGGAGAAGAGATCACGTTAGATTTTAACCATCAGGGCATGGCCATTTTCACTTTAAACACGGATGACAAAGAAGAGCCCTATATCTTTTTTGGCGCATATCAAAAAACAGTGAATGGCGATAACCCAGACACTAATTGGGATGTTATGATCAATCGGGCAGGTAACACCCTCATTTTTAATAACGATTGTAAACACGAACAAACTATTGAAATTAAACTTTGTTTAATACCACGAGATGACGAAAACCCTCTAAAACAATTGATTAGTGCTGACCCTAAGATTAAAAATAGACCTGACTGAGTTTAGACACGATTTTATCGCGTTACAGTGCAAGTTACAGGGGCACTTCATAATTTGACGATATTTTGAACTGGACTAGTCCTTAGTAAAGAGATTGGTAACAAATGATCTTTGGAGGCTATGTTACTTATAAACGAGCCCGTTTGAATTATTTGACGAACACCCCATGCTTCCATTGTGAAGCATGGGGTGTTCGTCGGTCATTTATATGTGGGGTACAATTAGGAAGACACTACCTATAGTAATAAATAGCACAACTATTTTTTGGGTGGCTCGTTGTCATGAGTGTCTTGCTAATTTAGTTATATTTTATGGGCTATTTTTGTCTTAATAATCTACAAAATTTAACAACTCTGCAACGGGGTCTTAGAACTCCCATCTCCCATCTCCCACTCATTATGCTGCTTTTTGCTGGTATTTGAATACGTATTTATTGCGGTTTTCTACTGCCGAAATAAGATACATTAATGTTGGCACTCAATATTAACACTTTAAAATTCAATCTATAGATAGCTATCCCCTCTAAAGAAAATAAAGCCGAATAAAGCCAATAAAATCAGAATCATAAAAATCAGAAGGTTACCAGAAGGTAGTTAGTTCATTTTTTTTCTAACATTTCCAACCATGAATTAATGTAAAAAACACAAGACAAATTGGTTAGGAATAAAAATCATGCATGAGCCTTTACAACAACTTGACAATTTTTCCGCATCTTATAATAACCATGTTAATAGCAAACAAGCTAGCTATGAAAAAAACCATGTTTTGCTGATTGATATCCGTTCGGCAGATAAACAACAACTTAACACCACACTGACAAAACTGGGTTATATCCCGGTTGAAATAAACAATACCGACAACAATAAAAGCCGCATTTTAGACATAAAAAATGAAATAATTAGTAACAGTTGTCTGATTATTGTTGATGCCAAAACTCATGGTCAAAAGATACTCAACTCGGTTTATGAATCGCAAAATACAATATTTTCTCAACCTGGGTTACACCGCCCTGTGTTATCCCTTGTGGGTGCAAACAAAAATAGCAAGCATGAGCTTTTTGCTCTTGGGGTATTTGACTATCTTAGTTGTCCATTAATTCCTCAAGAATTAACCCTCAGAATTACTCACGCCATCAATTATTTCGAAGCTGCGCAAGCATCTTCGTACGCCCTTACCTTAAGCAGAAAGGGTCGCCAAAAAGCGGCCTCGCCATTAATTCAGACAAAAGCCATGACCTTGGCGAAAAATGCCGCTGCATATCTGCAAACCAAACTTGGTGAAGATATTCAACTCAGTGAGCTGATTGTCAAAATGGGCACTAATCGCAATAAACTCAATGATGCTTTTAAAACCAGTTATGGCTTAACCGTATTCGCCTGGCTACATGAAAAACGAATGTCACTGGCCCAAGAGTTATTAGAAACAACCACTTTGGGTATTTTACAGGTGGGTGAGCAAGTGGGTTATCCAGATTCTAATAATTTCTCAACGGCATTCAAGCGGAAATATAAATTATCGCCTAGGCATTACAGACAATCGTTATCTTAGGAGCATTTGTGCACCAAACAAAGGTTTTAGTGAATGAGGCAAAGGTTTATTAATTTTGAGGGTTATAAAATTAAATAGTTAATTCACATTTAGTGCTATTGATTGTTGAATTACGGATTCATGCGACAGCTATAAATTCGATAAACATCCAAAATGCTGTTTATCTTACTCATCCCCTTTCACGATCGCCCCTTTTAAGGGCATAATTTTACGACAAAAGGAGATTGAAATGAAAACGCCAAGGATGGCGGTGCCGTGGGAAACTGACACAGCAAGCTGAAGGTTACACGTACTGCGTTACAAGCGGCGGCCTCTATTGCTGGTTTAATGATCACTACCGAAGCAATGGTTGCTGATTCTGCTGAAGACGGCGGCGCTTCTGGCGGCATGCCAGATATGGGCGGCATGGGTGGTATGAGCGGTATGATGTAAGCCTGATCTGATCAAAAAACCCCGCAACTTGTTGTGGGTTTTTTTTTGCCCTGAAAACAGTCATTGTCCAAAACAAAGATGGATCATCTTGTACCTTTTTTTAGATTGAAAACAACAATTAACCCAATAAAAATTTTTAATGACGCTATAATAGTCCCACGACCTGTAAGGGTATTAATTTTTTTGAGGGTACACCTATGACCATGGAATTTATCAATTTACTGACTCGCTGGGGCCACGTCTTATTTGGCATCACTTGGATTGGAATGCTTTACTACTTTAATTTTGTACAAGGTGGTTATTTTAAGCAGGCTACCGCGGAAGGTTTAGCCGATGCCAAAGCAAAATTGGCTCCAAGTGCGCTCTGGTGGTTCAGATGGGGTGCTATGTGGACCTTTGTTACGGGTATTATTTTACTGGGTATGGTCCATGGCTATGGTCAGCTCAATAACTATATTGTGGTTGGTGCCACTATGGGTACGCTAATGGCGGCAAATGTTTGGATGATTATCTGGCCAGCACAAAAAACTGCCTTAGGCATCGTCGAAGGTGGCGATAAAGCAGCGGCAGGGGCTAAAGCTCTACTCGCGTCTCGCACCAACACTTTATTTTCTGCGCCTATGTTGTTTGGAATGTTTGCCGGTCCACACTATGCTGGGCACGGATACGGCACGGCTGTTGGAGGCACCGGGCTCATGGTAGCCTTAGCGATTATTTTGGCTCTAGAAATTAATGGTTTAAAGGGTAAGCAAGGTCCTATGACGACTGTAAACGGTGTTATTGGCTCAAGCTTGGCACTGACCGTGGTATTAGTCGGAGCTCTTAACTTCCTTTAAGCGCATAAATGGCTGGTTAAACCGGTGTTTGTTAACAGACACCGGTTTTTTTATGCCTGACGCTTTTATATAGTGGTCAATAACAGCGTATAATGGCATTAGAGTGGTTTCATTAAATCTAAAGCGGCAAACAAGGAAATCAGAGTTACCATGGATAAAAAACCAAGATCGCCCATTATCGCTGAACGCGACGACATGATTGGCCGAACGATGCCAGATAAGCGTAGTGATCAATCCGGTTCAAAAGCCAATGGGACTGCTAGTAATGGCTCTGGTGGTATGTCCGGAACCATGAAATCTATGGTTATTTTAATGTTCTTTGGTTTAATCGGAATTAGTATTTTTGGTTGGTTTGAGTATCAGCAACTTTTAAGCAAGCATGAAACGCTTCAAGGTCGCTTTGAGTTGCTTGAATCGCGGTTGAGTAGCACCGATGAGTCGGTCAGCCAGTCCGGTGCCGCTATGCAGATTAATATCAGTAGACACAGTGATGAATTGAAAAAGCACTGGAGCGAAATTAAAAAGCTTTGGGGCGTGACCAATGATATTAACAAAACGAAAATCTCAGATAATAAAAAAGATATCGCGTTTTTAGCGAAACAGCGGGTGGCTATTGAGCAGTCGATTAAAAGATTGGGTGAAGAGGTTAAAAAAGATAGTGCTACGGTCACTGATGTCGGGCTTAACTATCTGACGCTGACTGAAGAATTGGACACTGCAAACCTAAATTTGCGTGGCTATGTGGATCAAATCAACCAGTTAAAAGCAACCTTAGCTAAAACGATTCGAGCTCAGTCAGATAATGCTGATGCCATGGCAGCAATGGACAGTTTTCGACGAAACACGACTCAGAAACTCTACGATTTAGAACAACGAGCTGTGGAGCCTTCTCCTATTGTGATCCCGGATGGAGTAGTATCTGAGCCTTAAAAGCCTCTCTAGAGAGGCCAGTACCTAATCATCAAAATGGGTTACTTGTGACGCTATGGCTAACACTTTTTACTGGCATGATTATGAAACCTTTGGGGTAGACCCGTCCAAAGATCGGCCGTCGCAGTTTGCGGGCTTGCGCACCGATGAGGATCTCAATCCCATTGGTGAGCCGCTGGTTATTTATTGCCAGCCACCAAAAGATATTATGCCATCCCCCCAAGCCTGTTTGATCACCGGCATTACCCCTCAGCTTGCAATGCAGCAAGGTCTTCCTGAACCCCAGTTTATTGACGCCATCCACAGGCAACTGTCGGTGCCGGGTACCTGTGGGGTCGGTTACAACAGCATACGCTTTGATGATGAGGTTAGTCGCTATTGCCTCTATCGAAATTTCTATGATCCTTATCAAAGAGAGTGGAAAAACGGTAATTCTCGCTGGGATATTTTGGATATGTTGCGACTGACCAGAGCGTTGCGCCCTGAAGGCATAGAGTGGACCGATCATGAGCCTGGGAGGCCAAGCTTTAAGTTAGAGCATCTTACTGCGGCCAATGGTATCGCTCATGAGGCTGCTCATGATGCTTTGTCAGATGTCACCGCGACTATTGCCATGGCTAAGTTGGTGAAGCAAAAGCAACCACGCTTATTTGATTATGTTGTAAATCATCGCAGTAAAAAGAGGGTCGCTGAAATGCTTGATTTAACGCATCGCAAGCCCTTCTTTCATATCTCTGGCATGCTCTCAAGCGGTAACATGTATGGCGCAATAATGATGCCGCTGGCAATGCACCCGACTAATAGTAATGGCATTATCTGTGTTGACTTATCGGCTGATCCAGAGTTGTTACTCGGTCTAAATGCAGAGGAAATTACCCATCGAGTATTCACCTCTGCCGATCAATTATCTGCCGATCAGCAACGTATTCCGCTTAAGGTTGTGCATATTAATAAGGCACCGGTTGTCACCACTCATAAGCTTATCGATGCGGCTGCCGCTAAACGACTAAATATAAATGTTGAGCAGTGCGAAGAACACTGGCGCAGGCTCAACCAGGTAGATTTGCGCGATAAGCTGCATGCGGTATTTGCCGAGAGAACATTTGCTAAAAAAACTGAAGCCGAGCAACAGCTTTATGACGGGTTTTTACCTAATAGTGATCGCCACTTGCTAGATGAGGTGAGAAATGCCACTAGTGAGGGTTTCAAAGAGCAACAATTTCACTTTTCAGATGAACGTTATAATCAGCTACTTTTTAGTTATCGCGCGCGCTACTTTCCTGATTCTCTCTCCGCTAAAGAACATGCAGTTTGGTTAGAGACATGCCGTTGGCGATTGCACGATGAAGATTCAGGTTATTTGACAGTTAATGGTTTGTTGGCTGAAGTTGAGCAGTTGATAGCATCTGGAGGCCTTTCCGCGCAGAAGTTGGCTATTCTGGATGCTCTGAAACAGTGGGCTTCAAGGATTGATAGTGAATTTTCAATATCAAACTAGAGTGCAGAGGCGAAACAGGCTAAAATCCCCCATACTCATTGATTGCACCGAGGTTAACCCTTGAACTTTACCGGCGCACATATTCTATCTATCAACCAATTCCAGCGTGAAGATGTCGATCGCGTTTTTACTGTGGCAGATAAGATGGAACCCTATGCCTTGCGCAAGCGAGTTACTAGAGTGTTGGAAGGGGCTATATTGGGTAATATGTTCTTCGAAGCAAGCACCCGAACGCGGGTTAGCTTTGGGTCTGCCTTTAACCTTCTTGGTGGTGAAGTTCGTGAGACTGCCGGGTTTGAAAACTCTGCGTTGGTTAAGGGCGAGTCGCTACAAGATACCGCAAGAGTGTTATCTGGGTTTAGTGACGTTATATGCATGCGTCATCCTCAGCCGGGTTCAGTAGCCGACTTTGCCGCGGCGAGTCGTGTGCCGGTGTTAAATGGAGGTGATGGAGCTAATGAGCATCCTACTCAAGCGCTATTAGACCTCTATACCATTCGCAAAGAAATGGCTGACAAGGGCCGTGATATCGATGGCTTGAGTGTCGCTATGATTGGTGATCTCCGTCATGGGCGCACAGTACATTCGCTCGGTAAGCTACTGTCTTTATATAAAAATATTCGAGTAGTGCTAATATCCCCAAAAGAGCTGACGTTACCTGACGCAATAGTTGAATCAATGCGTGCTGCTGGGGTTGATGTGAGCATTTCGCATGAACTGACCCCGAGCATTGCGGCTGTGGACATTGTTTACTCTACGCGAATTCAAGAAGAGCGATTCGCTAGTAAGCAGGAAGCCGATCTTTATCGCGGTAAATTTCGTCTCAATCAAGCTATTTATACGCAGTATTGTCAGCCCAATACAGTGATTATGCACCCACTGCCAAGGGACTCTCGAGTCGATGCCAATGAGTTGGATAGCGATTTAGATAACAATCCTAACTTGGCTATTTTCCGGCAGACAGACAACGGCGTATTAGTGCGTATGGCGTTATTTGCTTTAGTGCTAGATGTTGCCGATAAGGTAGATGATTTTGCCTATGAAGTTCGCTGGTACAATGCTCGCCAAAACCTTATCACACCCTAAATAACAATAATTATTGGTCGTCTGACATCATGAATAATTTTGACGATATTCGTCCATTCAACGATAGTGAAGTGCCTGCGGCATTGGCCCGGCTAATTGCCGATTCAGAGATGATGAATTTATTGTTATCTCGACAATTCCCTGTCCTTACCAAAATATTTCCTGGAATTTTCAACCTGCTTGCTCGTCCACTTTTGCGCCGTAGTTTGCGTAAATTGACTAAAGGCGTGTCGACCATAAGTGACTTTCAGCATCATATGACAAGTCGTCTTGTTGATGTATTACAAAAAAGTACCGATAACTATGCGTTCTCAGGTCTAGAGGGTCTAGACTCAGATCGTGCTTATTTATTCATGAGCAACCACCGTGACATCGCACTAGATCCAGCCATTATTTGCTTAGGCTTAACATCAGCAGGTCGAAATACGGTACGCATTGCCATTGGTGATAACTTACTGAGCAAACCCTTCGCCTCAGATCTCATGAGGGTTAATCGTAGCTTTATTGTTAAACGCTCAGTCTCCGGCCGCAGAGAAAAGCTGGAAGCTCTAAAAAAGCTATCGCGTTATATCCGGCATAGCGTGAGTCAAGAGGAGGTGTCTATTTGGATCGCTCAAGCTGAGGGTCGAGCTAAGGACGGAAACGATAGAACCGATACAGCATTATTAAAAATGCTCGCGTTATCTAGGAATCCGGAGCAATCATTTGCTCAAGCGACCGGTGAGTTAAATGTAATTCCGGTGTCCATCTCTTATGAGTATGACCCCTGTGATAGTGATAAAGCGGGCGAACTCTATGCTCAGCAAAATGGAATGACCTATACCAAAGATCCGTTTGAAGATTTAGACAGTATCCAAAAAGGGTTTGTTGACTATAAGGGGCGTATTCAAGTGACATTTGGTGAGGCGGTGACTGATAAATACGAAAGTGCCGATTTACTAGCCGCTGAGATTGACCGCCAAATCCATTGTAACTACATGTTATTTCCAACTAACATTATTGCCTGGAAAATACACTCTGATAGTGTTGATCAAGGGGTACTTGACGCTCTAGAGAAACAATGGCCAGAGGAAGATTGGGCGGCGGCGGCACTTCGCTTTGAAACGCGAATTAATCAAATGCCTCAAGATCATCGGCCAATCGCTATTGCCGCGTATGCCGCGCCTGTTAATAGTCAATTGCTCTATTCTTCTCAGATCCAGGAGCTTTAACTTTTGTTGGATTCTGATGTCAAAGACACGATTCAACAGGGCTACCGCCAATTCTTAAATAGTCGCGAACTTAGTCCAAGACTTGGTCAAAAGCAGATGGTGGCGGCTATTGCTAATAGTCTTAGCAATGATGATCCGGACAAACGCTTATCGGTGATAGAGGCCGGAACGGGTACCGGTAAGACTGTTGGTTACCTTATTGCCGCTCTGCCCATCGCCAGAGCCCTTAAAAAGACCGTCGTTGTGTCCACTGGAACGATTGCGCTGCAAGAGCAGCTAATCAACAAAGATATCCCCGAACTTTTAGAATCCTGTGAATGGGACTATAGCTGTGCGCTGGTTAAGGGTCGTGGCCGCTATGCATGTAATCTCCGCATGGAACAGTATCTTGACTCTCTTAAAGCTAAAGATGCTGGGGTTTTCTTGTTCGAAAATGATCAGCAGTTTAACCCGAATGCACAAACAGAAAGTCTGTATAGAGAGATGTGGGATGCACTTGAAGACGGCTCTTGGAATGGAGATCGAGACTCTTGGGATACTCACATCAAAGATATGGAGTGGAGTGCGCTAACGGTTGATCGGCGTCAATGTACGGGTAGGCGATGCCGGTTTGTTAATCAGTGTCCGTTTTTTAAGGCACGCGCCGATATCGAAGAGAGCGAAGTCATTGTTGCTAACCATGACTTGGTGATGGCAGATCTTGCTTTAGGAGGCGGCGCTATATTACCCCCTCCGGAAGACTGTATTTATATTTGTGACGAGGGCCATAGGCTTGGTGACACAGCGATTAGGCATTTTGGTGCTGAATGCCGAATCAATAGTACTTTGGCCTGGTTGGAGAGAATCCCCAAACAATGTAAGGGGCAGGCACCCATTTTCGCCAAAGATACAGGGTTGATCGAGCAACTGCCGCGAATCGAGAGAGAAGCGAGTAAAATTAGTGAATTATTGTCAATAGCGTATCCATTACTAAAAGAGCAGCTAGATACCTCCGATGATTACGAAGGACGGTTTCGTTTTGCTCATGGTGATGTAGGCGTCACTATTCGTGATATAGCCTCGCAAATCACACTACAAACAAGTGGCTGGTTGGGTCGTCTTGAAGTGTTAGAAGATACTTTAAGCGAGGCGCTCAGCGACAGACAATATTCAGTGGCAATACCTGACATTGAGTTGTTTTATCAACAAGTAGGCACTTGGCTCTCCGGTGCTGAAAGATTAGTCTCGCTGTGGGATCGATTGCACCGAGAGCTAAAGCAAGACTCTATCCCTATGGCATGTTGGTTGAAAATTGAAGATACCAGCGGCGGCAATGTTGATATCTCGGTCAATGCGAGCCCCATTCAAGCGGCAGAAATCCTCCGTGATAGCCTTTGGGGCAATTGTTATGCAGCGGTAGTAACCTCAGCGACACTAAGATCTCTCGGTAACTTCAGTACTCTGCAAAGAGAAACAGGCATTCCCGATTCTGCACATTTTTTATCAGTTGCAGGCGCTTTTGATTATGCCAGCGCCGCAACAGTGAGAGTGCCGGCTGATGCCATAGAGGGTAATAAAGCCGAAGAGCATACACAGTATATCGTTGAGAACTTGGCATCTATGGTTGAAGATAAGGCTGGAACGCTAGTTTTGTTTTCTTCGAAAAAACAGATGGAGCAGGTTTTTGATGAACTGCCTAACGATTTGGCGAAGCTCATTTTGATCCAAGGCCAATATTCTAATAGAGAGATGGTTAGGCTGCATAAAGAGCGTATCGATCAGGGTCGCACCAGTGTGTTACTCGGTCTGGCGAGCTTTTCAGAGGGCGTCGACTTACCCGGCGACTATTGTCGTCATGTGGTAATTGCCAAGTTACCTTTTGCTGTTCCAAATGATCCCTTGCAGCAAGCTCTTGCCGAGTGGATTGAGTCTCGTGGCGGAAATTCTTTTTTTGACATTTCCCTTCCGCTGGCCTCTTTACGGCTGATTCAGGCGGCTGGGCGTTTGTTGCGTACAGAGTCAGATACAGGAACGGTAACCATTTTAGACAAGCGACTGATTACTAAGCGTTATGGTTCACAGCTGCTTAACTCATTGCCGCCTTTTAGGCGGGAAATTGGCCATTAAAGTGTCGTTGAGCAGATGAGTGGCAT
>DCBC01000023.1:17460-21156 GCA_002313335.1 Porticoccaceae bacterium UBA1117
GCGCAAGAATTGGCACCAGAGGACGTAGCCAGTGTTGAGCCTTTCGCCATCGATAAACTATCGTTTAGTCAGTGGTTACAGTTCGTCTTCATACCACGATTGCAACGCCATTGTGCCAACAAAACAGTGTTGCCAGCATCCTGTAGTGTGGCACCAATGGCAGAAGAATTTTATCGGGTAAACCTGATCGATGCTGACGCGGTCCTAGACCGACTAGCCAGCATCGATCACCTTATTACAAGCGCTTAGGCTTCTTAGTGTAGGTCTTTTTCTTTTTGAGAGGAGCGCTGCCATCAGCAACAGGCTTGTCTTTTACTGCACGCTTTTCTTTGGGAGCTTTAGTAAAGCCACCATCATCAGACTTACTTTTACCTTTAAATACTGGCTTAGGCGGCTTTGGTTGCTCAGCCGTGCGCTTAGTCTTTACGTTTCTAGATAGCGTTTTTTTGTCACCTTCATCTAAAGCACGTTTTCTTGGGGCTTTAGGCTTCGACTTGGTGGCGTAGCTTGCACCGTCTGGGCCAGAGTTCTCACCATTTAAAACACTAATTTGCATTGGCTTTGCGCACACACGTACTTTTTTCAAGTGGTTTAAAAGTTCGGCGGGCATACCTTGTGGCAAATCTACCGTACTGTATTCATCATGTAGCTTTATCTCACCAATAAACCGACTTTCAATATCTGCTTCATTAGCGATAGCGCCAACAATATTACTAGGGGTAATCTTGTCATTATTGCCGACTTCTAAGCGATAAGTAATCATTGGCACACCATCACGATTTGCATCGGCGTCCTTAGCTCTCGCTTCACGAGGCTGTCTGTCTGGTCGTTCGCTTCTTTGCTCTCCGCGCGTATCACGGTTCTCTGAGCGCGGGCCACGATGTTCTTTACGCTCACCACGATCTTTGTTTCTATCACCACGGTCTTTGTTTCTATCGCCACGGTCTCTATTACGATCTCGTCCTGAGTCGCCATCACGATCTCGGCTGCTAGGCGCTACAATTGTCTCAAGCTTTGGAAAGAGAGGTCGTTCTTTTTGGTTTTCAAAGGCTAGAGCTGCTGCAATATCACCCATATCCAATTCGTTTTCATCGGCTAACTGCTGGACTAGCGAGCGGAATTTATCGAGTTTAGGCAGGGCCATAGTCTTCATGAGTTGCTCAGTAAACTGCTGTATACGCTGACCACTGACTTCTTCATTACTTGGCATCGCCATTGGCTTGATGACTTGACGTGTGGATTTCTCGATGGACCGCAACATACGATTTTCTTTAGGCGTAATAAACAATATCGCCTTACCGTCACGCCCAGCTCGGCCAGTACGACCAATGCGGTGAACGTAGGACTCATTGTCATAAGGGATGTCGAAGTTGATGACATGGCTGATGCGTTCAACATCTAATCCGCGGGCAGCAACATCTGTGGCCACAACAATATCCACTTGACCCTTTTTAAGACGGTTAATAGTGCGTTCTCGCAATGCTTGGCTGAGATCACCATTAAGAGCTGCCGATGAGAACCCTCGCGCTTCAAGACGCTCGGCAATATCAACGGTCGATGATTTGGTGCGCACAAAAATAATCATGCCATCAAAGGCTTCTACTTCAAGCACTCGGGTTAGAGCATCCATTTTCTGGTGGCTCTTACAGGTCACATATTGTTGCTCAATACGTTCAACCGTTTTCGTTTTATTCTGGATACTAACAGTTTCAGCATCACCCAAATATTTCTGGCTAACCCGTCGAATAGCTGGCGGCATAGTGGCTGAGAAAAGAGCCCGCTGACAATTGTCAGGTGTTTTTGACAGAATAGTCTCGACATCGTCGATAAATCCCATACGCAACATTTCATCAGCTTCATCGAGAATTAAACCTTTGACCTCACTGAGATCAAGACTGCGACGACGCAAATGATCTAACATTCGACCCGGAGTACCCACAACAACCTGGGCGCCGCGCTTTAGTCCACGCAACTGACCGCTAATGTCAGCACCGCCATAAATCGGTAATACATGAAACCCTTTAATAAACTTGGCATAGGTTTGAAAGGCCTCTGCTACCTGGATAGCCAATTCTCGCGTTGGTGTCAGCACCAAAATTTGCGGTGTTTTTTGCTTTTCATCAAGCATACTCAAAAACGGCAACGCAAACGCTGCAGTTTTCCCGGTACCGGTCTGTGCCGTACCTAGTAAATTTTTTCCGTCAAGCAGTATGGGAATACTCTGGGCCTGGACTGGGGTAGGTTGCTCGTAGCCAAGTTGTTGAACGGCTTTGAGTACGGGGGCAGAAATACCCAGATCAGCGAAGTCAGCGGATGACATTAAGTTACCTGTGCTTGGGTTTTTTAGGCCCCGGTTTAGAGGCCGCGCAGTATACGCCTAAGTTCTTCATTTTTATAGTTTATTTACGTTGGATTTACCAGGAATCGAAAATCCCAATGAAAGCTAAGTGAGTAGTCGCTAGGACGCGGCCAAAGACCACTGTTAGTGTTTATAATCGTTTACGTAATAGTCGTTTAAAAAGTTGAGTCTGGGCTACTGATTCGCGGTCTAGGACAATATTGTAACGCTTAGTTATAACGCTTATAGCGTGACTACACCTATCTATCGTGGGTTGTTTGGGTTTAAATACGGTTTTTAAAAATTATCACATTTCTCCATACAGGATCGCTTATGAGTGAGCTCCACCTCGTTCGCCACGCACAGGCCTCATTTGGGTCGGCAAATTATGATCAACTGTCAGACTTGGGTCACCAGCAGTCGCGGCTTTTGGGCGATTATTTTAAGCAACGAAATATGAGGTTTGACCGTTTAATAGTGGGTGATATGCATCGTCATCACCAAACTATGGACGGCATTTGTGCTGGAATGGGCATTGACGGTAGCGATCGGCTGGTGTTACCAGGGCTCAATGAGTATAACTTTGATGAATTGACTGAGGCCTATGGTGTTAGTCATGGTGATAACCCTCTATTTCAAAAGCTCAACGATGATCCAAGTGATAAAAAGAATTTCTATCGCTTGTTACGACAAATACTCACGGCGTGGACCGAGGATAGTATTCCGGGCGTAGCGGAGACTTGGGTGCAGTTTAAAACCCGAGTGGAAGATGCACACAATCAGATCAAATTATTAGCCGATGACGGTAACAAAATATTGGCCATAGGATCAGGTGGATCGATTAGTACCTTTGTTGGATTGGTATTGGAAATACCCGATGAGAATGTCTTTGATCTTAACTTGCAATATAAGAACACTGCGATCAGTCACTTCTTTTTTAATCAAAAGAAAATGAATCTGACAAGCTTCAATAACATTGCTCACTTTGAGAGTAATGAAATGGAAAAATTTATAACCTACGGCTAATTTTTTAATTAATTAAGGACAGTAAAAATGACTTCAGAATTTGATGTAAGTGGCAAAGTGGCATTGGTAACCGGAGCATCCAGCGGGTTTGGCGTGCATTTTGCTAAAATATTGGCTGCAAGAGGGGCCAAGGTGGTAGTCGCCGCTCGTCGCGTTGATCGTCTTGAGTCGTTGGTCTCTGAGATCAATGCTGCTGGTGGAGAAGCCATAGCTGTTGCCATGGATGTAACCAGTGCTGACTCTATTGAGGCTGCCTTTAATCAAGGAGAGGCCGCATTTGGGACGATTACTCTGGTTGCCAACAATGCTGGGGTTGCAGATGCTCGAAGTGC
>DCBC01000022.1:0-4174 GCA_002313335.1 Porticoccaceae bacterium UBA1117
GAAGGCTACCGAGCATAAAAAATTATCGAAACTGGAGCATTTTGATCAAATAGTCACTGCTTGTGCCAAGAGTAGTGTCCTATTCGCTGGCCTTTTAGATGTAGCGCCATTGACCAGTTTCAGAGATCGTGGTTCAAAGATCCCTCGTCAGACTCACCGTTATAGTGGTCGTACTGCAATGCATTCGGATATTTCCGTGCATGAACCTCAACAACCTAAAGATCATGAGAGTCCTTTATCCTATAGCATGGAAGGCTTAAATCGAGATCAGCCGGCATCATTGACCCCCTTTGTCTGGTCGCCAGGCTGGAATTCAAATCAGTCTTTGCAAAAGTTTCAAGCCGAGGTAGATGGTCCCCTCAAAGGTGGCCCTCTAGGAGTGCGCTTAATTGTTTCCTCTCAGCAGGGCGCCGATATTTCTCCGCAAATACACAAAGTGATATTGAAATCACACCATTGGCACTTGGTACCGATGCAGCAAATTCATGGGAGTGATGAATTGTCAGCTCACACGGATGAAATTGCTGAGTTGGCTGGTCGTGGGTTTATTGCCATTGGCCAAAAAGTCGCCGAAAAACTCTCTGTCTCTGAGGGAGACGGTTTGTTGGTTAAGCAGGGAGAGCTTGAATGTTCTCTGGAAGTTAGGATTTTATCGAGGGTGGCTAAAAACTGTGTTGGCTACAGTGTAGGCTTCCCCGAGACGCAAGGGCTAAAGGCTGGTAGCTTGGTCAGCTTGGAGGCGGATAAAACGTGGCAGCATTCAGGCCCTGAGATGATTGCTTCGGACAAAGCTGTTTTTGAACAGTTAATCAGCGATGGAGGTGCGAGTAGTGTCTGAGTTAATGCCCGTACTGCTCGCTCTGACTATCTTAATAGGTGGCGTTGCTGGCGCGGCTATTTTGACGTGGTTTGAGAGGCGCTTATTGGGCGTTTGGCAAGATCGCTATGGGCCTAATCGACTCGGGCCGTTTGGTATTGGTCAGGTGGCAGCAGATATGATTAAACTGCTGTTTAAAGATGACTGGGTTCCTCCCTTTGCTGATCGACTAGTCTTTATTTTTGCGCCCACCGCCATTGTAGTGGCGATGATGATGGGCTTTGCTGTAGTACCTTTTGCTCCTGGCATGATGATTATCGACGTTAACATTGGCTTATTATTTTTTCTTGGTATGACATCTCTTGCGGTTTATAGCGTGTTGCTTGGAGGCCTTGCCTCTAACAATAAATATGCACTTCTGGGCGGCTTGCGGTCGGCGGCGCAAATGGTTAGTTATGAGGTCTTTATGGGCCTGTCATTAATTGGTGTGGTGATGATGACAGGAAGCTTTAGTTTGGTAGACATTGTTGAAGCTCAGACCGATGTTTGGTTTTGTTTCTCCCAGATACTGGGTTTGATCGTATTTATTATTGCCGGTATCGCAGAGAGTCACCGATTGCCTTTTGATTTGCCCGAGGCTGAGCATGAGCTTACAGCAGGCTTTCATACTGAATATGGCGGGATGAAGTTTGCCATGTTTATGCTTGGGGAATACCTCGGACTGATGCTTATTTCTTGCATGATTGTAACTCTATTCTTTGGTGGCTGGCATGGACCAATGTTTATTGGCGATTGGTTACCGCCATTCTTCTGGTTTAGTTTTAAAGTATTTGTGGTCATTTGTTTCTTTGTCTTACTGCGCGCAGCGATCCCGCGTCCGCGTTATGACCAACTAATGTCACTTGGATGGAAAGTCATGTTACCCATCACGCTGGTTAATATTTTAGTGACGGGTGCCGTGCTGTTATGGATGGAGGGTATCGCCTAATGTTAAGTGAGTTAAGAACTATGTGGGAGGTGCTTAAGCACACATTCACTAAAGCCGAAACGGTTCAATATCCCGAGGAAATGCCTTATCTGGCACCGCGTTATCGAGGTAGGATTGTACTAACTCGCGATCCTGATGGTGAAGAGCGTTGTGTTGCCTGTAATCTCTGTGCGGCGGTCTGCCCTGTTGATTGTATTGCATTACAAAAAGATACTCGTGAGGACGGGACCTGGTATCCAGAATTTTTTCGTATTAATTTCTCTCGCTGCATTATGTGCGGAATGTGTGAAGAGGCATGCCCAACCTATGCTATCCAACTGACACCTGACTTTGAAATGTGTGAGTACGATCGTCAGAACATGGTCTATGAGAAAGAACATTTATTGATTAACGGTGTGGGTAAATACCCAGATTACAATTTTTATCGTGTGTCTGGTATGAAAACAGCGTTTAAAGACAAGGGTGAAGCGCTCAATGAAGCTAGACCCATCGATACCAAGAGTTTATTGCCATGAGCTTACTTAATGGAATAGCAGATCTGAGGGCCTTTCATGCTTGAAATTGTATTTTTTTACATCGCTTCAACAGTGGCTCTGATGGCAACGGTTATGGCCATGACAAGGGCTAATGCTATTCATGCGCTAATTTATCTGATCGTCTCACTGTTGGCGGTTGCCGTTATCTTTTTCTTGATTGGCGCCCCATTTGCAGCGGCTCTAGAAATTGTTATTTATGCCGGCGCCATTATGGTGTTATTTGTTTTTGTCATCATGATGCTGAATTTAGGCGAGAAGGGTGATAAGCAGGAAAGACAGTGGTTACAGCCTTCAATCTGGGCTGGCCCAGCGATTTTATCAACTGTGTTACTCATTGAGTTGGTCATAGTGATTAGTCAGACTAGCGGCCCAGTATCTGTCACAGCAGTCTCTGCTAAGCAGGTAGGTTTGTCACTCTTTGGTCCCTATGTCTTAGCGGTTGAGATTGCCTCTATGCTATTACTGGCAGGTTTAGTGGGTTCTTTTCACCTTGGTCGTCGTTATCTTGAACGAGACAATTTAGAAAAGCAGGGTGGCCAATAATGGACGGCCTGAATATACCACTTAATCATATCCTTCTGGTTTCCTCGCTCCTGTTTTCCATTGGCATGCTCGGTCTAATGATTAGGCGCAATATTATTTTTATATTGATGTCGCTAGAAGTCATGCTCAATGCTGCGGCCTTGGCTTTTGTTGCCGCTGGTGCCCACTGGGGGCAGCCTGATGGTCAGGTAGTATTTATGCTTATTCTTACCGTGGCTGCAGCGGAAGTAGCCGTGGGTTTAGGTTTAGTACTTCAAGTTCAGAAACGCTTCAAAACATTAGATATGGACCATGCCAACCGGATGCAGGGTTAATTATGAGTGAGATTATTTGGTTAATACCGCTGATTCCACTACTTAGTTCAGTGACGTTAATGCTATTTGGTGCTCGTCTCAAGGTATCTCAAGTGGGAGCTATTGGGGTCGGTTCAGTGGCTATATCAGCTTTATTGACACTACTGCTAGCAACTGAATTCATGCAGAACCAGCAAGCTATTCAGCTATCTCTTTGGACCTGGATGGAAGTAGCAGGGTTCGCTCCAGGCATTTCGTTTTATTTTGATGGGCTAACTTTAGTCATGATGTCTGTCATTACTGGCGTTGGTTTTTTGATTCACCTTTTCTCGACTGAATTTATGGAGAAAGATCCTAGTTATGCCCGATATTTTGCCTACTTGAACATGTTTATTGCCGCCATGTTAGTGCTGGTTATGGCAGATAATCTGTTGCTACTGTATTTAGGTTGGGAAGGCGTCGGGGTTTGTAGTTATCTGTTAGTTGGTTTCTGGTATCAGCATAACGCCAACGGTTATGCGGCGCGTAAGGCCTTTATCGTAACGCGTATCGGCGATACGGCTATGGCTTTGGGGTTATTGCTGTTGTTCACCGAGTTGGGCACTTTAGACATTCAAGCTATGGTGAGTGGGGCCAAGCAAACTTGGCAAGTTGGCGCTACGGTCCCCACAGTAGCCTGTTTGCTGCTAGTCTGCGGTGCTGTCGGAAAATCAGCTCAGCTGCCATTACATACTTGGCTACCCGATGCCATGGCCGGCCCCACGCCAGTTAGTGCGTTAATTCATGCAGCGACCATGGTTACCGCAGGGGTTTACTTAATAGCGCGTACTCATGGGTTATTCCTGTTGGCACCGACAGCCATGACAGTGGTTGCCGTTATTGGCATCACCACGACTCTGATGGCTGCCTTTACCGCGTTGATGCAAACAGATATTAAACGTATTTTGGCTTACTCGACGATTAGTCAGATCGGCTATATGTTCCTTGCGTTAGGTGT
>DCBC01000022.1:4596-12050 GCA_002313335.1 Porticoccaceae bacterium UBA1117
CACGAGCATAATATTTTCAAAATGGGTGGTTTAAGAACTCGCATGCCTGTCACCTTTTGGAGTTTTATGATTGGCTCAGCAGCGTTGGCGGCACTACCGATGACCTCCGGCTTTTTCAGTAAAGATCAAATTTTGCTCAAGGCCTATCAATTCCCTGATATTGGACCAGGTTTGTGGGCTGCTGGACTATTGGGCGCCTTACTGACCGCAATTTACAGTTTCAGATTAGTCTTTGTTGTATTTTTTGGTCCAGCCAACACTGAACCCGATAAAGACACTGGATGGCGTATGGCCGTTCCACTCTCAGTGTTGTGTCTCTTGGCCATGGTGGGTGGGTGGTTTATGATTCCGGTGAGTGAGGTTTTCCCTACTAGCGATGGTAATCACCCGGCCCATTGGGTCGAATATGTGTCTATATCAGTTCCGCTTGTTGGTGTGCTACTGGCCTATCTAATATTTTATAGCGGACGATTAAAAATTGATGGTCTTACTAACTCCGCTTTGGGTAAACGTGTCGGGCAGTTTTGGCTCAGTGGTTGGGGTATTGACTGGCTTTATGATCGTCTTTTTGTAAAACCTTATTATGGCTTAGCTGACGCACTCAAAAGAGAGCCTGTTGATGCAATATACGGGTTGATTGTCTCTATTAACCAAACCTTTAATCATTGGCTAAGTTCCGCGCAATCAGGCCGCATGCGTTGGTATTTAGCGAGCATGGTAGCAGGGCTAATCGCAGTCATTACGCTAGCCACTAATCTGTCGGAGGGGGCGCTATCATGGTAATGATTAACCTAATACTCATACTCCTAATCGGCGGCTTATTGGCTCTTTTATCCGAGCGTATTAGTGACACTATGCCGCGTAAAGTGGCCATGGCTATAGTCCTAATCGACTTGCTGTATCTTCTAATTTGTCTGTCTGGCATGCCTGACATTACTCAATTACAGGCACCTGTGGCCAATGATCCCTCGACATGGTTAATGCACTTTAAGGCTGACTGGATTCCCGCTTTTGGTATTAGCATCGAGCTCGCATTAGATGGTATTAGTTTACTGATGGTATTACTCACGCTGATTCTTGGTGCCATTGCGATCAGTGCTTCTTGGACCGATATTGTGGTACGAAAAGGCTTCTTTGAGGCCAACTTACTATGGTCTCTTGCAGGGGTGCTAGGGGTGTTTATGGCCCTAGATTTGATGCTGTTCTTCCTATTTTGGGAGGTCATGCTAATTCCTATGTACTTTATGATTGCTATCTGGGGACATGAAAATCGCGGCTACGCGGCCATGAAATTCTTTATCTTCACTCAAGCGAGCGGTTTATTAATGCTAATGTCGATTCTGGCACTAGTAGCGATTCACTACAGTGCTACTGGGTTTTGGACCTTTAGCTATTTTGATTTACTCCACACCGAAATGACCGAGCAAGTGGCACACTGGATTATGCTGGGTTTCTTCATTGCGTTTGTGGTCAAGCTACCGGGATTTCCTTTCCATACTTGGTTGCCAGATGCGCATACTCAAGCGCCGACGGCGGGTAGTGTAATTTTGGCCGGTATTCTGCTTAAAACAGGTGCTTACGGATTGATTCGTTTTGCAGTACCGCTATTTCCTGAAGCCGCGTTAAATTTTTCATCAGCGGCTATGTGGCTAGGTGCGGCAGGGGTTGTTTACGGTGCTGTGTTAGCGTTCGGTCAAACCGATTTCAAGCGTCTAATCGCCTATAGTAGCGTCAGTCATATGGGTTTCGTACTCCTAGGTATCTACGCATGGAATGAGCTCGCACTGCAGGGTGCAGTGATGCAAATGGTTGCTCATGGATTTAGTACCGCAGCTCTATTTATGATTGCAGGCTCGTTACAAGAACGACTGCACACAAGAGATATGAGAGAGATGAGTGGGCTATGGCAACAGATGCCTCGCATGGGTGCGGTGGCAATGTTTTTTGTCGTTGCCTCTTTAGGTCTCCCAGGTTTAGGCAACTTTGTGGCGGAATTCCTAATACTTCTGGGGCTTTTTCAGGTAAATATTTGGATTACAGTTATTGCTGCGACGGGTTTAATTACTGGCGCTGCTTATTCATTGCTATTGATGCAGCGATCTTTTCAAGGTGAAGCTAATAAAAAATGGGTGGACTATGGTCTAGTTGATTTTGGGCCTCGAGAGATGCTGACAATGGCGATAATGATGGTGGCACTAATTTTATTGGGGATTTATCCCCAGCCGATATTAGATGCTGCACAACCTGTGTTGCAAAGCTTACTTAATTTGACCACCTTGCCCGCTGTTGCCATAGTGGAGGTGCTCTGATGAATGCAACTATGTTCTCGGCTTTAGCGCCTATTTTAATGCTCTCTTTGACGGCTATTGTATTGATGATTCAAGCGTCCATAAAACGAGATCAATCAGTTGCCTGGGTCATTACGGGTGTTGGTTTTCTCCTCACGCTTTGGAGTGCCAGTTATGCCAGAGACTTTACTCAGCCAGTGACGATTTTGCTCCAAGTAGATCACTGGAGTTTGTTTTTTACTAGCCTAATTTTGATAGCCTCTCTGGTGACTCTGGTGCTATCCAAAGACAAATTTTCTTCTGAGGGGGAACGAAAAGAAGAATATTACTTACTCTTGGTATTATCGGTATTAGGCGCGGTGGTACTCATTCAATCCAGTCACATGGTTTCTTTATTACTGGGTATGGAGCTAATGGGCGTTGCTCTCTACGCCATGATTGCCTTTCCGGAGCGCGGCCAGCTGCCTCTTGAGGCCGCTGTTAAGTACCTTGTTTTATCAGCCTGTGCATCGGCAATGTTACTGTATGGGTTTGCGCTCATTTATGCAGCTACAGGTGAGTTGAGCTACGCAGGCATTGGTACTAGAGCTGCTGTAGCCTATGCGGAAAATCCTATGCTTGTTATGGCCGGTAGTGCCATGGTCATCGCGGGTATTGGCTTTAAATTATCTGTCGCACCTTTTCATATGTGGACACCTGATGTCTATGAGGGTGCTCCTACACCCGTGACGGGTTTTCTTGCCACTGTTTCTAAAGGTGCAGTATTTGTAGCCCTGACTCGTTTTTATATCGATGGATCTCTCTATCAATTTGGTGATTTAAATACGGCATTAGCGGCCTTGGCTATTGTATCTATGCTGGTAGGTAATTGGCTGGCATTGCGTCAAGAAAACATCAAACGGTTGTTAGCGTATTCTTCGATCGCCCACTTTGGTTATCTGTTAGTGGTATTAATAGCCTTAACTTATATAGATGCTGGTTTAGTGAATCAAAGTATTACCTTTTATCTAACAGCCTACATAGTTACCACGTTGGCTGCTTTCACGGTTGTTTCGATGGTTGCTGGTGAAGACACGGCCAAGCAAAATATTGGTGCCTTTGCAGGACTCTTTTGGCATCGTCCGTTAGAGGCATCTGCGCTAACGGTGGCTATGCTGTCTCTGGCCGGTATACCTCTAACAGCTGGCTTCATGGCCAAGTTTTTTGTGATCACAGTCGGTATCCAGTCCGGTCTTTGGGGATTGTTGGCAGTCCTTGTAGTCGGAAGTGCCATCGCTATTTACTATTATCTAAGGATTATTTTCGCCATGACCAAGTCCGCGGAAAGTTCCGGCAACAGCGCTAACTGGCAGGAAAAGATAGTTGCGCTAGCGTTAATGATTTCAATTTTAGTGCTTGGCTCTTGGCCCCAGCCTTTTATTGCCTATGCAGGTTTACTCTAGCGATGCGTGCCGATGCGTTAGTGTGGTTTGTAAAATAAGGAGTTAGTTATGCTACGTTCAGTTGATATCAGTGACTATATGATCCATAGACCCGTAAAAATTCATGCCGATGATGAAATGTCTAAAGCAATTGGGTTGGTACTTGATAATAAAATATCGGGTATTTGTGTGGTCAGTGAGCAGGGTGATTTGGTGGGTGTACTATCTGAGATGGATTGTCTAAAAGCTATTTTAACCGCGACGTATAACGAGCATGGGGACCTTGGTTTGGCTGGGGACTATATGACGACTGATGTTGAATATTGTGATATTCACGCAGACCTAGTTGATGTGGCTGATGACATGATTAAAAAAGGTCACCGCCGTCGACCAGTTTTAGATCACGGTAAACTAGTTGGGCAGATAACCTGTAGGCAGCTATTGCGGGTAGTCAGTGAATTTAATCAGCGAGCAGTTCCGCTTTAAGTGCAGCGCTAACCTCTGCTGCTGAGAGCGTTATAAGTGCGAATACTACGATTACTGTTGAGTTGATAGAGGTGATCGGCTCTTGCCGGCATTTCTAATAAACAGTGTTCTGTTATGCGCTGAAAATGCCCAATGAAATGACTAATTTCCTTTTCATTCATAGTCTTTACGCCAAGGATTCCCTTCTCCATCATTCTGATTGACTCTGCCAACTTTTGTTCTTGTTCTAGTCGCCAAGCAAAAACGCTATCAAACGAGGGAGCGGCTAACATCACCAAGCGATCAACCATATTAAATAACGTTTGGTAGTCACCACCTAATGCATTATTAACATACTGGCGCCAAATACCGTCGGTATCGTATTGCTGTTCTAAATCATTACTCGCCTCTAAAAGGTCACTCTGTGGAACAGGCTCTGCCCCAAAGCACCAGCCCTCGATCACAATAAGTCCAATATGGCCTTTCATCACAGTGCTATCAGAGACACAAATACGGTCATCAATGCTTTTATTAAAGTGGGGTAGATACGTTCTATTACCTTTTACTAGGCTATTAATAGTTTGTATGGCGAGATTGACGTCATGAGTACCTGGCACTCCTCTAACGCCTAGCAGAGGATGAACCTCTTCACTCAATGAGAGTCGTTGGGCCTTGGTCAGATAAAAATCATCGAGAGACAGTGCTACCGTCTGCAGGTTATAGCGTTCACTGACAACTGTGCATAGATAGTCTGCAAGAGTTGACTTCCCAGACCCTTGGCAACCGTTAATACCAATAATTTGAGTAGCATTATTTTGAGTATATACCTTCGCAAACTCGTTTATTAGCCGCGAAAAATGGTTATCAGCTGCATTTAGATAAGAGTCAGGCAGCGAGTGCCTGTTTAGAAATAGTTGAAGTGGTTGGTTCAATGCCGACAAGACCTTATTATTAATCAGAAGAGCCAACCTAACACTAACATAAACGGCTTTTCTGAGAAAATAATTATGCCTTTGTTGGTTTCCTTATCAACTTATCATTTACACTATGAAAAATTTCCCAAAAATTCATTTTAGTAAGGTTATATCTTATGGTTAATTCATTATTGTCATGCAGCGTTCGTGGTTTATTACCTTTGTTATTGATTTTTTTGGGTGGGCTTTCAGTCCCGGCTATAGCAGGTAATGTTATTTTAATTATTGGCGATGGTATGGATGACAGCCAGATAACCATAGCTCGAAACTACTTAGTGGGCAGTCGTAGTAAACTACTTGTTGATAAGTTACCGCTAAGAAGCGCTGTGCAGGTACTTACAGTTGATGAAGATAACCCCCAGCAGCCACTGTATGTAGCAGATTCAGCTAATAGTGCTACGTCTATTGCTACAGGCGCTATTACTAGTCCTGGGCGCATAGGCACGACAGCAGCTTCTGATAAAGATTTGATTAACTTAGTCGAACTGGTTAAGCAACACAGTATAAAAGTTGGACTGGTCACTACCGCCAGTATTACTGATGCCACGCCCGCATCTTTTTATGCACATGTTAATGATCGTGGATGTGAAAACCCATCAGCAATGGTTGATTTTGAAAAATATGCTGGTCTTATTGTTGACTGTTCGCAGGACCTTAAAGCAAATGGAGGTTTAGGGTCGATCTCAGAGCAGTTAATTATCTCTGGTGTTGATGTGGCGCTAGGGGGTGGGATGAACCATTTTACGCCTGATGCTGAGGGATCAACTTTAAGTGTGCTTGCACTAGCCAAGGAGGCCGGATACACGGTGATTGAAAATGCAGATCAACTGGCTGGTAATCATGGTGGAAAATTATTAGGTCTATTCTCACCAAGTACCATGCCCGTAAGATGGTATGGAGAGGACGGACGAACTGCAGAAAAGCCTAAAACAAGCTTTATGAATCTATTTCATCCTATGCTTGGTTCTGTGACCTACCCTGAACCTATGATTTGCGAAGATAATCCAGACTACGCGGGTATGCCGAGTCTTGCATCAATGAGTGAAGTGGCGCTAGCCGAATTGACTAATGATGCGCAAACACCATTTTTTCTAATGATCGAGTCAGCATCTATTGATAAGCAGGCCCATGAGCGCAAAGCATGTGGCAGTATTGGGGAGTTACAGCAACTCGATGAGGCTTTGGCTGTGGCGCTTAAATTTGCTGACACAAACCCCGATACTTTAATCTTAGTTACTGCTGATCACGGACATGCAGCGCAAATTCTCTCTGAGAGAACTATTTATGATGTCCTTGATTTGCCTATTCATTCCCCTGGGCAAGTAGCGCGTATTACAACGCCTGAGGGAGCGGTAATGACAGTTAATTATGCGACGAATAACTTCGTCAGTGAAGAGCATACGGGTGTCAATGTACCACTGCTGAGCAATAGCGTCGGCGTTGGTAAAATACCTGGGATGATTACTCAGCCGGAGATCTTTAACATCATCAAAGACTACCTGATTGATTAATTAAGTATTGAATTTTGAGTGCCTAGGGTACTTATAAGGAGTAAGTAATGATCACTATTCACCATCTTATTAATTCTAGGTCTCAGCGTATTATTTGGTTGTGCGAAGAAATTGGGGTTGAATATCAAGTAGTCACTTATCAACGTGATCCGGTGACTAACTTAGCACCGCCGGAACTTGAGGCGATTCATCCACTGGGAAAATCACCGGTCATTACTGATGGCGACCAAACGATCATCGAGTCTGGCGCGATTATTGATTACCTATTGCGCCATTATGGCTCGGGCCAGTTATTGCCCAATGCTGGAAGTACGGAGCATGAGCAGTATCTGCAATGGCTTCACTATGGAGAGAGTGGAGCAGTGTTGCCATTAATGCTTAAGCTCTATACCTCCAAACTTCCCGATGGAGGTGCTGCATTGCAGCCCAGAATTAGTGATGAATTAGCTCGGCATCTTGGTTATTTGGAGCAGTCTCTTGAGGGCGTAGACTGGTTGGTCGGTAATAGCTTTAGTGGCGCTGATGTGCAATTGTCATTTGTGGCTGAAATTACGCCTATGCTTTACTCTCTTGACACTCTACCTAACTTATCTGCATTTAGAGATCGTTGTCAAAACCGTCCAGCTTATCGGCGTGTACTAGCTAACTCCGAGACCTATGCTTATGGGCCAAAAAATTGAAGGCTGTCATTATGATTAAAAGATTAGCCATAGCTTTTGTGAGCGTGTCTTCAATGTTGCTGTTAACAGCGTGCAGTGAAGAGCCCTCTCCGATGATTTGTTTGCCAGAGTCTGA
>DCBC01000022.1:12432-13610 GCA_002313335.1 Porticoccaceae bacterium UBA1117
ATTATCCAGATGAAGGCCCGATTAAGTTGGCTCAGGTTGCTGACTTTAATATTGATAAAACTGAAGTAACCAATGCGCAATTCCAAGCCTTTACTGATACCACCGGCTACATAACTGCTGCCGAGATTGGTCTTTCGGAGCAAGAATTTCCTACTATTCCACCTGAATTTAGACTACCTGGATCCATGGTATTTGTTACTCCTGAACTGGATAAGCCAAGTGCGCCAGCAACGTGGTGGCAATTTATGCCCGGTGCTAATTGGCGATACCCTGAGGGACCTCAGAGCAGCATAGACGGAAAGGGTGCTTTTCCTGTCGTTCACATCATTCATGCTGACGCTATGGCCTATGCAAAGTGGTTGGGCCGAAGATTACCCTCAGAAGAAGAGTGGGAATACGCCTCTCGAGGTGGCTTAGAGGGCGCGTCTTTTTCTTGGGGAGAAGAGGCACCCAATGCTGGAGTATCAAAGGCCAATACTTGGCAGGGTCGCTTTCCTTATAGCAATATGAATGAAGATGGATTTGTAGGTAGGTCACCGGTAGGTTGCTTCGCCGCTAATGGACTAGGCTTACATGACACTACCGGCAATGTTTGGGAATGGACAGATACACCTTATGGTCCAGACCGTGAACGTGATTATGGTGCAGCTGGCTATGATCCTCAGCAACCTGGCATAACCGTCAAGACTCTTAAAGGTGGTTCGTTTTTATGTTCAGACAATTATTGCCAGCGCTTTAGACCGGCAGCGCGGCAAGCCCAAGACACTACCTTGGCCTCATCACATATCGGTTTTCGCACAGCGGCAGATATTGTCACTCACCAATAAATGTACGCTACTAGCATTGCCGTCGCAGTGCCAAGCCCTGTAAACGCGTAAACCAAAAAACGGTTCAACGCAGCATAAGAATAGTTCTCGGAACTCTGTTTGACATTCGCTAACTCATCTTCAGAAAAACCGCTGGTTACCGGATGTGTTTGGTCTATTAGATATGCTTTGGCGTCCTCATACTGATGATCAAATACTGCCCACAAACCGACCGTAAATGCACCAGTAACAAATCCCGATAGGGAGTGAGAATGTTTTGATGAGACGTGGGCTAAAATCCCTTGCTGTTCTAGCATTAAGCTATCTAACTCGGCTTGGCGACTAGAGTGGTATTGATGTACTAGCTTCATG
>DCBC01000022.1:14012-18999 GCA_002313335.1 Porticoccaceae bacterium UBA1117
TAATGAAATAATGAAAGGGATCAATTAGTCCGAGTCTTTTGATAAATCCGCAAGTAAAAATGTATTGGGGTAATGAGCTGATCAAGGGCAGATAATTGTTGTTGTTGTTCAGCAGTGCAATGCCAGTAATAAGGAGTCATGGTGAGGAGATCAAAAATATCTGGCCCATTGACGGTGACTACTGATTTTATTTCTATCTGTTGTTGTAGACTGAAGTTCGGGTGCTCATCTATGGTCCTAAAATTTCCCTCATGCGGTTCGTGTTGTTCATAAATGTGTGCGGTCAGTCCGGTGAGATGCTCCTCTCCTGGACCCACCATAATAAGAATGCCATCAGTTTTAAGGACTCTTGCGGTTTCGTTAGGGCATAAGGGTGAAAAAACCGACAGTGCTGTATCAACACTGTTCTCAAATAGCGGTATTTTATAAGCACTGTCGACAATAAGTTGTGCCGATAATTTGCGTTTTGCAGCTAAGCGTACGCCAGCTTTGGAAATATCTAAACCAACTAGTTGAAGATTTATTTCGCTATTAACAGCGGCATCGCTCAACTGATTTAGGTAATAACCCTCTCCACAGCCAATATCGAGCAATGTTTGCTCTAAATTAAGATGAGTCTGATGTATGGCTGCAATAATCCCGTCAGCCAGCACTTGGTAGTATCCGTTATTTAAAAAACGCTGGCGACTACGCATCATTTGATCACTATCGCCAGGGTTTTTACTTCGCTTGTTCTGGGCTAGGTGTAAATTTAGGTAGTTCTCACGGGCGACATCGAAACTATGATTTTGAACACACCGATAGACCTTTTCCGCAGTGTCGGTGGGGATAAGCTGGCCATCGCAGTTAGGGCATTTGAGCGCAATGGCCGAGCTTATTCTGGCGTTTAAAATAATCCTACTACCTCACCGTTCGCATCGATATCAATATTGTTTGCCGCAGGCACTCGAGGAAGACCTGGCATAGTCATTATGTCTCCACAGACCACTACAATAAAGCCGGCACCTGCCGAGAGTCGCACTTCACGGATTGCCATTACATGATTGTCTGGCGCACCTTTAAGGTTAGGGTCGGTTGAGAAACTGTACTGAGTCTTGGCAATACATACGGGGAAGTGACCGTAACCTGACTCTTGAAGTTTATTGATCTGATCCCTAATCTTTTGATCAGCAATAATATCATCGGCTCTATAGAGTCGTGTAGCAACCGTCTTAACCTTCTCCCACAGTGGCATCTCATCAGGGTAAAGGGGAGCAAAGTTAGCGTGACCTCCTTCGACGAGTTCAACAACTTCATGTGCCAGAGCCTCTGTGCCAGCGCCACCATCAGACCAATGAGTGCAATCAATCGCTTTGACACCATTAGCCTCAGCAACCTGCTTAATCATTGCAACCTCTGCATCTGTGTCAGTAATAAAGCGATTGATGGCTACAACGACAGGAACACCAAACGACTTAACGTTCTCAATATGGCGAACCAGATTGCTACAACCTTCTTGGAGCGCCTCTACATTTTCTTCGCCCAAGTTATCTTTGCTAACATTACCGTGCATTTTTAGGGCACGGACGGTTGCGACGATGACAGCGGCATCAGGACTTAGACCTGCGCTACGACATTTAATATTAAAGAACTTTTCAGCCCCTAAATCCGCACCAAATCCGGCTTCAGTGACAACATAATCAGCCATCTTTAAGCCAGCCTTAGTTGCGATCACTGAGTTGCAGCCATGCGCAATGTTAGCGAATGGGCCGCCGTGAATAATGGCAGGGTTGTTCTCTAATGTTTGCACCAAATTTGGAGCTAAGGCATCTTTTAATAGCACTGCCATTGCGCCAATACCTTTGATTTCACTGGCTAGAACGGGCTTGTGATCGCGAGTATAAGCCACCACAATTTTATTGAGACGAGCTTTTAAATCTTCTAGATCATTTGCCAGACAAAAGATTGCCATAATTTCAGAGGCAACAGTAATATCGTAACCGTCTTGCCTGGGGAACCCATTGCCCGGACCACCAAGACCTGCAGTAATATTTCGCAGGGCCCGATCATTCATGTCTATCACTCTTTTCCATTGCACACGGCGGGCGTCAATTTCTAAGCTATTTCCCCAATGAATATGATTATCCAGCAATGCTGACAGTAAATTGTGCGCGGCGCCGATGGCATGAAAATCCCCAGTAAAATGAAGATTGATATCTTCCATTGGAACGACCTGAGCGTACCCGCCTCCAGCCGCCCCGCCTTTCATTCCGAAGCAGGGCCCCAGACTAGGTTCGCGGAGACATACAATGGACTTCTTTCCAATTCTACTCAGCCCATCCGTCAACCCAACAGAAGTGGTTGTTTTACCTTCACCCGCCGGTGTTGGTGAAATTGCGGTGACTAGAATTAGCTTACCATCGGGCCGATCTCCCAACGTGGCCAAATACTCAGGATCAATCTTGGCCTTAGTCTTACCAAAAGCGATGATGGCTGACTCAGGAATCTGTAGCTTTTCAGCAACCTCACTAATTGGTTTCATTGTCGCTTTGCGGGCGATCTCAATATCACTCATTGTTATTATACCTTCTAAAATACTAGCTTATATGTTGGACCGTCATCTTCCTTAAACCGTGGATGCAACGGATTTCCATGACCGTCAATTGCTGTCTTAAAAACGACCGGTGACCAGCCTATGTAGCGTTCTTCCTCGTGACGCTTGCAGGTACACAACTGTCGTAACTGTACTCTATCTCATACCATTTTGGCAGTTACACTTTCCAATTATGCACGCTGTCCACAAATACTAAATTTGAGAAACTAGAATGAAGAAAAATGCACGGGTAGTTGTAGTTGGCGGGGGTGTTGTGGGTGTGAGTACACTTTATCATCTTGCTAAAAAAGGTTGGACTGATGTAGTGCTGGTCGAGCGTAAAGAATTGACCTCTGGCTCCACTTGGCACGCAGCAGGGCTATTGCCATTGTTTAACATGAGTTATTCGGTGGGTAAGTTGCATCAATATTCGGTAGATTTTTACCATGAGCTAGAGAAAGAAACGGGTCAGACCGTTGGTTTTAGTGTGGTATCCAATATTCGCCTGGCTTCTACCGAAGACCGCATGGATGAGTACCGCTATTATGCGGGAGTGGCTCAGACGGTCGGTGTTGAGGTTAATTTTTTAACCCCTGAGCAGGTTAAGGAAGTTTGGCCCATGTGTAACATCGATGGCTTAATTGGTGCTATCCAGCATCCTGATGATGGCTATATCCAACCTGCGGACTTAACCCAAGCGTTGGCAAAAGGTGCGCGTACGCGTGGCGCTGAAATTTATAGGAATACAGCTGTTCTGGACTTGGAACAACAAGCAGATGATAGCTGGATTGTAAAAACAGATAAAGGTGATATTCACTGCGAGCATGTTGTCTGCTGTACGGGAAATTTTGCGCGCAAAACCGGTGAAATGGTGGGCTTGGACATACCGGTGATTCCGGTAGAGCACCAATACATTGTTACCGACCCGCACCCTGACATTTTAGCGCGTAAAGCCGCTGGTTTACCTGAGCAGGCCGTTTTGCGTGATTCTGATGCAGGCTACTACTTGCGAGAAGAAGCCGGCGGTATGATTCTTGGGCCCTACGAAGAAAATGCGCCTTGTTGCTATGTTGACGGGCCCAGTGCTGAATCAGAGTACGAACTCTTTAATGGTGATCTAGATCGTTTAATGCCACATGTCGAAGCTTGCATGAGTCGCGTTCCGGCTTTTGCCGAGGTGGGCGTAAAGACAATTTATAATGGTGCTATTGCGTACACACCAGATGGCAATCCGATTGTGGGACCAGCGTGGGGATTGAAAAACTTCTGGCTCAACGAAGGTCATAGCTTCGGAATTACTGCAGCTGGTGGTGCTGGATGGCAACTCGCTGAATGGATCGTTGATGGTGAGCCAACAGTAGATATGATGGGTGTTGACCCTCGACGTTTTGGACCCTATGCCTCACGTGGTTATTTGCGTAGTAAAAATGAGGAGGCCTATGACCACGTTTTTAAAAATCACTACCCTGATGAAGAGCGCAGTGCTGCCCGGCCCTTAAAAACGGCACCCTGTTATGACCGCATGAAAGAGCTTGGTGCAGTATTTGGCAGTGTCTATGGTTGGGAGCGGCCTAATTGGTTTGCTCCTGCAGGTTATTCTCTTTCAGAGCAAGAACTTAACAAAGGCGATACGCTGTGGAACAAAAATCACTCTACAGCATTGGCTGATGGCCGTATTGTGGAAAAAAATTCATTTCGACGATCTAACTATTTTGAGTTTGTTGGCAACGAGTGTCGTCATGTCCATAACAATGTCGGCTTGCTGGATATGTCAGCATTTTCTAAGGCTACCGTTTCCGGGCATGGTTCAGAAGCTTGGTTAAATAGTATTGTGGCTAATAATGTACCCAAAGCGATTGGGCGTATCGGTCTTTGCCATATGCTATCTCTCAATGGCGGTGTACGCGCGGAATTTACCATTTATAAGCGCGCTAAAAACAGCTACTACCTGGTCTTTGCGGGTGCTAATGAACGTCATGATTGGGACTACCTTACTAAACTAGCACCTAAGGATGGTTCTGTTCAGTTGCAAAAAATTACCACGCAAATGGGTGTTCTGGTGTTAGCGGGACCAAAATCTCGTGAGGTACTTCAAAAAATTACTGATACTGACCTTTCAAATGAAAACTTTAAGTGGCTAACAGGCAAGTCTATAAACGTTGGATATGCTCAGGCTGAGGCACTGCGAGTCAACTTCGTTGGAGAGTTAGGTTGGGAATTACATCATCCGATTGAAATGCAAAATTATATTTTTGATGAGTTAATGAAAGCCGGTGCTGAGTTTGATATTAAACCTTTTGGTATTCGCGCTATGGATTGCATGCGGTTAGAAAAGTCCTACCGCTTAATTCCGCGGGAAATGTCTATTGAATACTCTGCGCTAGAGTCTGGTCTTGATCGCTTTGTTAAGCTTGA
>DCBC01000040.1:0-1021 GCA_002313335.1 Porticoccaceae bacterium UBA1117
TCTCGCGTTACGAGGGCCTTAATGTACGACTATTACTGCAGCAATCCCACCTTGCCATGGAGAGTGCAGACGCTATTCTGTTAGCGTCTGGCACTACTGCTCTAGAAGCGATGTTGTTTAAAAAACCAATGGTAGTGAGCTATCGCCTCGGCGCTCTGACTTATGCCTTAGTATCGCCGTTCATCAAAACGCCTTTTGTATCGATTCCTAATCTCTTAGCAGGTGAGATGTTAGTTCCTGAGCTCATACAGAATGATGCAACGGTAGAAGCCTTGGTAGCCGCGGTAAATGACGCGCTTAATAGTGATAAGAAACAGGATTTGATTACAAGATTCGATAGTATTCACGAATCTCTCGCCATAGACTCTGGGACTATTGGGGCCGAGGCTATTGCTAAGTTGCTAGCCTCATGACGCCTTGGATAAGGCCAAAGGGTATTTTATGTCTGGCAGGGGTTGATGAGGTGGGTCGGGGCCCACTAGCGGGTGATGTAGTCACCGCCGCGGTCATATTACCTAAAAACCATCAAATTGAAGGTCTTGCTGACTCTAAAGTATTGAGTGCGAGACAGCGAGAGAATCTCTATGCAGATATCATTGGTCAGGCCGAGTGCTGGGCAGTCGGACGAGCGTCTGTGGAGGAGATCGATCGATTTAATATCCTACAGGCGACTCTAATGGCTATGCGTCGTGCAGTACTTGGTTTGGACATTAAGCCTGATTATGTAGTGGTCGATGGTAATCGGCTCCCCCAATGGGAATACGCAAGTGAAGCTGTTGTTAAAGGAGATGGGCGTGTGGACGTTATAAGCGCGGCCTCAATTATTGCCAAGGTTGTGCGAGACGCAGAGATGTTAGCTTTGGATAGCCATTACCCAGGCTATGGCTTTGCTGCAAATAAGGGTTATGGGACCCCTCAGCATCTTGAAGCGCTGCAGAGGTTGGGGCCAACCCCTATTCATCGACGCTCATTTGCCCCAGTGAGTAACGAGCTTACAGCTGAGCAAAAGCTATTGTTTTGA
>DCBC01000040.1:1429-3018 GCA_002313335.1 Porticoccaceae bacterium UBA1117
AAGACCTTGAGTTAAACACCTACAACCTTTACATTAATATAGTCATATAATAATTTCTTTATTGGGAGAATATCGTTTGAAATACGCTGAAATTACTGGATGGGGTAGCTATGTTCCTCCTGTTCTGATGACTAACGACGATATGAGTCAAGTTATAGATACAAATGATGAGTGGATATTCTCTCGGTCAGGTATAAAGCAGCGTCACTATGCTCATGTTTCAACCGGCAAGATGGCATGGTTGGCTTGCGAGCGCGCTTTAGCGTCAGCCGGAGTAAACGCCGAAGATGTCGACTTAATTATTTTAGGGTCCACGAGCCCAGAGGAAATTTGTCCTAATACAGCGAGTTATATTAAAAACGAGCTTGGAGCCACAAAGGCCGCTGCATTTGATTTGAATTCTGCATGCACAAGTTGGTTTTATGGGGTAAACGTTGCTACGGATATGATTCGAGCAGGGTCGATCAAAAAAGCACTTGTGGTTGGTTCAGAGCGAATTTCATTGGCGATGGATTGGCAAAAACGCGAGTCATGTTTTTTATTCGGTGACGGCGCTGGCGCGATTCTGTTGGAAGCTTCGGAAGACAAGGTCGGCTTAGTGTCTTCGCACATGAGTTGCATTCCCGATAGCCGCGAATGTCTCCACTTACCGAGTTGGGGTATGTCGCCGCTACATTATACGGACGATATTTTTATATCACTAAACTTTGAGGGTCAAGAGATCTTTAAGAGTGCCGTTAAAGGCATGAGTGACTCCATTGCTAATGTACTTGAACGTGAAGGTCTCACACCTGATGATATTGATCTTTTTATCCCTCATCAGGCGAATATTAGAATTATTCAAGCACTAGCAAAAAGGCTTAATTTTTCAATGGACAAGATTGTTGTTCGAATAGATGAGTACGCCAACACGTCTGCGGCATCGATCCCCTTGGCACTATGCGATGCAATAGCGGACGGCACCGTAAAGCCAGGAATGAGGATTTTAACTGCGACATTTGGGGCTGGTCTGACTTGCGGTGCAGGTATCATTAAGTGGGGCGATAGAGTCAGTCCAATCAATAGTAGTGATAAAGATATCCCTGGCTTCGAAGGGACCGTTTTCGACCTAATGGCTGATAGTTTTGCCCATTATGGCGTCGATGCTAAACACCTCTTAACTAAAAAATAAATATGCCTTCAAAATTTGTGCATTTAAGACTTCATTCGGAGTACTCACTAGTTGATGGTCTGGTGAGAATAAAGCCGCTTGCGTCAAAGGTTGCTGAGTTAGAGATGCCCGCGGTTGCATTAACGGATTTCAATAACTTTTTTGGCCTTGTAAAGTTTTACAAAGCAGCCCAGGGTTCTGGCGTCAAACCCATACTTGGAGCTGAGGTTCTGGTACTGGATGAGTCTGGTGAGGGTGCCTTAACTCAGCTAGTACTTTTAGTGATGGACCAGGTAGGCTATAAAAACCTAACATGCCTTATTTCTAAGGCTTATCAAGAGGGACAACGTCAAGCTGTTCCCACCATTAGGCTGGCTTGGCTGGAAGCACTTGGCGGCGGTCTTATTGCACTTTCTGGCGGTCGACTTGGCGAAGTTGG
>DCBC01000040.1:3407-10969 GCA_002313335.1 Porticoccaceae bacterium UBA1117
TTCCCCGGAAGGTTCTATCTGGAGCTACAGCGTACAGGCCGAGCTGATGAAGAGGACTATATCCATTGTGCAGTTGCGCTTGCTGCTGACTATAATTGTCCTGTTGTCGCCACAAATGATGTGCGGTTCATTGATAGAGAAGAGTTTGAGGCTCATGAGGCGCGTGTCTGTATTTATGAGGGTAGAACTCTTGATGATCCGCGGCGTGAGCGCCGTTATTCGGAGCAACAATTTCTCCGAACTAGTGATGAGATGGCTGAGTTATTTAATGATATCCCCGAGGCTCTAGAAAATACGCTGGAGATTGCAAAGCGTTGTAATCTTGATCTAAGGCTTGGGGAATACTTCCTCCCGGATTATCCTATTCCTGACGGCAAGAGTATTGATGAATTCTTTATAGATGTATCTACTGTAGGATTAGATGATCGTTTGAGAACTTTATTTGATCCCTTGTCATCGGACTTTAAAGAGAAGCAGGCGCTGTATGCTGACCGTTTAAAGTTCGAGCTCGACATCATTATAGAGATGGGTTTCCCCGGTTATTTTCTTATTGTAATGGATTTTATTCGTTGGGCTAAGTCAAACGATATTCCTGTAGGCCCGGGGCGGGGCTCTGGTGCGGGGTCATTGGTCGCCTATGCGTTAAAAATTACGGACCTTGACCCTATTGAGTACGATCTTCTTTTTGAGCGGTTTCTCAATCCAGAACGGGTCTCAATGCCCGATTTTGATATTGATTTTTGTATGGAGGGGCGAGACCGCGTAATTGCCTATGTGGCCGAGCAGTATGGTCGTGACGCAGTATCTCAAATTGTTACTTTCGGAACTATGGCGGCCAAGGCTGTTGTCCGAGATGTTGCTCGAGTTCAAGGTAAATCCTATGGCCTAGCTGATAAATTATCTAAACTGATACCGTTTGAAGTTGGTATGACCCTTGAGAAGGCGGTTGAGCAAGAGGATGATCTTAGCCAATTTCTTAAAGCGGATGACGAGGCTTCTGAGATATGGTCAATGGCGCTACAGCTGGAGGGTGTAGCAAGAAACTGTGGAAAACATGCTGGTGGTGTAGTCATTGCGCCGACCCAAATAACCGATTTTTCACCGATCTATTGTGACGAGCATGGCTCCGGTGTAGTGACGCAGTTTGATAAAAATGATGTCGAAGATGCTGGGTTAGTTAAGTTTGATTTCCTCGGTTTACGGACATTGACGATCATCGATTGGGCAGTAAAGATGATCAATAGAAAGCGCTTAGAGGGCGATGAAGAACCCTTAGTGCTAGAAAAAATACCTCTTGATGACGCGGCCACTTACGCGATGATGCAGCGAGCAGAGACAACCGCTGTGTTCCAGCTCGAATCGCGTGGTATGAAGGAGTTAATTCGTAAGTTGGGGCCAGATCGATTTGAAGATATCATCGCTCTGGTGGCGTTATTTCGTCCGGGGCCGCTACAATCTGGAATGGTCGATGATTTTATTAATCGTAAAAAAGGCCGTGCGGAAGTCAGTTACCCCCATCCACAATATCAGCATGAATGTCTTAAACCTGCACTTGAACCCACTTATGGTGTGATCCTTTACCAGGAACAGGTAATGCAAATTGCTCAAGAAATGGGGGGTTATACCTTAGGTGGAGCTGACCTACTGCGCCGAGCGATGGGCAAAAAGAATGCGGCCGAGATGGCCAAGCAGCGTGATTTATTTGTGGAAGGTGCTATAGGTAAGGGTTTTGCTAACAATCTAGCTTCCAATGTTTTTGATTTAATGGAAAAGTTTGCTGGTTATGGATTTAATAAATCCCACTCAGCAGCTTATGCGTTGGTGGCTTACCAAACGGGATGGTTAAAAGCCCACTATCCCGCTGAATTTATGGCTGCGACTATTTCTTCAGATATGGACAAAACCGATAAGGTCGTCACCTTTATCGACGAGTGTAGAGCAATGAAGCTGGACTTGTTGCCCCCTGATGTTAACTATGGTCAATTTCACTTTAGTGTCAATCCACAGGGTAGTGTGCTTTACGGATTGGGCGCTATCAAGGGGCTCGGGGAAGGCCCTGTTGGCGCTATTACATCTGCTCGCACCGAAGGCGGCGTATTCACTGATTTGTTTGATTTTTGTGCTCGTGTTGATGGGCGTAAATTAAATAAGCGAGGTCTTGAGGCAATGATTCGTGCCGGCGCTTTTGATGAAATCGGGCCTAAGGGTGAAATAGGATATCGGCGGGCTGTAATGCTCGCGTGTATGGACGAGGCGGTTAAGTTAGCCGAACAGCACGCGCGTAACAAAGTGAGCGGCATGGGTGATCTGTTTGGTGATTCTGTGGTCGATAGCGCTCCAGAGATCAATTATAACGCGTACTCCGCGGTAAGGTCTCTGTCAGTCAGAGAGAGACTTAACGGTGAGAAAGAGACGTTAGGACTGTATTTGACCGGTCATCCGATCGATGAGTATGAGGACGAATTAAAAGTGATGCTGCCTCAGAGGATCGTTAATCTGCGGCCTGGTAAAGACGCTGAGACGATATCGGGTATGGTCGTTGGGATGCGCATTATGAAGAACAAGCGCGGGGATAGCTTTGCATTCCTGACGCTCGATGATAAGAGTGGTCGTATAGAGTTGTCTGTTTGGGCAGACAAGTACAATGCTTATCGAGAAATCCTTGCTAAAGATGCATTGCTGGTAGTGAAAGGATCCGTTTCTGAAGATAGCTTCACTGGAGGCTTAAAAATGGTCGCCGAGTCTATACAGTCAATTTATGAGGCTCGGTGCAGCAAATTACGGCGTTTGGAACTCAATATTACGGCCGGTAATGACGGTTGGGTCGAACAGGTGCACACAACGCTCAGTGCATTTAAAGACGGCAACTGTGCGGTAACCGTAGATTACTGCCAGCCTAATGCTAGCGGTACTCTAAAATTAGGTCATCAATGGAAGGTCCAACCTAGAGATGAATTAATTAGTCGCTTGAGACAGCAATTCGGTAAGACAAATGTGTCAATGGGCTATGATTAAACCATTAGTAGCCAAGTAATTATTAGATGTTAAAATACTCTTTTGCATCGCCTTACTGGCTTAACAGAGAACGCTATTACAATGAACCTAGATTATTTGTCCTTTGAGCAGCCAATCGCCGAATTAGAGGCTAAGATTGAAGAGCTTCAGCTAGTTGGCAACGATAATGAGCTGAATATTGCAGAGGAGGTCACAAAGCTTCGTGAGAAGTCTCGCAAGCTTACTCAAAGTATTTACGCCAAGCTGACGCCGTGGCAGGTCGTTCAGGTCGCTCGCCACCCACATAGGCCTTACGCCCTTGATTATATCCAACGTATTTTTTCTGACTGGGAGGAAATGCATGGCGATCGTCATTTTGGTGATGATAGTGCAATTGTTGGTGGCGTTGCCAGATTGGGTGATAGCCCCGTAATGATAATTGGCCAAGAAAAAGGTAGAGGTGTTACTGAAAAAGTAATGCGTAATTTTGGTATGCCAAAAGCGGAGGGCTATCGCAAGGCATTGCGTCTGATGGAAACCGCTGAGCGTTTCAAAATGCCAATTTTAACACTGATTGATACCCCTGGCGCCTACCCAGGTATTGATTCTGAAGAACGTAATATTTCTGAGTCGATAGCACGTAATTTAGCCGTTATGTCTAGATTGAAAACGCCAATCATTTGTACAGTGATTGGCGAGGGTAGCTCTGGCGGTGCACTGGGCATAGGGGTTGGTGATAGAGTAAATATGTTGCAATACAGCACCTACACGGTTATCTCCCCTGAGGGGTGTGCAAACATTTTGTGGAAGAGCAGTGATAAAGCATCGGCAGCTGCAGAAGCCATGGGCGTTACGTCGGCGGGTTTAGAGGCGCTCAATATAGTGGACAAAACCATTCCTGAACCAATGGGAGGTGCTCATCGTGATATTGAGGCAATGAGTTTGACTCTCAAAGAGCATCTATGCTCTCAGCTCGAAGAGATTAAGTCGCTTCCTATGGACGAGTTACTCACCCAGCGATATGATCGATTAATGAGTTACGGTAACCCAAGTTAGGTGTTTCTAAACATTTAGCTACTCACTAAATTAAGCATTACTTCCTGTCTTCAAGTAGCGAGATTGCAGCCATTGCATCGGGATCTTGATTCTTGATCTGGTTGGCAATGTTGTGCTGAAAAAAGTAACGAAATTCAGAACACTTGTTCGCTGGATATAAGCAGTCATCCCCAGGTAGTACAGGCGTAGTGATTTTCTTATCTTCATCGACCAGCATTGCCTCAAGATTACCGCTGTTGGTGAGGCGCCAGCTAATAACTTCTTTTAACACAATACCCTGTGAACCATCGGGGGATAACGCCGCATGGGTTCCTATGGCGTCCGGTATTTCTTGAATTACTTCATCTGCAGAGTCGCACTGGTAATCGTAGTACTCTGCGGCCGTTTCTAATTCTACTATTTTGTGCATTGGGGCACTAAAAAATAGCTCATCAACCCCTTCATCATAATAACCCTGCCATTGGCCATTCAACGGGTCATTAATCTCATTGCAAGGGACTAGTTTGTCGAGCCAGGGTACTAGACCAACAACCTCTCCATTCAGCCTAAGGCCCCACGCTAAAAGTCTTACCGAAAACAATTTGTCGGGGTTATCCGTATTACTATAGAGTATTTCTAGGCCATCAAGCTCTGCGGCCATTCTAATTATGCGATTGTCATCAAGCTCAGAGAGAGGTTTGCGAGTGAAGATATCGATTACGTTGTCATGGGAGTGCTGAGGCGCCGAACTAGGCATAGAAATATCTCCTTATGGCAGTAGTTAGATCGAACACTAACACTACATAAGGTACCCTACATAAATTAAAAGCACAACAGTTTGTGTTTCATACCTTAAATATTTGAATCTTGATTAGTGGCTACAATCTACATTTGGTTTGTTTTGGATACGCTGAAACTCATGTAAACTAGGGTTAATTAGCATCTACTGTCAGTTATTGGGAAGTAAAACCTCATTACGCTTAATGAATCAAATAAATTAGTCGTCATCAATAAAGTATTTACTGCTGAGTTTACCGCTACGTTTGGGACTGAGCTAATTGGTGGTGCTGATGAGCCATTATATTTACCTGCGGGAGCTGCTTCTCCCACAGCACAACTATTCTATCGACAAGATTTTTTGGCCAGCGCACTTCATGAAGTCGCTCATTGGTGTATTGCGGGTAAAGAGAGGCGAGCAATGGAAGATTTTGGCTATTGGTATAATCCTGATGGAAGGACAACCACGGATCAAAGTAAGTTTGAGTTAGCGGAGGTGAAGCCTCAGGCCTTGGAATGGATGTTCAGTGTGGCCTGTGGGAAATTATTTCATGTGAGCGCTGACAACTTAGCCATTGATGCGGGTGTCGCCAATGATGAGCAGTTTAAATTGGCAGTGGTTAATCAGGCTCAGCAGTGGTGCTTATCGGGTAGGCTACCTATTCGAGGATTGCAGTTTTTAGAGGCCCTTATGAACCACTATGGCATTGATGCCAAATGGACTGAACATTATCAATTAAAGCACCTTGCATAGAGGCTACTAATGCAATCTTTACTCATCGATTCTTCAATCTATATATTTCGTAGCTACTTTACGTTGCCTGAGAACTGGCGCGCTTCTGAGAGTAGATTGCCAACCCACGCAGTGTATGGGTTCACCAGTTTCATGATCGATTTGTTGCGACAGAAACAACCGGATTATATCTTTTGTGCCTTTGATGAGAGTCTTCAGACTGGTTTTCGCCACCAACTGTGTGCTGATTATAAATCGAATCGTGAATTACCCGATGATGCTTTAGCGTTTCAATTAAATGCCTGCCGTCAGCTTTGCCGGGTGCTAGGTGTGGCCGAGATGGCATCTAATATTTATGAGGCTGACGATTTGATTGGCTCTATGGCTAGCATAATGCGTGGGGCAGGGGTTCAGCCGGTTATTGTGAGCAGAGATAAGGATTTAATGCAGTTAGTCGGGGATCAAGACTTATACTGGGACTTTGGTAAGGCTCATCCAAGGTCTCAAAAACAGCTAGAGCAAAAATTAGAGATAGCATGTAGTCAAATGGTCGATTATTTAGCACTAGTGGGCGACAAAAGCGATAACATCGCTGGTGTACCAGGTGTTGGTGAAAAAACCGCTAAGCAGTTACTTTCCCATTTTCCAGATGTTGAGGCGATTTTGGAACACCTTGATCAACTTCAGGATTTGCCAATTAGAGGCGCGAAAAAATTAGCCGATAAACTGCTGGGTAGCATAGATCAAATTAAACTAGCGCGAGAACTAGCAACAATAGTGACAGATATCGATGTAATGCCAGTTCCCAATGATATTACTTGGCAAGGGGTTCAGGTGCAGGCATTTGACTTATTTGCCGAAGAGATGGGGTTCGGTAATGTATTTACGGCGCGAGTGGCCGACCTGAAACATCGGCCAATGACCTCTAATTTTCGAGGGTGAACAATTTATGAACGATCGATCACTAAAAATTATTGCCGATGAAAACATGCCTCTGGTTCAGGAGTTATTTGGCCATTATGGTAGTGTTACGCTGATTCCTGGTCGATCTATTCGAGCAGAGGATGTGATCGATGCCGACGTTTTATTGGTCAGATCAGTCACCTCAGTAAACCAAGAATTACTCCAAGGCTCAAGTGTCAAATTTGTGGGTTCAGCGACCATCGGTATTGACCATGTAGATACTAACTTTTTGCGTACCTCCGGTATACGGTTTGCATTTGCTCCAGGCTGTAACGCTAAGGCAGTTGTTCAATATGACTTGTCGGTTATGAGTAGATTGGTGCCTGATTGGGTGAACAAGACCGTTGGTATTATTGGTTGTGGCAATGTTGGAACCCGACTTTACAACACATTGTCGGCATTGGACGTGAGCTGTCGCATTTATGACCCATTCTTGTCCATGGATAGTAGTCTTCCTTTGCATAATTTTAACGACGTATTGGAGGCCGATATTGTTTGTTTGCATACCCCCTTGACTTACGAAGGGTCATTTCCTACCTACCATATGATCGACAGGGCGGCCATTAATAGGCTGATTCCCGGTGCTTTACTGATTAGTGCAGGGCGGGGTGAGGTGGTAGATACAGAGGCTCTTTTAGAGATTTTACGTTCTGGTAAACCGCTGTCCGTCGCTTTGGACGTATGGGAGTCAGAGCCTGATATCTGCCCTGATCTTTTGCGGCATGTGTCGCTTGGAACTCCACACATTGCGGGTTATAGTCTTGAGGGAAAGATAAACGGGACGACAATGGTTTTCGATGATTTTTTAGATTGGATAGGGGTCCAAGAGGATTACTCAGCACGTTTGAGTATTGAGCCGGTGACAATTAGTAGTCCAAACATCAATTCGGTCAACAGAGCTGTCTTAGCAAGCTATGACGTTCTTGCTGATGATAAAAGGATGCGTAAGGCACTGTCGGGGCTAGTAAAGAACACCAGTCAACAACGAGACATGTTTGATGCCCTTCGGCGTGAATACCCGGTGCGGAGAGAATTTGGATCAACTATTGTCGATACTTAT
>DCBC01000040.1:11380-13958 GCA_002313335.1 Porticoccaceae bacterium UBA1117
CTATTCGCTGACTCGTCTCTAATGATCGATCAAAGACAATTGCCGGTATGTCAATAAAAAGCTAGACAGCCTGGTGATGGCATCCACAAGTAAATCTCTGTCAGGTAGGAAAACGATCCTAAAATGTTGAGTATCGATACAATTAAATGCTGATCCTTGCACGATCAGGAGATGTTGCTGTTTGAGTAGATCAAGCACGAATTTTTCGTCGTTTTCAATCGGGTAAATAGACGGATCTAATTTGAAAAATAAGTATAGAGCTGATTTTGGTTTTATACAGGTCAGTCCCGGGATTGCTGTCAGTAAATCAAAGCATAAATCTCTTTGGGCTAAAAGTCGGCCGCCGGGCAGCGTCAAATCGTTTATACTCTGCCGTCCTCCAAGGGCTGTTTGAACGGCTAACATAGCTGGTACATTTGCACAGAGCCTCATGGAGGCTAGCATCTCAAGGCCCTCCAAGTAGCTTCTGGCATTATCTCTGGCACCACTGATAAGCATCCATCCAGATCTAAACCCTGCTAGTCGATAGGCTTTAGAGAGCCCGTTAAAAGTGATACAAAGAGTGTTTTTGGCCAGAACTGACAGAGGATAATGAATCTTATCGTCATATAATATTCGATCATATATTTCATCAGCAAATATAATAAGACTATGCTTTTCTGCCAGATCTACTAATTTGCAGAGTATCTCTTCAGAGTAAACTGCGCCTGTAGGGTTGTTCGGATTAATGATTACTATGCCGCGAGTGCGAGGGGTTATTTTACTCTCAATGTCCGCGAGGCAAGGTTGCCAGTCACGACTTTCATCGCACTTATAGTGTACGGGATTTCCCCCAGATATTGCGACCGCTGCGGTCCATAACGGGTAATCTGGGGCAGGAATTAAGATTTCATCTGAGGGATTAAGTAACCCTTGCATCGCCATAACGATTAGCTCACTGACGCCGTTCCCCATGATCACATCATCAATATCGATGTCGGCAACTCCCTGAATTTGATAGCGTTGCACTACGGCTTTTCGCGCGGAGAAAAGCCCTTTGCTGTGTGAGTAGCCCTGGGCACTTCGAAGATTATGTATGACATCACCCATTATCTCATCGGGTGCATCGAAGCCAAACGCCGCTGGATTTCCAATATTTAATTTTAAGATCTGATGACCCTCAGCCTCTAGCTGATTCGCATAATCAAGTACCGGCCCACGAATTTCATAATTTACGTTGTGGAGCTTGTCAGACTGTAGGACTTTGTTCATACTATATTCCATAGGTGTTCAAGTTTTTGTCGGCGACATTGTACTCAAAAAATGGATTATTTGAGGTAAATAGTGCGTATATTAGCTATTATTGGGCAAACGGCGCTTTTGGCTTCGCTTATTATTATGCTGGGTTTTGAATTCAGTGTTCCTGCTACAGGTATTCCTTCAGCACTTATTTTATTGTGTTTCGCGATTATAAGTTTTTTAACAGGGATTATTGGATTAATTGTCGGTTGCACGTCTTCTTTTGATAGTGGATCGAGAAGAGCCGAATTTCTCGTGTTAATGGCCGCATGCACCATGCCAGTTATTTTGATCCAGGTCATGATTGGGTTTCAAAGCTTCTCTTTGAACAAGGTCAATGATGTTACGACAAATATTAAAAACCCCCCAATTTTTAACCAATCTAGAGATCGGCGCCTTGCCGCCAGGCATGTTTCACAGTTTTGGAACGTCCTTAAAATACCAGATAAAGTAACCGCGCATCCGTCGCTAAACTCAATAAAGATTGGTATGGCTTGTGATTCTGCCGTGCGGGCGGCATTTTCAACGTTCCACTATCTCGGCTGGCCCATGTCTTTTGCAGACCGAACATCTAACTCCATAGAGGCTAAAGCTTCTTGGTCGATTGGTAGCCGAGTCCATGATTTTCTCGTAAGAGTATCTCCCCATGAAAAAGGTGGTTGTACGATCGACCTGAGGTCCGCCTCAAGGCATGAGCGTCGCGACATGGGAATGAGTGTGGTACTGCTCAATAGGTTTGCGAGCCGGTTCTCCGAGGAGCTTAATAAAGAGCGGCGAGAACGTGGGTTAGTTTATGAAGATAGATGAATCCCGGCTACCCTCGGTATTGCGCGTATTGAGTTTGTGCTCCCAGGTTTGTATTTTTGTCACGTTTAGCTTCATCCTGACAATTGAGTTAGAGTTTTTTGATGCCTGGAAATACCCTATTAGTTTTTTCCTTGTGGTCGTTGTCTTAGTTAGTTTTGGCGTTGGTTGTTTGGGTGCCTCGGTCATTTTTTGTAATCTTTCTGCTGTTAGATCTCGTCGTCCTGATTTTACGTTATTAGTATTTATTTGTTTGTTGCCAATGGCTGGGGCGCAGTATGTTTACGGTATTCAAAATTTGAGCTTTGCGGCAATTAATGACGTTTCTACTGATGTGGATGACCCCCCTGAATTTCGGCTGAGTAGATCAGAACGCCAGCGATATTCTGATAAGGGTGGGATTTGGAGCTGGCTTGATGCCACTAATACGATTACGGCACACAAAGATATTTCGAGCATTATGCTTATCGCGTCACCGGATATTGTCTATCAGTGT
>DCBC01000056.1:0-526 GCA_002313335.1 Porticoccaceae bacterium UBA1117
CCGCAGTCGGTTAATAAATTGGTTAGGGGTGTATCGAGAAGTTGAGAATCTGTAATCTGAGAGAATGGCAACCCATCCTGCCCGAGTTGCTCAAAGTCCTCTTCAGAGAGATCGCTAGCGTTGCCACTAAAGAGAGCCTCTGTGATTCGTAGAGCTGCAGCGAGTCCTTTTGTGCCGTGCACTAAAGCCGTCACTTCCCCTGCTAATACTCGCTGGGCCTGCGGACGCCCTTGCGCGGCTACATCAACAGCCTCAATACTGGCAATCTCCTCAACGGGCAAGAAGGTGAAGTAGCCGAGAAACTTATAGACGTCAGCGTCTGCAACGTTGAGCCAAAATTGATAAAAACTATAGGGTGATGTCTTTTCTGCATCTAGCCAAATTGTGCCGGACTCTGTCTTTCCAAACTTTGTACCGTCTGCCTTAGTAACAAGGGGTACTGTTAGGGCAAAACACTGTGATTTGTTTTGCCTACGACTTAAATCGATGCCACTGACAATATTTCCCCACTGATCACTACCGCCTA
>DCBC01000056.1:951-6862 GCA_002313335.1 Porticoccaceae bacterium UBA1117
CCTATCTAGCCGCTGTTTAACACTTTCTTTTTGAATCATAGAGTTAATCGAAAAATGTTTTCCTACATCGCGTAAAAAATCGAGCACGTCGAGACCTGCTGTCCAATCAAGATTATTAACCGCCTGGGCGCCATTAGTTGCCGATTGGTCAAAATCAACAAATTGACTGGTTTGGCGCTTTAACTTCTCAACCCAACTGGCAACCACTGCAGGACTGTTTAACTTTCGCTCTTCAGCTTTAAAGCTTGGATCTCCGATTAATCCAGTGGACCCACCCACTAACACTATGGGCTTATGCCCCGCCCTCTGAAACCGCTGAAGAACCAGCAAGGGCACCAAACTACCGATATGTAAGCTGTCTGCTGTGGGATCAAAACCACAGTAAAGAGTTCGCGGTTGATCCAAATGTGACGCCAATTCTTGGTCGCCTGAGTACTGAGCAATAAGCCCTCTTTGATTTAGTTCTGTTAATAATTGCTCACCGCTGAGATTCATGTGGACCTTTAAGTTTAGTAATTAATAGATTCGTCAACTCTACAGAATGAGGTGTTAAATACAAGGCATGAGACCACAAATATAGGTCAATATAACGGAGTTTCTCAGCTGCGTAACAAGCTCGCTTAGATGCTAACTTTATTGACATCATTGTATCTTGATATTCAATCACGCTAAAATCAGGGCTGTTCTAGTTTAGCGGTGATAAAAAGTGATTGAAAAGGCGCGTAAGGTCGCTCATTTTTTCCTCATGTTTGTGAGGGATTTTCCCAGACGCAACATGCTTATTGCTGCTAGCTTAAGTAGCATAATCCTTTTGGGTTTTTCATTTCCACGCGAAGAACTTGACACTCTGACTCTTACTTCAGAGCGCATTGCTATTACTGTCGAAAGCCAGCCAGCCGAGCTTGACGGCCAAAACACCGAGCTTCAATGGCGCACCGAGAAGGTTGGCAATGGTGATAACCTTTCTACTCTTTTCGAGCGAGCAAATTTTTCTGCTATTGATGTTTATCAAATTTCTTCATCGCCAAAAGGAAAAGCATTAAGCAATCTGTATCCAGGCGAGTCTCTCCGCTTCGGTACGGATGAGGATAATCAGTTGCGCGAAGTCCACTATGCTAAGTCACCTTTAGAAACTCATATCTTTACTCGACAGGAATCACGTTATACCCAAGAGAAGAGAGTCCGCGAGCCCGAAATTTTATTAGGTTACAGGGAAGGAGTAATTCAAGACTCACTTTACCTCTCTGGTAAAAAAGCGAATCTTCCCGATAAATTAATTATGGAAATGGCCAATATATTTGGGTGGGATATCGACTTCGTCTTTGATATTAGACCTGGAGACTCATTTTCTCTTCTTTATGAAGATCGCTTTATTGATGGGGAAAAATTATCTGTTGGCAATATTATTGCTGCGTCTTTTACTAACCGAAAAAGGACTTTAAGCGCGGTTCGCTATACAGATAGTAATGGGCTAAGTGATTACTACACCCCCAAAGGGCTGAGTATGCGCAAAGCATTCCTTAGGACGCCGCTGGACATATTTAGGATTAGTTCTGGCTTTAATCTGCGTCGTAAACATCCAATTCATAAAAAGATTAAGGCTCATCGAGGCGTCGACTACGCGGCACCAAAAGGAACGCCCGTTTATGCAGCAGGTGGAGGCAGAGTTATCGAGGCCGGCTATAGCAAAGCCAACGGGAACTATGTATTTTTACAGCATGGTCAGACGTATATCACCAAATACTTGCATTTGAATAAAAAGAAAGTGCGCAGAGGTCAGGTGGTTAAGCAAAAGCAATTAATCGGGACTGTTGGCTCCACAGGCTATGCAACCGGGCCACATTTGCATTATGAGTTTTTGGTCAATGGTGTGCACCGTAATCCACGTACTGTAAAATTGCCTCAAGCAAAACCAATTGCCAATAGCGAAAAAGTGGCTTTTAACGAGGCTATTACTCCAGTTCTAGTCCAGCTAGCTCAGTATCAGGAAAAAACTCAGTTAGCTCTGCGAGAAAGCACCCCAAGTAATGCTAACTAGGGCCACCTGATGAATGAAGCTAATATTTACATCGGGCTAATGTCCGGAACTAGTATCGACTGTGTCGATGCCATTGCGGTAACTTTTAGTGACGGAAAAATTCATATACTAGGCAGTCATTCTGAAGCGATTTCTACACAACTAAAGCTAGACATATTACGCCTCTGCCTGCCTGGGACAGATTCGATTGCACTTTGCGCAGAAACTGACAATGTTCTTGGTGAACTATTCTCTCAGGCTTCACTAACCCTCATGGCACAACTAAATATTAGTCCTGATCAAGTTGTCGCGATAGGTTCTCATGGACAGACAATCCGCCATCAACCACCGAATAAGGTCAAAGGCTTTAGCGTACAAATTGGTAATCCCAGTCTAATTGCCGCACGCACTAAATGCGCGGTGGTTGCTGATTTTAGAAGGGCCGATATGGCTCTTGGAGGGCAAGGCGCACCGCTGGTCCCAGCTTTTCATCAACGCTTTTTTCATGAGCAAAACAGCTGTCGAGTCATCATAAACATTGGCGGCATTGCTAATTTAACCATTTTGGACGGTGGTGATCAGTGCAACGGCTTCGATACCGGCCCAGGTAACATGCTATTAGATGCTTGGTGCTTTAAACACAAGGCAAAAAATTACGATGACAAGGGAGCATGGGGCGCCACAGGCGATGTGTCGAAGCCTTTACTCAATCAGTTAAAAAAACATCCTTTTTTCTCTATGCAAGCGCCCAAAAGTACCGGCCGAGAGGACTTTAATTTGCGTTGGTTAGAACAACAAATAGAAAATTTTGACTTGAAGCCCGAAGATATCCAAGCCACGCTGATAGCTCTGACGGCTGAAACTATCACAGCCGCTATAGCGGCGTTAAATCAATCGATCGATGATATATTTATTTGTGGCGGTGGTGTATTTAATATCGAGCTAATAAATCGTCTAAACCGAAGCCTTTACGCATGCAATCAACCCGCGGTTAAATCTACCCTAGATATCGGATTGGATCCAAAATGGGTAGAGGCCTGTGCATTTGCATGGCTGGCTAAGCGTCGCGTTGAGAATAAAACGGGCAATCTCCCCGCAGTGACAGGAGCTTCTGATACAGCAGTTCTAGGAGGACTGTACTAACACTGACGCCGCAAAGGGGACTTTAAATCGAGAATGATGCTCCGCAACCGCAGGTTGTAGAAGCATTAGGATTGGTAATGATAAAACGTGAGCCCATCAATCCCACTTCATAATCTACAGTGGAGCCCGCCAAATACTGAAAGCTCAAAGAATCGACGAGCACAGTGACTCCTTCTCGGCTGACGGGGGTGTCGTCTTCGGCCATATTGTCTTCGAATGAAAACCCATACTGAAATCCAGAGCAGCCCCCACCGGTGACATACACTCTGAGTTTTAGATTTTCATTTTCTTCCTCAGACTTAAGGCTCTGGACCTTAGCTATAGCGCTATCGGTCACCTCCAGTGCTGAGGGTGTATATGTTTGAATTCCTGACATTGTTACTCCGTAACCATCAGCCTAGAAGGCTCATTAGCTGATTGTCTTTTTACTTAATACGTTTTTAATACCTTTAAACGCCAGTTTTATTGTCGCTATCCACATTCTCATCTTGCTGAAACGAGCTGATGTTAGTTGGCGGGATTTCATGCACCAAGTTACCCGCCACATGGGCTCCGCGCTCAATCTCTAGCGTATTGTAATATATATTGCCCTCGACAACCGCTTTTGATGCAAGTCGAGCATGTTTGGTAGCAAAAATGTCACCCTTGACATGTCCATTGACGATTACTGTCGGTACAGCTATTTTTCCATCTACAGCGCCACCCTGAATAACTCTAATCTGCGCATTGTCATCATCCGCGGTAATTGTCCCGGCTATTGAGCCTTGAACCTCCAAACTCCCATGAAAATTAAGATCGCCCTTAAGGCTTGTTCCATGCGCAATTAGCGTTGTTGCCTCACCCGACGATGAAGCTTTGGTTGTTGCTTGTTCTCTATCTTTGTTAAACATGGCTTAAACTCCCTCTACCCAGTTAAAGTTTTGATCATAGCTTACTGCCTTACTCCAAGAGTAGCGCAGTTGAATTCTGACTTTATCAGGGTTAAATCTCTCTGGTAAGCTCAAAACTCCCTGATTGATGGAAAAATACTTAAACTTTATCCTAATTGGAGCGTTTTCTATCTGATCATCCAAATCCGACAACATTACAGTGGTCTCTTGATTGTCTTTAAGCCCAATTATAGAAATATCCGCTATGATCTCAGATGTTTGCATTTTGGAGGTTTTTTGGCGCGCTACCCAACGATAAGCAAAGCGGCCTTGGCCCAGGGGAGTAAGATCAAACTTAGTGATAGACAATCCAGCGGGCTGACTACTATCGCCCATGAGCTCTTTGTAGAGCCCCAGCTGCGCTTCATTGCGATTGATATTCTTCTGAAGATCAATCATCTCCTGCCGCGTATTTTCTAATGCCACAGAATCAACCGTAGCATTTAGTCTAACCATTTCAAGCTCTCTACTTTTGACATCGAGGGTGGCACCCAGTTTTGCTAATTTACTTACTAATTGTTGCCGCTCTTCAATTATTTCGGCTAACTCAGCCTGGCCCATCCACTTGCCCAACATAAAAAAGGTCAACCCAACCATCAGGAGCGATCCTAGCAGCCAATACTTGTAACCCATTCGGTGAGTAACAACAATTGATCGTCGCTCGATCATTACGGCAACAGCCCAGGTGACTTTAAACCGGTAGTTTCTTCTAGATTAAACATCAAATTCATACACTGAATGGCCTGCCCTGAAGCACCCTTAGTTAAGTTATCCTCAACCACTAACACGATCACTTTATTACTATTGTTAGGACGATGAACCGCAACATGACAATAATTAGAACCTCTTACCGATCGGGTCTGGGGATGACTTCCAGCAGGCAATACATCTACAAATGGCTCTTTCTCAAAGTACTCGTCAAACAATGCCTGCACGTCTATTTTGGTATCAAGCAAGTTGGCATAAATCGTAGTGTGTATACCACGGTTAATCGGAAGTAAATGCGGTACAAAAGTAAGTTTCACCTCTCGCCCAGCAATGTCTGCAAGGCCTTGCTCAATTTCAGGCTGATGCCTGTGCCCTGACGCTGCATAAGCTTTAAAACTATCGCTTGTTTCGGACAATAAATTAGCCACACTCGCCTGACGTCCAGCACCAGTGACACCCGATGCAGAGTTGGCAATCACATCGGATAGATCAATACACCCTTTTTCCAACAGCGGCAGCAATCCAATTTGCACACTGGTAGGGTAGCAACCAGCGCAGGCTACTAAATCAGCATTTTTGATTTTTTCTCGATTGAACTCTGGTAACCCATAAACAGCCTGATCAAGTAGATCTGTCGCCTGATGCGACTGACCATACCAGTGCTCCCAGACAGCAACATCTCGAATCCGGAAGTCCGCCGATAAATCAATGACCTTTATACCCAACTTTAAGATTGCTGGTACTGTACTTTGGGCTACGCCATGGGGAGTTGCAAAAAAAATTACATCACACCCTTTTAGGTTATCTAAATCCGGCGCCACAAAGGCAAGATCGACGGAACCACGAAGGTGGGGATAGATATGAGCTACGGGAGTACCTTGATCGCTTCGAGAAGTAACGCCAACTAACTCTGCATAAGGATGCCCCACTAACAAGCGCATGAGTTCTGCACCGGTGTAACCCGTTCCACCAACAATACCAACTTTGATCACCTGACCCTCGCTTTTAAATATCCAGAATGGCTTAAGGAGCCTATAATACCGCAAAGTGGTCCCATCAACTATGCCATAACTCCATATGTTACTGGGACCGCAAGCCTAAGGGGCATTAATAA
>DCBC01000134.1:0-5050 GCA_002313335.1 Porticoccaceae bacterium UBA1117
GAATAAGCCAAGAACGTATCAAGACCAACAATCAGTGGCATGATGTTTGGTATTCCGAAGGTTCCGTCAATTGTTACTAGGCGGTCAATTTCTTGTTCCTGCTTGTCTAAGTACACACCACCTACCCATGAGAACTTCGCGCTAGTAGGCGAGGCGATACGTAATTCTTGGCTATTGTGGCTATAGTCAGATATATCGCTTCGACCAATGAACCGCAGAGGTAAAAAGTCTGCATCGATACCATCTTGGTAGGAATAACTACCTCGACCAGCCACGGCAGTCAATGTGTAGCCATTGGGCAGTTCCATTTCAATATTTACGGAGGTATCAGAAGTTTCGGTATCGGTCCCCTCAGGCTTCTCTCCACCGCTTTCGCAGATCGCAGAACTCATACCCAGACTGCTTTCAAGAGCACAACCACCATAGGATCGAGTATCTCTATAAGCATCCCTTGGTTCAGAATTTATATAGGCTGCGTAAGCTGGGAACACAACTCCCATGGTTCCATACATCAGAGCATTAGATGCTGGAATATTTGGCAAAGGACTAAACAGCGTCACTAGAGGGTTAGCGCCCATGCGTACGAATTCGCTTTCAGAATGCTTGATCTCAACGGAGGTGCTATCTGTTGGCTCCCAAAGGGCAGTGACTCGCCACATCGACTCGTCAACTGTAGGCATTTTTGACACTTCAGTATCAGCATAAGTGTTATCAAGATGACCATCACCTTGACGATCTTTGTACGCGAACCGCACTGCCAATGAGTCAGTTAATGAGCCAGAAAAATTTCCTTCAATGGTTTGACCGCCAAATGACTCTTTATTAACTGCGATTTTGCCACTAGTCTCTTGGTCAATCTGAGGAGACGCAGATGTAATGTTGATTGCACCAGCAAGGGTGTTTTTACCAAATAAGATACCCTGAGGGCCCCTTAGCACTTCAACTTGCTGTAAATCAAACAACCCAGTTCTAACTTGACGGCTTTTGCCGTAGTGGATGCCATCAACGTATATACCGACTGATTGCTCAAATGACTGATTGGCCCCAATACCGACACCACGCATTCCGATAATGGTATTTACTGCGTTCTCAGTGATCGTTAGATTAGGGACATAGGCTGTTAATTCTTGAAAGCTGTGTATGCCAACTTCCTCAATTTTACTACCAGAAATAGCAGTCATTGAGATTGGCACATCTTGTAGGCTTTCCGCGCGTTTTTGGGCTGTCACAATAATTTCCTCAAGCTCTGCCGCGTAGGCGTTGCCGAGGAATGCAGTTATTGCTAATGCCATTAAACTCCTAGAGAGAAGTAATTTCATTGTATAGACCCCTTTGAGATAGATGAAAGGCCTATTTTTAATAGAAATTAGAGTATTAAAAAACAGACCGTCACATTAAACGTAGACTAGGAATCAATGTACAAATGCATAAAATTCATTCGCTAAAATATAGTATTTTGGCTAAAAGTCGGCTGTAAAAGACTGTTTGTAGAGCTATATAATTAAATATCGGTCATCAAGATAGTGAGTAATGGAGTGATTATTGAAGGGTCATAACGATTCGAAAAAAAATTAAGCGCGGAGGGAATACCACCGAGCCTGACGATCACGGTCTGGGTCTGTGGATTGATCATAACTAGTTGCAGGCCCATGCCCTCAATCCAGAACACTTCGGGTGAGTTGGGTAAACCACCATAAATATGGTAACCATAAGTATTGCTGACCGATTTACCCGTTGCCTGAACAAAAAACCATTCTGGAATAACAGAGTCTTCAACCATTTTTTCTAGCCAACTTGCGGAGACTATCTTGTTTTTTGAGTTTAGAAATAAACTGCCTATTTCGAGCCATGATCTTGCCGTAGCGAACATACAGCAATAACCCGCCGTATTGATAACACTGGCCTCTTCAAGCTTTAATGGCCGCCAAATTTTATCGGTAATTAATTGGTTAAGTGGCTTTTTATAGATATTTTTCAGTACCAGACTTAATAGGTGATAATTAATGTTGTCGTAGCGAAACAATCGATCACCGTCAAAGGAGATATCTGATAAAGGTGTTATTAATGGGTTGCCTTTCAAGGTCGCTCTTATATCTTTAGAGGCGCTTTTTATACCAGAGGTATGTCTAAGTAAATCTCGAAGAGTGACTGGATCCACAGGCCGTTGTGTTATTTCAGGAAGATACCGAGAAATAGAATCTTTCTCAGAGTTAATGAAACCTTCATCAATGGCGACGCCAATAAGAATAGCAATAATAGTTTTAGTCATAGACATCGCGTTTATATTGCGACCATCATCGGCAGCTGGACTATAACGTTCATAAACAATACGACCCTTTTTTTGAACGATTAGCGCCTGAGTTTGGCTACGGTCAAACCAGGTATCTAATACGTCATTAGGGAGTGTGTTTGTTTTAAATGACTCTTCCTCTTCGTGGGTTTCTCCGGAAATAGTTGTCGGTGTGGACAAGAGGAAGGAGTCCGGTGATTTCATTAAGTCATTCAGATGAGCGTTAGCCTCGAGTAAAGTACCGTCTAAAAGTAAAGTCTTTAGCGGAGTTGCCATTAGTAATATTGAGGTGAGTGCAATTCCAATTACTATTTTTAACCAGATGATTTTGGATAACATGTGACTCGATACTCTGATGTTTTAGATGTTGATGCCATTTTCGCTAAGGAGGCTATGATCGCTAAAATAGAAAGCTATTATTTCACTGATAGATACGTTGTCTCTATTGTAATATTCTCAACCGCTGTTACGGTAACTTAAAAATAAGAGAAAACCATAATGGAATCTGTATCTCAGCATGATTCAGGCAAGGAAATAGGCTTTTGGCGAGGATGGTCCATAGCCGTAGGTTGTGCGATTGGATCTGGCGTTTTTATGATGCCCACGCTGTTGGCACCCTATGGAATGCTGGGCTTGGCAGGTTGGTTAACCGCTGGCGCAGGAACTTTGCTGGTGGCTTTGTCATTATCTAGGTTAGTAAGGCGTGTGCCTAAATTAGGCGGCCCCTATGCTTATGTTCAGGCTGGTTTAGGTGATTTTGCAGGTTTTTTGATTGCGTGGACATATTGGATCGCTTGCATCGCAGCGATATCAGGCATCTCCATCGCATTTGTCGGTTATTTAGGCGTGTTTTTGCCCGCGGTCACTGAATCAGCTGTGCTTAGTCTTCTGGTGGCACTGGCCTTAGTCTGGACAGTGGTGGGACTCAATATCCGTAGTGTTGAGAGCAGCGGAACGTTTCAGGTAGTGACCACTATTCTAAAGATACTGCCGCTGTTGTTTATTATTGTGCTGGGTTTTACCAATATGCAGCCGGACATTTTGCCACCAGTGAACCCCACCGAGTTACATCCTTTTGCTTTGTTAGCCACGGTAACGACACTGGTAATGTGGTCTTTTATTGGGATAGAAACCGCCACAGTGCCGACCGATAATATGGTCGAGCCTGAGAAATTGATTCCGCGCATTCTCATTGCTTCAGTGTTAACGATTCTGATAATTTATTTCTTGGTGAGTTTAGCGGTGGCGCTGGTGGTGCCAGCGTCTGAGCTGGTTGGATCAACCGCGCCTTTTGCACTGGCTGCAACAAAAGTAATGGGCCCAGTTGGCGGCGCTATTATTACTGTCGGCGCATTGATATCGACACTGGGCTCTTTAAATGCAAACACACTAACAGCGGGCCAAGTGCCACTGGCCGCCGCTAAGGACCATTTGTTGCCGGTTAAGTTTCTAACGCTGAGTCAGTCTGGTACGCCGATTTTTTCCTTCCTAGTGTCCGGTGGTTTCGTCTCATTGTTACTAGTGCTCAACTACACCAAAGGTTTGATCGCAGCCTTTACCTTTATGGCCATGCTGTCTACCTTATCAACGCTAATGGCTTATGCATTTTGCGCGGTTGCCGAATTTTACTTCCTAAAGAATGACCGAGCAGGGCCAGAGCGAACTAGAGCAATACTTCTGTCAGGTGCGGCTTTTTTGTATTCCTTTTTTGCCATATGGGGTGCGGGTTCAGAAATCGTATTTTACTCCTTCATGCTAATCATCGTTGGCATGCCTTTTTATGCACTTGTCCGAGAAGACGTCAGAGATCAATAGTATGAGTCAATTCAATGAATATTCTGCCTTGGGGCAGGTTGCTGTGCGTGCTCCAAAAAATGCCTTTGTAAGTCAACAAAAACTAGCCAAGGAATGGGAACCACTGCGTTTTCATGACATGCCAGACATGGAAGAAGCGCGGCGAGAATTTGATCAATTCCGAAAAATTCTTGTAGATTGTGGTGCTGAGGTTATTGATCTTCCTGTAGCCGATGAGTTAACCATAGATAGTATTTACCCACGTGACAGTATTCTTATATGCCCCAAAGGATTAATCATTTGCACTATGGGTCGAGCAACAAGAACCCCGGAGGCAAGAATCAACGCTGGTTGCTATGAATCCTACGGCCATCACATTATTGGTGAGATTGTCTCTCCTGGTACGTTAGAAGGTGGTGATTTTATCTGGATTGATGAAAACCATGCAGCGGTCGGTCTTGGGCCGAGGACTAACCGAGAGGGCATTCGCCAACTACAGGCAATATTAGGTGATGAGGTAGATTTACATGTGGTAGATCTACCAGAGCCGGATCATCCAGATGATGTACTGCATCTCATGTCTATTATTTCGCCCTTAGATAAAGATTTAGCGCTCATATACAAAGCTTTTATGCCTGATCGGTTCATTCAGTGGCTTGAAAATTTAGGGCTAGAGTTTGTGGAAGTTCCTGAGGAAGAGTACCTCCCTATGGGGTGCAATGTGCTTGCCTTTGGGCCGCGACAGGTAGTCATGTTAGAAAATTTGCCGGGCGTTAAGGCAGGGCTAGAATCTGCAGGATGTTTGGTGACAACCTATAAAGGACTAGAGATAAGCCGTAAAGGTGAGGGTGGCCCGACTTGCTTAACACGTCCCTTGATCCGAGGATGACGTGCAAGATATATTACTTATTCGATGCTCTCGACGATTGTGATAGAGGCATGTATATTTATACTTCAACCAATGAG
>DCBC01000134.1:5444-13695 GCA_002313335.1 Porticoccaceae bacterium UBA1117
ATGTCTTGTTCACCGCAAGAATCATCTAATGAAAAATGGGCATCTCCAGCCGGAGATAATTCAGTATCGCCCAATTTGAGTCTTGATATGAACGGTCTGCCTATCTTGAGTTGGATGAAGGTAGATGAAGGATTGGTGGCCCTTCAATATTCGCGTTGGACGGGTGCTCAATGGAGCGATCCTATTACAGTGGCTAGCGGCGAAGAGTGGTTAGTAAATAGGGCAGACTTTCCATCGGTTGTGCAGTTAAGCCAGTCACTCTGGGCTGCTCATTGGTTAGTCATGACAGATCCAAGCGTATTTGCTTATGATGTTGCCATTAGCTTGTCTCGTGATGGGGGCAAGACATGGACAGCTAGTGTTGCGCCACATACTGATGGCACCTTTAGCGAACATGGCTTTGTCAGCTTTTTTGCCGAGGGTGATGATATTGGTGCGGTGTGGCTAGATGGTCGAGAAATGACAGGTGGTCATGGTAAAACAGTTGCGGTTGAAGCAGTCGGTAGCGCTATTAATGGTATGACGCTTCGGTCCACTAAAATGGCTTTTGATGGGTCTATCTATGAAGATCAAATTATTGATGGCCTTGTTTGCGATTGTTGTCAAACCGACATATCGGCGACGCCAACAGGGCCTATTGTTGTTTTTCGCAACCGCACTGAGGATGAGCGACGAGATATCTACTTTTCACGAATGGTTAATGGGCGCTGGATGAAGTCAAAGCCGGTTGCAGTCGATGATTGGCAAATTGCAGGATGCCCGGTTAACGGCCCATCGGTCGCTGCGAATAGGGATAAAACTGCGGTCGCTTGGTATACCCAGGCCAAGGGCTTTGGCGAGGTAAAGTTTGCTTTATCTGATAATGGCACAGATGTATTTTTGACGTCTATTAATGTCGATAGTGGTGATGATGTGCTTGGCCAAGTAGGTTTGGCCGCTGCGCCAGAGGGTGGTTTTATTGTCAGCTGGATGACGTTTATTGAAGGCACCGCAGGGGAGTTACGATTGCGCTACATTGATAATGATGGCGTTGCCTACGCGCCCATCGTTGGCTCAAAGATTGATATGACCCGTAAAGCGGGACTCCCACAGATGGTCTTGTTCCAAGATAAAGCGATTTTGTCTTGGACGGGAGGCGATGGGTCAAACAAAACGGTTCAGGTGGCAGAGATGAGTATAGATCTCTTACAGCTAGCCTCACTACAGCAATAAAAAGAGGGGCATTTAGTGTATCAAGTGAGTAATAGAGTAAAGCGTCTGATCGCCGCTGGGGCTATGATCACACTGTTTTTCGCAGTGCAGTCCTGTTCGGTTACTGAATCCTTTAGTAATAGTGATGCCAATGTAACGCCTAAATCTCTCACTGATGTTATCAAATGGCGTATTACCAAAGATGATGCGCCAGAAAGAGTGGCAATCGATCTTTCTCAAGAATGGCGCCAACTTAATGCTAAATCAACTCACTATGCCGTTTGGGTTGGTCATGCCACCTACCTCATTAACAATGGTGATCTGACTATTCTTACCGATCCCATCTTTTCAGAGCGAGCATCCCCAGTGGGTTGGGCAGGCCCAGAAAGGCTTATTCCACCCGCTATGCCGATTGACAGTCTCCCCCGAATTGACGTGATACTGATTAGCCACAACCATTATGATCACTTAGATCTACCTAGCCTTAAAGCCTTGCAGTTGGCTAACCCCAATGTATCTATACTGGTACCACAGGGTGATAAAGCCTTGTTAGATAGTCAGGGTTTAACAAATGTCACGGAATTTAGGTGGTGGCAAAATATCCGGGTAAAGCAGACTGAATTAACCTTTACCCCGGTGCAGCATTGGTCTGGGCGAGGAATCACAGGTAGAAATAGTAGTTGGTGGGGTGGATGGTTTATTAAGAGTCCTGGCTTATCCCTATACCATGCCGGCGATACTGGCTATTCACGGGATTTTATTACCACCAGAGAGAGACTCGGAGTACCTGACTTCGCGTTTATTCCGATTGGTGCCTATAGCCCTAGATGGTTTATGAAGAATCAACATGTTGATCCAGAGGAAGCAGTACAGGTGGCGTTTGATTTGCAGGTGCCGCACTCATTTGGTATGCACTGGGGAACATTTATTTTGACCGATGAACCCATTAAAGAGCCTCGCTCAGTGCTCGCCAAACTACTTGTAGAGAAAGATCTACCGGAGGACTTTTTTATCGCTCCGGTTCCGGGTGAAATTTTGTCATTACAATAACTAAATAGAGATACAAAATATGTCCACACAGGTTATTTCCGGTTACTGCGACCCTCGCTTTGAGCAGGTTGCCGATGTTTTAAGACACTCTTTAGAGTCTAAGTTTGAGGTTGGTGCCTCCTTTGCCGTTGAGATTGAAGGTGAGATGGTCATGGATCTATGGGGCGGTCATAAAGACGCTGAGAGAACTATGCCTTGGCAGCAAGATACTATTGTCAATGTCTTCTCTGTGACAAAAGGTGTTACCGCCATTTGTGCAGCGAAATTGATAGAGCAAGGTCACTTGGATCTTCATCAAAAAGTCTCACATTATTGGCCCGAATATGGCTGCAATGGTAAGGAAAACACCACTGTTCTTGATTTTTTGTGCCATCGTGCTGGGATGTTTGGGTTTCGAGATCAAGTACCGTTGGATGATTGGACAAACTGGGGTCAATTTACTGGCATGCTAGCCGCACAGGCTCCTTTTGCTGAGCCTAATTCAATACAGGCTTATCATGCATTAACCTTTGGTTGGTTGGTTGGCGAACTAATACGGCGAGTGGATGGCCGCACGGTGGGGGTGTATTTCAAAGAAGAGATAGCAAATCCTCTTGGGCTGGATTTTGCTATTGGGCTAGACGATTCAGATATGGCCAGATGTGCGCAAATGTTAATGCTTGATAAACTTCCGTCAATCTCTCAGTTGAATGTTTTAAAGTATCTACCCGATTTTCTGTTATCAAAGTCACTAACAAATATAAAGGCAGCCGTTAGTAGGGGCTTTAATCCTATCGCATTTGATGACCGTGCGATGGACAATCCTAACTTTGCCAATACAAATGAGTGGCGTCGCGCAGAAATTCCTGCCGCAAATGGGCATGGTGCCGCTTCAAGCTTGGCGACACTGTACGGAATACTGAGCAATGGCGGCAGTAGAGACGGTAATGAAGTGCTAAAACCGGAGACCATAGAGTTACTGCGAACGGTTCATTCTAACGGTCCGGATATGGTACTTTTTGGCCTAAACTACAAATTCGGCTTAGGTCATATGTTGAATGCTCCGATCACGCCCATAGGGCGTAACCGTAGCGAAAGTATGTTTGGTCATACAGGTATTGGTGGTGCGGTTGTATTTGGCGATGTTGAGAAAAAACTTGGATTTTCATTCTTTAATAATCAGCAGCACAAGGACCTAAAATTGTACGAAACATCTAACAAATTGGCTAAGGCACTCTATTCAATCTTATAAGCAATGTTCGGATGATAGTCTGTTGAACGATTTATTTTAGGTGTTCTATGAACCAATCCTAGGCCGCTTTGGGTTATTGCTTTTAACCTTCTCCACGTTAGAGATGTTAGTGCGTGCATTCAACCGCTCTAGAGACTGGTTTCAAGCACTTTTTCAAGTTGAACCAAGGATCCTTCCATACTTTCTTTGACAAACGCTTCTAACTCGACGGGTTCGATCTTAGCCTCCCACAGAAGACGGCAGCCGTTATCACTGTCTACAACATGCATACTGGCGTGATGCGATTCAAGCGCACCGGGTGATTCAAAGCACGTGTACTCAATTTTTTTAGAGGAGTCATCTCTCAAAAGGATGCGTTCTTTAATGGCGCCCGCACCAGGCAGGATTAACGATCTAACTTCACCGTCAAAGTGGCAGCTCTCTACCCCGGGGACCCAATCCACACGGTCAGGAGTACCCAAAATAGCCCAGACCTGATCGGCGGAGAAAGATAGAAAATGATCGAATTTAATACTGATAGTGACACCATAAAAATTGTGTGAGAGACCTATAGTACTACTATATTTCCTAAACCTAAAAGGGTCTATGCCAAAAAAGCATGCTATTTGTAGTAATAGTGTGGCGTCGATTTAGCCTCACCTACGCGATATCAATTTAGCCATACTCTTATAGCGGGGTTGAGAATGTTGACCGCTAAGTATTTTACTAATCGTTACTCCTTTGCGCTCTTATGCTGTCTAATAGAAATGGCTGGTGCACGCTAGGAGTGCCAAACGAAAGTTTATGTTTTTAGGCGGGCATGTAGATATCAGAAAGACGTTCTTTTCGGTCGAGGGCATAACTGATTCAGTATGACGAACTGTAAACTTAATTAATCAATAAAGTGTTTTTAAACAGAGGAAGAAGGGTAATGACAGACCTTGAAGAGTCTCAAAGAGTAACGATTGAAAGACTCCAAAAAGAAATAGATGTCTGGAAAAAGAAATATTCTGATCAGATAAAAACCGATGAGGAATGGGAGCGCTATATAAAAAAGAGCAGAGAAGAAGCCAAAGATCAAAGTGCGCAGAGAGTAATCTCTTGGGTACTTGGGTTGCTGTGGGTTTTACTTGTAATGTATGAGCTACTTTAATGGGAATATTACAACTTTTCACCAGTATCACGTCTAAGAGTGAGACCACAGGTTTTGAGAATTCTATCTGCAGAAGAACCCTGCCGGCGCTAAATATTTATCTTATAAAAAACGCTAAAAGGGGTGCCAGCAAACATACAATAAAGGCTGCCTTCATCCGTGACGTTTTTTTAGCGTTTTCGTTAACAAAATAGAGCCGATTAATTAGGTCGATGCCAAGGCTATCGTGAGGAATAGAGCAAGGATAAGAATTTCAATATCTAAGTACATTTCTTTTTTTATTAGTTTCAGTAGCCACTCAAACCCCGAATAATAGGCCATTGAGATAATTGACGGCCACGGCCACAATTAGTCCGGTAACGAGAAGTTGCATTGCTTTCTTTTTCATTTCTTTTTCCACATAAAAAATGCCAGATGAGTAAAGCACTCTGCTCCAATTAAGTCTATCTACTCGCTTAATTGTCATAAACTTTTTCGTCGCTAGATTGACTCATGATAGGAGCGCAAAAACGATAAGGGTAGCGAATAATCGTTCACCTATTGCTGAACCTAATGATATTTTTCTGAACATCACTACGCGAGACAAAATACGCTTGATTTTTCGCAGTAACTTGCCGCCGATGGTGCCTTTTATACCGTAGCATTTATTGGTGTATTTAATTATGTTACGGACACTATTGTGATAGGTTTATCATTAACTATGTGGTGCCTGTCACAACACTAGCAATTATATTTAATATTTCTTGACCCTTATAGTTCGGTTCACATATCTTTCGGTTATGCATTTCGACTTCTTTAAATCCAATCAGTTAAACCATGATTCGGCGAGTGTTTTGTTTAATTTAAGACTGAACTCGGCCGGTTCAAACATTTCAGAAAATAAAACACTGATAACACCACAGCGCATAGATTAGAGTGAAATTAGGTGTGAGTTTCTGGATAGGATTGGTCGGTTGCAGAGTGCAGAAAATAAAACAGCTATTCTAACCAAGGACAAGTAAATGGGTTTTCTGACGCAACTAGCAGAGGCTAAAGCCAAACTTGAATCGAAGCGAGGCCACTATGGAAGTGGTATTGCAGCTGCTAGAGCAGCGTATAGTTATCTTCTGGGGATGTGCAAGATAAAAAAACCAATTCCTTATACAGAAAAAGAACTTCTCGATAAGAGGCTAAGCGAGGTATTCCCAAACGCCAAGAGCATGCAGATTGTTGAACTTGATGGCGTAAAGTATAAGAATTCACACAGCCCGATCTCTAGTAACTCACGCAAAGAAGTAACGTCATGGGATCAAGAGTGGGTAAAAGTGTATAGCGTTAATTCGGCTTATACGCGAAACCCGTAATAATACGGGGTATAACTAAGATAAAAAGCGTTCTGCTCACTTAATAATGGACCGACTCATGGCTTGCGTATCAAAAAACTGCATTTTTAAAAGCTTAGCGTTAAAAATTAATGTGCTTATTGTTATCACTTTATTTTTATTAAGCTTGTCTGCGGCGGTTAATGCAGAAAACGTATCTCAGCAGTCAGAGTATGAGGATGCAAGAGCAGTAGACTCGGTAAAACAAAATCCAAAAATGACTATTTCTGGTGACCTTGAAATAGGTATCGAACAATCTGGAAGTCTAGCTCAAAAAACATCTAAATCATATGAAATTCAACTAGATTCCAATGCCTTTGTTATAGGATCTGTTAATCAAAAAACAGTTGATGTAGTAGTAAAATTATTTAGCGAAGATAATGAAGAAATCGGAAATTTTGACAACTCAGCAAGGGGACCAGAGTTGTTTTCATTTGATATTTATAAAACAGGGAACTATCGCTTAGAAATTAAGCCTTTTAAGGAAGAATCAGGTGATTACTCCATTATAATTGATAAAGGTGAACCTATTGCGTCAGATCCATCAAAAAGAGTAGATCAACTTCTTTCTTTCTATTCAAAGGATGAGCCTGGAGCTGTTATTGGAGTTATTAAAAATGGTGAGATGATCTTTTCAAAAGCATATGGAAAAGCCAACTTAAGCCATAACATAGATTTTAAATTAAACACTCCTACTAATATTGGATCGGTATCGAAACAGTTCACTGCATTTGCCATATTACTTCTGGAACAACAAGGCTTACTATCCCTTGATGATGATGTAAGAGAGCACATACCTGAATTCCCAGATTTTGGGAAGGTTATTACCATTAAAAATCTTTTGAATCATACCAATGGTCTACGAGAAGTTTATAACCTGCTGCCTATTGCGGGTTGGGATGATGAAGATAAATTGTTACGATCTGAAATATTAAATATCGTAAAAAAGCAAAAGAAGTTGCAAGCATCCCCAGGAGAAGAATTTAATTATAACAACTCCGCATTCATCTTGCTTGCAGACATAGTCGAACGTAAAACGGATTCCAAGTTCCCAGTATGGATGAAGGAAAATGTATTTGATCCATTAGACATGAATGATTCCTACGTTCGTGCTGATCCTACTCAAATTATACCTCGAGCATCGCAGGGCTATCGGCAAGGAGAAATGGGCTTAGTTGAATCGGGAGATTTATATGCGGCCTATGGCACATCAGGGATATATACCACACCATTAGATCTAGCAAAATGGTTGAAAAATTTCAATGATCCGCAAGTTGGTGGAAAAGAAATAATCGAAAAACTAGTTACTCCAGGAATATTAAATAATCAAGATACTATGACCTATGCATTGGGCATTGAGGTTGGCGAGAGAAAGGGATTAAAAAGATACGCACACTCTGGTGCGGATAATGCACATCGAGCTACACTTGTTTATTACCCTGAAATCAATTCAGGGATAATCGCCTTAAGCAACAATGCTTCTTTTTCAACAGGTATATCTAATGAATTAAGTGACTTGTTCTTTTCAGAACATTACAAAGAAGAGAAAAAAGAAGTGAAAGATACCTTATCTGAGGAAAGTTTTGCGGTGAATCCCGAAATACTTAAAAACTATGCAGGAAAGTATAAGGCAGCTTCACAAGGCTTGGTTATAGATTATAAAGTTGAGGACGATCAATTGGTGGCCTACCCCATTCGGCAATCATCACTCCGCTTAAACCCTACTGGCGAACACAGCTTTGAGTATTCAGATATAGAAGCTACCGTCGTCTTTAAAATGCACGAAGGTGGTGTAAGTATAAGTGCCATACATACACAAGGTGGATCAGACCTTGTGATGGAAAAACTTCCGCCATATGATCCAACCATAGATCAGCTAGCCTCCTTTGAAGGTAAATATTTAAGTGAGGAACTTGAAACGTTCTACACCATTGTAGTGAAGGACAGTATCTTGTTTGCTGAGCACAAAAACCTGAAGAACATAAAACTGTCAGCCATAGAGGATGACACATTTAGTGGTGACGTATTTTTCATGGGTAAAGTTTTCTTCAAAAGGGATTCTAAAGGCGTAGTTAATGAATTTACCGTTTCAAATGCACGAATAAAAGATGTTATTTTCAAAAAGCAGTAATGGTTTAATCTATCGTTTTAATCAATCAATTGAAACTGCGCATACATTCAGAAATATCTATCCATAAATAACGAAAGCCCAACAATGGCTAAAAAACATAGGGGTTTTGGTGGTAAATTGAAGATTCAGAGCTTCGATTGAAAAGAGTAAGACTT
>DCBC01000134.1:14006-17454 GCA_002313335.1 Porticoccaceae bacterium UBA1117
TTGAAAAGAGTAAGACTTTGTGGAGACATTAACGCGCGCTTAGGTCAAGGTCAGAAGAGAGGTTTCTGATGCTTATAAAAAGAAAAGTCTACGTACAATATAAAAAGACTTTTCGGACACATTAACCCTCGTATAGATCGAGGTTTTGCCAAAAAAACCAAAGGGGCGAAGTTTTAAGTTTCGCCCCCCATCAATAGCCTACTCCGCTAAGTGTGAAAATTGCTTTTTATCAGCTTTTGAGGCCGTAAAAGTGAAGATCTTATACAGCATATTAGCCGCTGTTATTCTAAGTTATCAAGTCTTAACTTTTCTATTTTTCATCCATTTCATAGCAAAATAGGTTGTACTTATTGCAGCAATAAATATAACCGTTGATAATATTTCCCCTTTACTTAAACTTGTAAGTAACCAAACAATGGATACAACGCCAATAAGAGGAATAATCAAACCGCCGGGCACTTTAAATGTCTTTTCGGAAACATCCTGCTTCTTCATTCTTAATTTGATCATAGCTAAAACAACAAACAGGTAAACAAGAAGTATAGAGGTACTTGCCAATATAGCTAATTGCTGAAATCCTCCAGAAATTGAAAAAATAAAAATTAATACAGAAAAACAGATTATCGACCAGTATGGTGTATCAAATTTTGGATGAATTTCACCAAGGAATTTTGGAAAAAGACCATCTTTGGCACCCGCAAATAATACTCGTGGCGTGTTCAATACATCGGTACTTACCGCACCAAAACAGGAAATTGCAGCAGCAATCAATAACATAGTACCTCCAAATGAACCAATAACTCTTTCTGCAACAGCAGCTAAGGGTGCATCTTTAACTGATTCCATTTGCGAACCTAGCACACCCTGAGTTACTGTCTGCAAGAGTAAATATAGTATTATTACTCCTCCGCCACCAAGCAAAATACCCAACGGAATAGTACGGTTTGGTTTTTTTATTTCACCACTCGCACCAAGAGCTGTTTCGAAACCGGCAAATGCAAAAAATAAGACAAGAGTTGTATTTCCAAATTTAGTTAATGAAGGTAGATGTTCCCATTGCAGATTACTTGAATCAATATGACTGAAACCAAAGACGACAATTCCAATCAATGGTAGTAATTTTATAACGGTAATCCATTTTATAAAAGCAACGCCCTGTTTTGCTCCACGAATATTTATTATCACCAAAAATGTTAGAAGTACAAAAAAGAATAATCCACGTATCCATGAATTTGAAAAAACAGGAAAAATTACGGCAAGTGAGTCAGCAATAATGTTTATTAAAGCGGCACTTCCTAAAATACTCCAACCAAGAACGACCAACCAGTTCACAATAAAACCGGCAAAATCTCCGAATGCAGCTACCACATAAGCATAACTACCCCCTGTCTTTGTAACACGTGTTCCTATTTCTGCATAACAAAGCATTATGGACGCCATCATAATACCGCAAAATACATAAGCGAAAATACTGAATGCACCCAGTTCGACACCAATAATTGCAGGCAATGCAAAAATACCTGCACCTACGGTTATGTTAATAATATTAAGTGCCAAACCAGTTACACCTACTACACGTTTTAATTCTTTATCATTATTGGGTATGGTCATGATTTTTTAGGTCTTTTTGTGAAAATTATATAAATGATTTATGGGTGTTTGCTTTCGTATTCTGTGACGTTCTTAACCGCGTAATCATAGGGCGGTTTAGGATTGTGCCGTTCCACTGGAAGTAAATGTTTGCGTATCAGCGGTGAAGCCCCATTAGGATTAAAATAAAAACTTTAATTAGTTAAGTACAAACTCACCAATTGCTTTAACTAACTCAGATTTTATAGGTAACTCAGGTTGATTATATGTTTTAAGGTTGGCTTGCCTATCAATAACTGCTTCTTTAAAAATGTGATTCATTTTTTGAATTACAACTTTATCCGCGTTTTTATTTGCTGCTGCAAGCTTATCAGCATCCTTTAAGCTAACTTGAATATCTGTAGAACCTTGCACAATTAATACAGGCATATTAAGTTTAGAAATTTCTTTTTGTGGATCGTATTTAAACCACGAAATCATATAAGGTTGTACACTTGGACGAAATAATGAGTTTAAAAATGCTGGAACATTCTCAACTGTTTTTCCTTGCAATAATTTATCTAAGATAGGTGTGGATTGCTCTAAAACAAAAGGGGGCTGAGCTTTTAACTGTTCTCGTATTGTTTGATCTATTGGTTGTCCAGGACCAGCTATAGAAATAAATTTATCTACATTTTTTTTCTGCGAAGCAACCATACCAATTAATGAACCCTCACTATGACCAATAACAACTATTTTGTTAAACCGACTTAAATTATTGAGATATTCAATCCAACTACTTGCATCATTAATATAATTATCAATACGTAGATCAACTTCCTTTAACCCTGCGCTTGAACTTTTACCAACACCTCTTTTGTCATACCTTAATGAAGAAATCCCTACTTTTGCAAGTTCACTGGCCAACCTTTTTAAAGAATTATTTATCATTGTTGGATTATTGCCATCTCTATTAGTTGGCCCTGACCCGGCAATAATTAGGGCGACTGTTTTCGAGCTTTTTAAATCACCAGTCACTAGAGTTCCCTCTAGCTTTCCTGTGCCTGTTTCAATGCTCACAATTTCTTCTATTGAAGCTGCAAATGAACTAAAAGTAGTAAATAACCAAAGTAATGTGATAAAAAATAATTTCATAATGTTCTTTAAATGACTGACTTACTCATAACTAAAGGGGCGAAGTTTTAAGTTTCGCCCCCTATCAATAGCCTACTCCGCTGAGTAGAACTGCTCGCATACTTCAAATCGATCACTAACAACTTCATCAATTAACGATGTAGCTTGCAGCCATGTGTCAGCAAATGAGGCTCCTGTAAAGTAGTCATCAATGACTGCTCCCATAGTTTTTTCATCTTCAGTAATATGCCTTAGGGTCAAAGTCCCCGCCTCTTGAGTTCCACCACCGATCGCCGTATAGAGACCATTGATGTAAGTATCATGACCGGCCTCTTGGATTTCTTTTTCAACCTTCGTGAGCACTGCAACAAGCGCAGGCACATTGGCTGGTGAAACCTTGATTCTCGTCACTCGCTCATACCCTGGGTCTAGACGAGCAAATGCTTTAAGCGGTCCCCAAGTTGAACTGTATTTAAACTCTCGCAATTTTGCCACTGCTCTAGGGGCATTAGATGGGTCATATTTACTTCCACCCACTAAAGCAGCCGTAACGTTTGGGAAAGCAGTCCACACCATTACCTGACCTGGATAATCATGACCGGACACAGTTCTGCAGTATCCCGCAGCATCGGCTCCAACTAATTCAAAAAGAGCAGGATTTGACGCATTAGATTTCAAATACTTGTCAGTGTCTTTAGCAGCTACCATTACTCCGGAAAAAGCGCCTTTACTCTGCTCTTCAGCT
>DCBC01000092.1:0-13771 GCA_002313335.1 Porticoccaceae bacterium UBA1117
TTGGTGCAGAAATTACATAAATCATACATTACATGAGCAAAGGGTAGTCATGAAAAAAATTGCAGTTTTTGTCGATGTACAAAATATTTACTACACGGTCAAAGATACTTTTAACTGCCACTTTAACTATCGAGAATTGTGGCGACAATTAAGTACAGTTGGTGAAATTTGTATCGCTAATGCCTATGCCATTGATAAGAACGATAGTCAGCAGCAAGCCTTTCAAAACGTATTAAAGACAATTGGGTTTAACGTTAAACTTAAACCTTATATTCAAAGAAGTGATGGCTCTGCAAAAGGCGATTGGGATGTAGGAATTGCCATCGATATCATGGATGCAGCCTCAAGCTCAGACCACAAAATAGATATGATCGTGTTACTTTCCGGAGATGGAGACTTTGATCTACTACTAAAGCGAGTTTCTCGTAATAGTGAAATTAACACCTTAGTCTATGGGGTTAACAAGCTAACCGCTGCATCGTTGGTTGAGGCCGCAGATAAATTTAAGGCCATTGATGAAAGTCTTTTATTGCGGTAGTTTAAACTATAGTGCGTACCCACTTACATTACAATTAAGTTATGATGCCGCCACGACCTGAGCCTCCCATGTTACCGCCACTTTGGCCGGGCATAACAATCTGTGATGCTTGCTCTCGCCGCATCGTTTCGAGTTCTTTGGCAGCTTGTTCTACGGCAATTGCTGCTTTTACTGCAAAGTCTTCCGCCGCCGCCCCGATCGTATCGCCCTCAAGTGCAAAATTTAATGGCATCGCCCCCATAGGCGTCATAACCTGCGCAGATCCAAAAAACATTACCTTGCGCTCGCCATCCTCAGAACCATCCGCCTTCACTGGTATTAGCTTTCGGATTGCTCCCATCTTTTGATCCGTAAAATTTTCTTCACGAAAAAGATTGTCAGGATCCATAACTCCATCATTTTGAGTGGCCATAAAGTGAACCTATAAACGAAAAAATAGAATACAACCCTAGCAGACATTATTCGAAATACATACGCGCCAGTATGACTAACCGCTAACCGACATCAACATGCTTAAATGTCTAACTAGTTTTGCCCATAAAAAAACACAGTTTGGAGGCCTTTTTTTAAACAACCAAAATTAGCATGGTTTAGTGGTTATGGCCGCCTGGCCCGTGAATATGACCATGATCAAGTTCTTCTTGGCTGGCATCACGAACGTCTGTTATCGACACATCAAAGTTGAGATTTTTACCTGCCAGAGGATGGTTGCCATCCACAGTGACAAATTCATCAGTGACGGCAGTCACAGTGACTGGAACACTCTGGCCATTACCTGTTTGGGCTTCAAACTGCATGCCGACCTGGATGTCATCGACACCTTGGAAAGATTCGCGCGGGACTTCTTGAATGAGCTCAGGTTGAGATTCTCCATAGCCATCAGCTGCAGGCACTGCAACCGTCATAGAGTCACCAACATTTTTACCTTCGAGTGCATTTTCTAACCCAGGAACAATGTTTCCTGAGCCATGTAAGTACGCTAAGGGTTCCCCGCCGGCCGAGCTATCTAATTGCTGGCCATCATCATCAGTCAGAGTGTAGTGAAAGCTTACCGCGCTATTGTGTTTAATGGTCATGGTTCAGGTCCGATGTCAAAAAAATTAACGAGTATTATGCGTTATTCATGCTTAAATATCGAATGCGTTTAGTCTAAATTAACGTTCTATTATAGACCATCAAGAAAACTAGCATCGACATACTATTTCTGTCATATTTCTGTCATATTTATGGGATTTAATAAGCGAGTATTCATGGACGAGCAGATTCAAGTGATGCCAAAACATACCATCTTGATTGTTGATGATGAAGACTCAATTCGCGACATGCTATCGATAGCGTTAGATGCCGCTGGTTATAATGTCTTGCAAGCTTTGAACGCTCAAACAGCCCATTCACTGGTGGTTGATAGGAATCCAGATTTGATTTTACTCGACTGGATGATGCCAGGCACCACAGGTCTAGAGCTCCTGCGTCGGCTCAAGCGAGATGAAATCACTGAAAAGATACCGGTTATTATGTTGACGGCTAAAGCGCAAGAAGCCAATAAGCTATCTGGACTTGATGCTGGAGCCGATGATTATATTGCTAAGCCATTTTCGCCCAGAGAGTTAATTTCGCGAGTTAAAGCGGTCTTGAGAAGAATTGACAGAGCAGACTCTACCAGTCCTATAGTCGTCGGAGAATTAGTACTAGACCCTTTAGAGCATAGAGTTAGTATCGGTGGCGTGTTTATTAATATTGGACCAACAGAGTATCGTTTGCTGCAATTCTTTTTAACACATCAGGAGCGAGTTTACTCTCGTGATCAAATTCTTGATTATGTCTGGGGGGGCAATGTTTACCTTGATCAGAGAACCGTTGATGTGCATATTCGAAGGTTGCGTAAAGCTATTTCAGTTGCAGGCTATGACAACTATGTGCAGACTGTGCGCGGGGCTGGGTATCGATTTTCGGTACAAATATAATTGACTTCAATATTGGCGAAAGGAACTCAATAATTGCGACCAGGAATGCGCACAGAAATCTGGCGAGTGGTTCTTATTGGACTCTGTTGCTCGCTGTTTGGTAGGAGTATAGGGCTTCTTTCTGAAGTCCTCTTAATAGGTGTAATAGTCTATCTTTTTTGGGTGTTTAGGCTTGCCTCTAGGGTCTTGACCTGGATTGACAAAGGGATGCGGGGACTCCCTCCAGAGGCCGATGGTCTATGGGGCGAGATCACCGATACCTTAAATCGACAACGTCGTCGTCATCGCCGCTCTGAAGATAAAATGAGACTAACGATTAACCGAGTAACCCGAGTCACTGAGGCCTTGGATGAAGGTATCTTGGTGTTGCGACAAGATCGTACACTGGATTGGTGGAACAGCTCGGCCAAACGCCTTTTAGCTTTGCGCACAAGTGATCGCGGGACATCAGTGATGAACTTAATGCGTGATCCTATTTTTGTTGCTTACATTCACCAAGATCAATTTTCTACCTCGATTAAGTTAGCCTCAAATGTTCAAGATGACGTCCTGCTGGAGCTATCAGCATCTTACTTCGGTGAGGGTGAGATTGTGTTAGTCATTACAGATATTAGCCATATTAATAAACTCGAAACTCTCAGATCAGAATTGGTTGGTAATGTTTCACATGAATTGCGTACGCCACTAACAGTCGTTCGTGGTTATTTAGAGACATTACAAGATCTGTCCAAAGGTACGGCTTTGCAGGTGAAAGCCTACGCAGAAATGTCAAATCAAGTAACGCGTATGCAGTCATTGGCAGATGATTTAATTACCTTATCTCAGCTGGAAGAGGACCTTGAGCCGAAGACTGAATCATTTGATATAGGGTCTTTGTTAACGAGTATTGTTGGTGAAGCTGAGGCTCTTAGTAATGGACAGCATGTCATTGTTTTTAACGGTCAAACCACCATGGCTATGGCTAATCAAAAAGCTATTCGTGGCGCCTTGGGGAACATTATTTTTAATGCCGTGAAGCATAATCCTGATGGCGCAACAATTAAAATTACAGTCACTAATAGAGATCAGGGTTTACTCGTTTCAGTCGTAGACGATGGTAGAGGTATAGATCCTATGGAGATTCCACGGCTTACTGAGCGATTCTACCGAGGAGATAGTAGCCGTAACTCTGAGACCGGTGGGAGTGGTTTGGGCTTGGCTATTGTGAAACATGCAATTACTCAAGCGGGGGGCACCCTAACCATTAATAGCCGGCTTGGACAGGGTGCACAATTTCACGTCGGGCTACCTACTTTTGAACAGTAGAGCCCTTGATCCGCATCATGATTAGTCAGGTCGAACTCTGGGAGCACTCTTGTTGGCAAATGCTTCCAATCTCTCATTAGACGCGGGCTGAGTATTCACAATGCCGGCCATAACAGATTCTGCATAGGCGGCATCTAGCGCCGACATATTTTGCATATGGCTAATCGCAGAGCAAATAGCAAAGTTAGACAAGGCTGGGTTTTCCGCAGCTGTACGCGCGATAGCCATAGCTTTTTCATCACTTGAGCCATCTATAAGATACTGACATAGACCCACTTGAAAGGCTTCTTCTTGCTTGTAAACTCTGCCGGTTAGCATCATATCGATCATGCGAGCCTTACCTACAAGGTCAGCAACACGAATAGTTGCACCACCGCCAGTAAATAGACCGCGTTGTCCTTCAGGTAATGCAAAATAGGTACTTTGGTCAGCAACTCGAACATGTGCGGCTGAGGCAAGCTCCAGGCCACCACCGACAACCGCGCCTTTAAGCGCAGCGATTATGGGTACGCCACCATATTCCATCTTATTAAAGGCTTCATGCCAGCGCAGACAAATATGCATAAATTCTTCAGGGCGCCGCTGTTCATTATGATGTTCAACAAGATCTAAACCAGCGCAAAAATGATCGCCTTCCGCTCTAAGTACCACAGCCCTCGCACCCAACCTAGGAAGCTTAGAAAAAACCTCTATCAATTCCTCGATGGTTTCAGCGTTTAAGGCATTACGCTTTGCGGGGCGAGATAGAACCACCTGCACAATACCGTCTTCATCACCGATTAAAGTGAGATTTTCAAGATCAAAGTTATCGAGTTTTTCCAAAATAGTTTCTCCTAAAATACCGTAAGCTTTATGCTGTTAAATCGCCTTCTCAGTAACTTCTGAGAAGGCGAGAGTATAGTTAATTCGAGCAGCGAGTCCAGAGCAACAATAGGGCTCAGTTTAATCGGCCGCTACGTGCCAAAGACCGTAGTTCATATTTTTGAATTTTACCGGTTGCTGTCTTCGGAAGTTCTCCAAAAACGACCTTTTTGGGTCGTTTAAACCCCGCGAGATGAGCTCTGCAAAAAACCTCAATCTCTTTCTCAGTAACGGCTGCGCCGTCGAGAAGCTCTATAAACGCACAGGGCACTTCACCCCATTTTTCGTCCGGAAGAGCCACGACCGCTGCAAGTGAGACGGCCTCATGTTTATGCAATACGCCTTCAATTTCTACTGAAGAAATGTTTTCACCACCCGAAATAATAATATCTTTCAGACGATCTTTGATTTCGGCATAACCCTGAGGATGCATAACGGCTAGATCACCGGTATGGAACCATCCATTTTTTAACGATGCTTCAGTATTTTCGGCGTCTTTTAAGTAGCCTTTCATGACTGTATTGCCACGAATCAGTATTTCACCAATCGATTTGCCGTCAGCGGGAACATCTTGCCGTGATTCCATATCTACAATACGCATCCCGGCAGTCTGAACCATCGCGGCGCCTTGCCTAGCTTTTAATGCGCTTCTTTGTTCATCATTCAAGGTGTCCCAATCTGAATTCCAAGTCGACATAACTGTATGACCATAGGTTTCAGTCAATCCATAGACTTGGGTGACGTTAAAGCCTAATTTTTCTATACCTTGCAGTACCGACGCCGGAGGTGGAGCGCCTGCGGTCATTAGTTCAACAGTATGCGGGCAGACAAAACCTTTAGCTGCCGGAGAATTAAGCAACATACTTAAAACAATGGGAGCGCCGCCAAAGTGAGAAATATTATGCTCTAAAATGGTCGAAAATATGTCTTCTGGTACGATCGCTCTGGTACAAAACATAGTGCCCGCTACAGCGGTCATCGTCCAGGCATGGCCCCATCCGTTGCAATGAAACATGGGTACTGTATACAAATAGTTGGGATGCCGCGGTAGATCCCAATCGGTGATAGTTCCCATCGACATTAGATATGAGCCACGATGATGGTAGACGACACCTTTGGGTCGACCCGAGGTACCCGAGGTATAGCTGAGCCCAATGGCATCCCATTCACTGGTTGGCATCTGCCACTGGAACGTATCCATGCCACTCGCTAAAAAGGCTTCATAATCAGTACTGCCTAATACGCCTGGATTGATCGTATTTTGCAGATCTAAAATATCAATCACTATTAAATCGCTATCGCCATGGATTTCTAATGCACTTTTGGCTTGCGGGGCAAGCTCATAATCAACGATAAACACTTTCGCTTCTCCATGACCCAACACATAGGCAATAGTTTCAGCATCCAAACGAGTGTTAATTGTATTTAGTACAGCACCAGCCATAGGAATTCCAAAATGAGCTTCAATCATTTCGGGAGTATTTGCAGCCAAAACAGCCACGGTATCACCTTTGCGGATACCAATTTTGTTAAGTGCTGAAGCGAGTTTTTTACAGCGATCATAGAATTCTTGCCAAGAATAGCTGCGTTCGCCATAAACAACAGCACGGCGATCTGGAAACATCAGAGCGGTTCTGGGTAAAAATGAAAGTGGGGTTAGGGCCTCATAGTTCGCCGCGGTGATTGCGAAGGAATCAAACTTATTTTTAGTCATTGGTTACCCCTGTTACATCTGAGTGGCCTTTTTGCATCAGTATGCTGGTAAGGCTCACTTTATTAGGTCGCCAATGTAGCAAATTTAATCTTCAGTAGCGATCATAACCGTATGATTTAAGTCACAAAAATACACACTATGACGGTTTAGTTTCAAGAGGAAAAAGAGGAAATTATGGGTCGCTAGAATTTAGCTAAGAAGTGAAAAAGGGCGCAAAAGCGCCCTAGAAAGAAGCTTACAGTTAAAATTTATGCTCCATACCAATACCTAGCGCACTAAATTCATCATCATTTGAGTCGATTGCGGAGTCAGTATTGTTTGTGTAAAAGGCAAATACCTTAGTATTTTTAGCTAACTTATAATCCGCACCCAAAGACAGAGTCTGTTCTTCGTCGCCGTCGACATCATCTTCGATGGCACCGTATTGTGCTTTCAGCGTTATATTGTTATCAAGCTTGTAGGCTGCGCTAACAAAATATCCAGACTCATCTTTGGTGCCTAGATTGTCTTCATTTTGTTGGTACATAACGCCCAGTTTAAGTGCGTCTATTTGATATTGTGCAACAAAGCGAAGTAGATCTTGCTTATCGATATCTTGATCACCGGCAATAGCAAGATAGATACTGTCTTTGGTGTAATTGACTGAATATGACAACCCATCACTCAGTCCAGTATCATCTTGCCCGTCTTGATCTACGTCCGCGCCCTCACCTGGAATCATTGCTAACGTAGTCGTAAAGCCATTCATGGTGGGTGATGTGTATGCAATGATATTTGACAGCCGATTCTCTCCTTCAAAGGCATTTTTAATGTCACCTTCAAGATCATTGAATAAATCTACTTTTCCTGCAGCAAGCTTGGTAGGGGAGTCATGTTTACCTACCAAAACCATGCCAAAGCCGCCTTTGATACCTACGAAAGTATTACGCTGTTTAAAGGTTTGTCCCTTGCAGTCACCACTATCAATACAGATTTCATATTCTGCTTGATAGACGATTTCCAAGCCGTCAGAAATCTCAGTCTTACCCTTTAAGCCTAGACGTGACGCGTTGCTATTTAGCGTCCATTCGTCATAAGACCCAAAATCTTGGTTTACCACTGAAAGATTGGCTTTACCATATACCTTGCCATCAATAGGTCCGCTGGCAAGGCTATAAGGTGTGACCAAGATGGCCAATGTTAATAATAGTTTTCTCATACTTGTATCCTAACTCACTAATGTTTCTTAAGGCTAACGCCTCCCTCAATTGCCATACCACTCGCACGACAATTTAGCGGCAAATATAGGACGAAATTATGACAGAAATATGACATCCAAAAATATTTTTAATACTGAGGTTTGTCATATTTCTGTCATATAAATTGAATATCCTAACGCTCATTGACTACACCTATTTGACCTTTTAAAAATATTAACAGCTTTTCAGGAGTTTCTTATGAGTAAATTGAAAATTGCACTGCCGACCATTAGCGTTTTAGCAGGGCTACTTATGACAGCCAATGTATTTGCGCGGGATAATATTGAGGTAGTCGGGTCATCGACGGTTTACCCTTTCTCAACAGTGGTTGCTGAGCGTTATGGACGGTCTACAGGTAAAGCGACGCCTAAAATTGAATCTACCGGTTCGGGCGGTGGTATGAAGTTATTTTGTTCAGGAGTGGGAACTAACTATCCTGATATTACTAATTCTTCACGGCGCATTAAGATGTCTGAATTTAAAAAATGTCAGGAAAATGGCGTTAAAGATGTCATTGAGGTTCAAATTGGCTATGACGGTATTGTCATAGCCAACTCTGTTGATGCTAAGTCAATCAACCTAAGTCGAAAAGATATTTTTTTGGCGTTAGCCGCCAAGGTACCAGGAGATACTGAGGGATCGCTAATTGACAATCCTTACACGAACTGGAAGCAGATCAACCCGTTACTGCCTGATATTGATATTGAAGTCTTAGGTCCTCCTCCAACATCGGGTACTCGCGATGCATTTGTTGAGTTGGGCATGGAGGGTGGCTGTAAGAAAATTGCTTGGATAGCAGCGCTCAAAAAGACTGATAAAAACACCTATAAACAGGTTTGCCATACTGTACGTGAAGATGGTCGCTACATTGAAGCGGGTGAAAATGACAATCTTATTGTTCAAAAGCTTGAGGCTAATCCTGCAGCTCTGGGTATATTTGGGTTTAGCTTCTTAGATCAGAACGCTGACAAAGTTCAGGGGGCCAGTATTGAGTCGGTAGAGCCTACCTTTGAATCGATTGCCGACAAATCATATCCTATATCTCGACCGCTATTCTTTTATGTGAAGAAAGCTCATGTTGGTGTAGTGCCAGGCATGATGGGTTATCTAAAAGAGTTCACCAGTGAGCGAGCTTGGGGTGTAGAGGGGTATTTAGCCGAGAAAGGAATGATTCCACTGCCCATTAAAGAGCGAAATCTGATGGGTCAAAATACCCGTAATTTAGTGACCATGAGTGGTAACGAAGCACTGAAATAAGTTACATGTGTTACCCCAGTAGTGCCTGGCTCGTTGAGCTGGGCTTTTCTATTTCTGAGAGATGGTGTAAACGACATGCAAGCAACTAACATTCTTATTCTACTGATTGGTTTTGGCACGGTTGCGTTCTATTTAGGCCGTGGCCGTTCTTTGGCGATTGCGGGGCCACTTGGTGGTATACGCAAGTTACATTCGCTGCCCTCTTATTATGGAATGCACGTTGCACTTTGGTGTGCATTACCCTCTGTAGCCATACTTGGCCTATGGATGATTTTTGATGGTCCGATCATTAATAGTCTCGTTATTGGTTCGGTTGCGGCCGATATAATACCGATCGATACCGCCAGTTATAATCTGCTATTAAATAAGGTCAGTAATCTGGCTGATGGGATATTACCGCGCACGGGACGGAGTGACGCGCTACTTGACGCAGCTGATCATATGCAATCGCTACAACTGATATCTCAGTGGGCACTGACAGCCTTATCATTTGTGCTATCTACCATGGGCTTGTTTTGGGGGTGGAGTAAAATCAGCGCCGAGTTTAGAGCGCGCCCTGTGGTTGAAAGAGTCATACAGAATTTGTTACTTGCCTCAGCCTGCGTGGCTATTTTTACCACCTTAGGTATTGTTCTCTCAGTACTCTTTGAATCTATTCAGTTCTTTAGGTCTGTGCCCATTTATGATTTTGTTTTTGGCTTGGATTGGAGCCCTCAAACGGCTATCCGTGAAGACCAGGTAGGTTCCTCTGGCAGTTTCGGAGCAGTGCCTTTATTTGTAGGAACTTTGCTAGTATCTGCGGTGGCCATGGTAATTGCCGTTCCCGTTGGGTTAATGTCAGCGATCTACTTAGCGGAATATGCGAGTAAAAATGTACGTAATTTTTCTAAGCCTGCACTAGAAGTTCTAGCCGGCATCCCCACCGTAGTGTATGGCTTTTTTGCCGCATTAACCGTCGCCCCATTCTTACGAGATTTGGGCAATAGCTTTGGAGTCTCTGTTTCATCAGAGAGCGCACTGGCCGCGGGCGGCGTCATGGGCATTATGATCATCCCCTTTATTTCCTCATTAGCTGACGATGTTATTACCGCAGTTCCACAATCTATGCGGGATGGTTCATTGGCCATGGGAGCAACGCAGTCTGAGACTATTCGTCGAGTAGTTATCCCTGCGGCACTACCCGGTATTGTGGGGGGTATTATGCTTGCGGTATCACGTGCTATCGGTGAAACCATGATTGTGGTCATGGCCGCTGGAATGGCCGCCAACTTAACGGCCAATCCACTAGACTCGGTGACGACCGTTACGGTACAAATTGTGACACTTCTAACCGGCGACCAAGAATTTGACAGCCCCAAAACACTGGCGGCGTTTGCATTGGGTTTAATGCTTTTTATGGTCACCCTAATGCTAAATATTTTTGCCCTACATATCGTTAAGAAATATCGAGAACAGTATGAGTAAACAGACGGAAAATTTAATCAAAATCCAACATTCCCTGAAGCGGAGGAATCGTTCTGAAGCTCGATTCCGTTGGTATGGTCGATTAGCTGTGTTTATTGGTTTGGCGGCAGTAGCGACACTATTTTTTGATATTATCGGCAAAGGTCATGGTGCTTTTAAGGCCACCTATATCAAATTAGAGGTTCACTATGACCAAGCGCTTATTGATATTGATAACTTAACTGACACGGAACAAATGATTGCGGGCAATTGGCAAGCGTTGCCGAAAGTTGCTTTGCGAGAAAAATTTCCCAATGTGTCGGGAAGAAGCGATAAACGTCGATTAAATAATTTACTCAGTAGTGGTGCTGGATTTGATTTAAAAGATCGTCTTGTGGCTAATCCTCACCTCTTGGGCAGGAAAGAATCTATTTGGATCCTTGCCGATGATGACATAGATACCTATTTTAAGTCTTGGTTGGCAGGTGATGCCTATGCGGCCAGGCTTTCTAGCAAGCAAGTGCAGTGGATAGAAGGGTTACATCAGCAGGGTTTAATTGAATTACAGTTTAATATTAATCTTTTTACACGCGGTGATTCGCGAGAACCTGAGCAAGCCGGTATACGCGGGGCAGTGATGGGTTCACTACTAACATTGGTGCTCACCCTAATGTTATCGTTTCCTATCGGCGTAGCAGCAGCGATTTATTTGGAAGAGTTCGCACCAAAAAATAAATGGACGGACTTTATTGAGGTCAATATTAATAACTTGGCGGCAGTCCCATCAATTATTTTTGGACTGTTAGGTTTAGCTATTTTCATTAATTTCTTTCATGTACCAAGATCGGTACCTATTGTCGGAGGACTGGTGCTGACGTTAATGACGTTGCCGACGATTATTATCACCAGCCGCGCGGCGATTAAATCGGTACCACCGTCGATCCGTCAAGCCGCTCTAGGTATGGGTGCATCAAAGATTCAGATGGTCCTGCATCACGTATTGCCGCTGGCGCTACCGGGTATGCTGACCGGCGCAATTATCGGTATGGCACAAGCCTTAGGCGAAACAGCACCATTATTAATGATTGGTATGGTTGCTTTCATTGTTGATATTCCGGGTAGTTTCACGGACCCTGCAACGGTACTGCCAGTACAAATTTTTCTCTGGGCGGATAGTCCAGAAAGAGCCTTTATTGAGAAGACTTCTGCAGCCATTATGGTATTGCTAACCTTTTTAATAATCATGAATACATCGGCCGTCTGGCTGCGAAAGCGTTTAGAGCGCCGTTGGTAAAAAGGAATAAAGTGATGAGTATAAAAGATACAACTGCAGTGCCTGTGATAAACAAAAATGCCTCAATTAATAGGCAAACAATTGCGCCTAAAATTGCGTCTGGACACGGCCTAGATGTTGACGATCACAAGGTTACTGTGGGTCAGAGTTTTAGTGAAAATGCTAAAATGACAATGCGTAATGTCAATGTTTTCTACGGTGACAAACAGGCCATCTACGACGTTAATATTGATATAGCTAAGAACGAAGTCATGGCGATGATTGGCCCTTCTGGCTGCGGAAAATCAACTTTTTTGCGGACATTAAACCGTATGAATGACACTGTCGAGGGCTGTCGCGTTGAAGGTGATATTCTGATGGACGGTGAAAACCTCTATGCACCAAAGCTGGATGTTGTCGAGCTTCGCGCTCGTGTGGGAATGGTCTTCCAAAAGCCTAACCCCTTCCCCAAATCCATTTATGATAATGTTGTTTACGGGCCTAAAATCCATGGCTTGGCAGACACGCGAGTCGACTTAGATGAAATTGTTGAAAGTAGCCTGCGCAAAGCCAGTTTATGGGAAGAAGTTAAAGAGAGGCTTCACCAGCCTGGAACGGGCCTTTCCGGGGGACAGCAGCAGCGCTTGTGTATAGCCCGCGCAATCGCAGTAAGTCCTGAAATTATTTTAATGGATGAGCCCTGCTCAGCTTTGGACCCCATTGCGACTGCAAAAATTGAGGAGCTAATCGAAGAGCTAAGCCAAAATTTCACTATCGCGATTGTTACTCATAGTATGCAACAGGCGGCACGTGTTTCGCACCGAACCGCCTACTTTCATCTTGGTAAACTCATTGAAGTGAACCCGACAGAACAGGTATTTACAATGCCAGAGCATCCGTTAACGGAGGCTTACATTACAGGTCGATTTGGCTGAGACTTACATAGTGGCCAATCTAAACGGGCCAATAGGAGAATAATATGACAAAAATGTCCTTTGAAAATCACATTATGAAGCAGTTCGATGAAGAGCTGGAAGAAATACGTACGCGGCTTATGGAAATGGGCGGCAAAGTCGAACAGCAGCTACAGAATGCAGTACTTGCAATAGGCCAAGCTGACAGCAAGCTAGCCGAAGAGGTTATTGTTGAGGAGCGGCATGTCGATGCAATGGAGGTAGATATTGATGAAGCCTGTATTTTAATTATTGCTCGGCGTCAGCCCGCCGCTAGTGACCTTCGTCTTGTGATGATGGTAACCAAGGCCGTCAATGATTTAGAACGAATCGGTGATGAGGCAAAAAAAATCGCTAACCATGCCATTCTTTTATCAGAAGGAGGGGGGTCGATAAAAGGCTATCCTGAAATTCGGCACATTGGTACGTCAGTGATTAAAATGCTGGCTAATGCGCTTGATGCCTTTGCTAGATTTGATGCCGAGGCCGCAATAAGAACTATTGAAGAAGATAAACAAATTGATCTGGATTATAAAACCGCTCTGCGAGAAGTCGTGACCTATATGATGGAAGACCCCAGAAGTATTAGCCGGGCGATTAATATTCTGTGGGTGGTCCGATCATTGGAGCGCATTGGCGACCATGCAAAAAATCTTTGTGAGCAAATTGTCTTTGTTGTTAAAGGAAAAGACATTAGACACCAATGATAAGCTACTAACTAGGCAGTAGCGCTGGGTCGTTGGGACACTTGTTGGTACCAGCGGTCTAGGTGCTTATGGTCCTCGGGAATTCTCTTTTTCACCCACTTGGCGAAATCAATAAATACCAAGATGCTAATGTCGGCTACCGAAAAGTAGTCATTGACCATGTATTGGCTAGATTCAAAATGTGAATCTAGATCTGAGAAATAATTATCAATTCGCTGCAAGCCACGTTCAGCTAAAGCCGGAATTTGAGGATAGTTATGAGGCCCAGGCATGGCTCTGTTTTTCATTCCTGGCACAGCGTTCCTGAGGGCTTCGGCACCGGCCATAAAACCATTCATCATAGCTTGGTTATTAGCAGACTCGACTAATGCGCGCTCTAGCGGTGTTCTACCATGCAGAGGATTATCTGGATACAGCTCTTCTAAATAGCGGCAGATAGCATTCACTTGACTGATGGTAGTACCGTCATCTAATTGGAGTAATGGCACTTCCCCTAAAGGGTTGATCGCTTTGTAGGC
>DCBC01000092.1:14107-14752 GCA_002313335.1 Porticoccaceae bacterium UBA1117
AATTGCTCACCTGTGGAAAGATCGACTTGTATAGTCTCAATCTCAATACCTTTTTCCGCCATAAAAACTCGAACGCGACGAGGGCTTGGCGCCGTTGCACAATCATATAGTTTCATCGGTTTGGTCCTATATTGAATACTATTGAGCGACCTTACTAGGCAGCGTAAGTTGCTTTAAACGATTAACAATCGCGCTCTGAATACTGGCTGTATCAAGATTAATAGAAACTAGCTGTTCAGCGTGAGTGCCATGATCAATTAGCTTGTCCGGAAGGCCTAACTGTAATACCGGCATAACAATGCCTTCCGCCGCTAAGAATTCAATAACGCCAGAGCCAGCGCCGCCGGCGATGCTGTTTTCTTCAAGCGTTACCAATAAGTCATGTGTTTCTGCCAGAGAGCGGATCAGTTCTTTATCAATCGGTTTTATAAAGCGCATGTCGGCGACAGTGCTATTGAGTTGGTTCGCAACGGTCACTGCAGAATCAAGCAGAGTCCCAAAGTTAAGAATAGCCGCACCAGCACCTTCCCGGACAACAATGCCCTTGCCAATCGGGACAGCTGACATCTCTTTTTGAATGGTTGCACCAGGGCCAGTGCCGCGCGGGTATCTTACGGCCGCAGGGCCGGAATGCATATACCCGGT
>DCBC01000092.1:15162-15290 GCA_002313335.1 Porticoccaceae bacterium UBA1117
CCTGCGTGAGTGGCACCATCTTCACCGACTAAGCCAGCACGATCCAAGGCAAACAAAACATCCAAATTTTGGATAGCGACATCATGTATTAGTTGGTCATAGGCGCGCTGTAAAAAAGTAGAGTAAAT
>DCBC01000092.1:15705-16886 GCA_002313335.1 Porticoccaceae bacterium UBA1117
GGGAATCGTTCGGCAAATTCATTCATGCCTGAACCATCACACATGGCAGGTGTTATGCCAATAAGTCGTTGATCTTTAGCGGCCATGTCACATAACCAATCACCAAACACCTTTTGATATTTAGGCTTAGCTTGTTTTGGTGGTTCATCAGCCGCAACAAGTACTGCTTGCTTGGGCTCAATCTTGTTAAGCGCATGGTAGCCCACTGGGTCATTCTCAGCTGGCGCAAAGCCCTTACCCTTGTGAGTGATTATGTGCAGCATCACCGGCCCTTTAATAGCCTTTAGGTTAGTAAGAGTTTGTACTAAAAGTGGCAGGTCATGGCCATCGATAGGGCCTATATAATAGAAACCTAACTCTTCAAAAATAGTGGCTGGCGATACCATGCTCTTCATATACTCTTCAGTACGGCGTACGAAGTTTTTCGCGTTAGGTAGGGAGCTCAGAGCCTTTTTACCGCGCTCTCTGAGTTGGTTGTAAAAACGACTGGCCCAAAGCTTAGAAAAATAGGTTGATAAACCACCCACATTTTTTGAGATCGACATTTGGTTATCATTGAGAATGACCAATAAATCTTTGTCCACATGAGAGGCATGATTAATAGCCTCAAATGCCATACCTGCTGTCATTGCCCCATCACCCATAATAGCTACGGTTTTGCGTGATTCGTCCAATTCAGCGGAAGCCATGGCCATACCTAGAGCCGCACTAATAGAGGTACTTGAGTGCCCAACGCCAAAGGTATCGTATTCACTTTCTGAGCGTTTTGGGAAGCCAGACAAACCATCTTTCTGACGCATGCTAAGCATTTTTTCGCGTCGCCCAGTTAAGATTTTGTGAGGGTAAGTCTGATGACCAACATCCCACACTAAGCGGTCATTAGGCGTGTTAAATACATAATGCAGAGCCACCGTCAGCTCGGTTACGCCTAAGCCAGCACCAAAATGGCCGCCGGTTTTACCAACACAAAACAGCATAAACAGACGTAGCTCGTCTGTAAGTTGCACCAACTCATCTGCGTTTAGTTTGCGCAGGTCTGCAGGGGCATTCACCGTATCCAATAATGGTGTTAACGGCCGGCTGTGGGGAATGTCGGTATAGGTCTTTTGCATCTATGCGCAGCTTTGCTTAACTATCAATTGTTCCTGAATCTTACACCAATTAGGCTATTTAATAAGCCC
>DCBC01000092.1:17276-20354 GCA_002313335.1 Porticoccaceae bacterium UBA1117
ATACTCTGGTCAAACAATTCAGCAACCTGACTTCGGGCTTCATCAAGACCCATTAGAGACGTGTAGGTCGGCTTACCATTGGCAATATCAGAACCCTGTTGTTTTCCCAGCTGATCTGTAGAGCTCTCTACATCGATAATGTCGTCTTGGATTTGAAATGCCAAGCCAATGGCTCGAGCAAATCCTGTTAGAGCAGCAAGCTGCTGAGGCGTAGCTTTTCCAGTAGCGACCGCACCCATTACAACACTGGCTTCAATTAATGCGCCTGTTTTGTGAGCATGCATAAACTTCAGCTGCTCTAAGGTTAAAGATTGACCAGTAGCCGCTAAGTCAATTGCCTGGCCGACAGCCATACCCGAGCAGCCACTATGGATCGCTAGCAGCTTAAGTAATTCGACAATGATGTCTGCTGAGACATGTTTTAGCGTAGATAGCGTTTCAAAACTCAGAGCCTGAAGAGCATCACCCGCCAAAATAGCGGTTGCCTCATCAAACTGAATATGACAAGTCGGGGCACCACGTCTTAAGTGGTCATTGTCCATGGCGGGTAAATCATCATGAATAAGGGAATAAGCATGAATCATCTCAACACACGCAGCGACAGTTGCGGTGGTCTCACTAGCCTCACAGATGGCATCTGCCGCGGCAAAACAAAGTAGGGGACGAATGCGTTTACCGCCATTAAAGACCGAGTAACGCATGGCTGAAAACAATCTTTCAGCAGGGCCTTCGGCGACAGGCAGAATGAGCTGCAACTGTTGATTCACGCATTCGCCATAACCCTTTATTATCGCATCCATTAACATTAGCTCTTTTTAATTAGTCTTCAGGACTATAGTCATCGCTAACTAACTCGTTGCCTTGGCGAGTCAACACTTCCACTTTTTGTTCGGCGTCTTTAAGTGCTTTTTGGCACTCACGCGCTACTTTGATACCCTGCTCAAATGACTTCATCGAGTCTTCCAAGCTTAGGTCACCACTCTCTAAAGAGGCAACCAATGCTTCAAGGTTTTCAAGCTGTTGTTCAAAATCAATTGCTTTTGTTGTCTTAGTCACCAATTTCCGCCTGTCTTGTTGAATTCAAACTGTGATAGTAGAGTGCAACACTAACCAACCTGTGGAGGGCGGTCAATACTGTTTATAGTTATCCAGATACCTTACTTTTCACCAAACGATTCTGCAGTCTTAAAAGCCCTGAGAAAAGGTCAGTAAGATCAGTGCTGGGCAGAAAAACTTGACATAGACCGGCCAGATTTTCCAAAACATACCGTGCTCAACATTGGAGTTGCCACTCTTGAGTTCTTGAAGAATAGTATTACGATAAAAAACCCAGCCGGCGAAGATACATACCATCATACTCAACAGTGGCTGTGCGCGCTCAGTGGTCATGGTAATCACAAAGCCAAACAGGGCATCAAAATTCAGACAGATCACAGAACTAATGGCAAAAACAATGAGTCCAACTAGCCATGTCGCTTTATTGCGATTGACTTTGTGAGCTTCCACGGCATAAGAAACAGGTACCTCAAGCATTGAGATAGATGAGGTAACTGCGGCAATTGACATCAAGACAAAAAAAGCAAAGCCCACAAATAGGCCGGCTACACCCATACCCTCAAATAATGCAGGCAACACCTGAAAGATTAGATCAGGTCCAGCAATTAAATTACCACTAGCAGCATAAATGGTAACGCCTAGATTTTGAGCCACAAAGATAGCGGGTAGTACCAATAGTCCGGCTAGAAATGCCACGGAGGTGTCAGTTAGCGTCACCAAAGCACCCACCACAGGGAGATTCTCATCTGCGCGAATATAAGATCCATAAACCAGCATAGTGCCAACGCCCAGTGACATAGAGAAAAAGGCTTGGCCCATCGCGCTGACAATTAGTTTTGGGCTTGTGATCTGAGAGAAATCGGGCACTAAATAATGTCTGAGTCCCTCCATCGCACCGTCTTGAGTCAGCACATAAATGATGAGGGCGATCATTAAGATAAACAGCGAAGGCATCAAGCGACTCGACCATTTTTCAATACCCTGTTCAACGCCGGCACTAATAATTAGTACCGTTAAAAAAACAAACAAAGCGGCAAAGCCAATATTGCGCACTAGACTAAATTCTGTCAGCCAGGCGCTGAGGTCACTAAGGCCTAAGACCACTGCCATGGGTTCAAGCATAAAGGCAAGCATCCAGCCGGCGACGATACTGTAAAAGCTTAAGATTAGCCCGGCGGTCACCATTCCGCCAACACCTACTAGCCTACCAATCGTTTTTGCTGGCCGGCTAGTAGAGATTGTTTGCAGCGCCGTAACCATATTGGACCGGGTATGACGACCAATAATAAGCTCAGCCATCATGGCTGGGTAAGCCAGTAAAAATGCCAAAATAAAATACATTAGGACAAAGGCAGCGCCGCCATTTTCTGCAGCATTAGTTGGAAAGCCCCAAATATTCCCAAGACCTACCGCCGACCCTGATGCAGCGAAAATGAATGCTAATCTTGAAGAAAATTGTCCTCTTTGCATGGCTTAGACCTTTATCATTTTTGTTTTACGAGAGTCTAGGTGATTCGATAACTAAATTCGACCTTAAATACTCAAAAAAGTCGCGTTGAGGTTAGATATTAGTAATAGTCTGCTTCTTATCAAGACTTCCTGTGTTAAAATAAAAGATCAGGGGGGCGTTCTGGATTCGACGCGGGTTACAAAACCTCCGGTGCATGCCGAGATGGTGACCAATCTCGTTAATCCAAAGTCGCAAACTTATAGTTGCCAACGACGACAACTACGCACTAGCTGCTTAAACCCCAGTGTAGTGCCGTTTGACTGGAGCCGTGCTTATGCGTCCAGAATTCTAAACCCTTAGGGGGGCGGAATGCTCAAATGTCATATCTCATGAGATCGTAATGAAGCTTGTTCGGGGCGGACTTACTAAAAACTTACCGAAATCGTGCGTTGTCCGCCCTGTCAGTCGGGTTTCGACGTACTAAAACTAAAGACTGAACTAAGCATGTAGAGCCGTAGGCAGCGGACTGGCGGACGCGGGTTCAATTCCCGCCGCCTCCACCAAAAGTAAGC
>DCBC01000025.1 GCA_002313335.1 Porticoccaceae bacterium UBA1117
TATTTATTTCAGAGGGTATAAGTTTACGTTCAGCTTCAGGCCCAGCAGAGCGCATCAAACGACTCAAGGGTCAGTCTACGGGGCCAACTGTCGCTTGTGATGCCATTGCAGCAGGTAAAAGACGCCAATCAGAACCAACACCAATAGGGCTGCCAACCCCATCGCAAGCCAGGGCTCTACCAGTGACCAGGCACCCAGAAACGACATGCAAAAAGCGGAGCCGTAGGCCCCGGTCAGTATGGCGAGAAATACGGTGCGAAAAGGTATCCGCGTGAGCCCTGCCACAACCACCAAATACTCGGCTGGCCCGCCAATAACTCGTCCAACTGCGATGCGGGCAAAGCCCCAACGCTCATAGAAGTGTCGAGTGCGCTCTAGGTCGGTCTCACCCACCAAAAATACAGTGCCGCGCTCTCCCAACAATCGCTCTGTGAACTAGCCAAGCAGACCGGCAATACTAGCGCCCGTGGCGCCGATCATGCCGCCCAGCAGGCTACCATAGATAGCACTCATGCTGAATATGGTAGGGGATGAAGCAGAATTTGGGTTAATTCGTCTTATACCCTTCTGGGGTCATTTTTTACTTTCCACTGTTATTTGCTAACAAGTTTCTTGGCAATACGCGCGTTCAATTTCCGAAAAGGAGAGATTCCGCTTCCAAATGCCATAACGTTATTCTTAAAACCATATATGGAAGAAAGCTTCCCCTTAAACATTTTTATTACCGCCCCTTGCGCGACATCTTTAGGTGAAACCCGAGTTTTTTGTCCGTAAAACTTATTGTCTTTACTTATCTCAGCGCGATCCCAAAATTCGGTGTCTGTGTGCCCAGGGGAATAACATGACACTGAAACCCCATACTCTTCTAGCTCCATTGCAATCGCGTCCGAGAAATTTAAAACGTAGCTCTTGGATGCAGAATAGGCTGCTAAATACGGTACCGGTTGATACCCAGCAAGGGATGCAATATTGAGTATATTTCCTGATCTTCGTGCTTTCATTTGAGGCGCAAAATATTTGCATAGAGCCGTCAATGAAAACGTATTCAACAAGATCATCTTCAGTAACACTTCTTCAGAGTACTCATCGATCGCACCAGACATACCGACGCCCGCATTGTTTACGAGAATGTCGACTGAAATATTATTTTCATTAGTAAAATCAAAAATCATCTTCGGCGCACCACTTTGAGACAGGTCGGCTTGAAGCACCGCAACATCCCGCGCGCTTGCAATTGTTTTAAATTCCGCCTGAATGGCCTCAAGCTTGTCTAAAGAACGTGCAACGAGAAGTAAGTCATATCCTTTAACCAGAAGTATCTCCGCGATCTCACGACCAATGCCGCCCGACGCCCCCGTAACCAAGGCTACTTTTCTATTTTTCTCATCAATCATATTTGTACTCCCAATTTTACTAAATTTCCCAAAAGACCCCACGTTTGATTTCTCCGTTGTTCCGCACGAACCCATAGGAAAGAGCAATAGGAACGAGCTGGAGAGCAGTGAGGATAAGTAGCGATAGATCAGTCACCGAATGTTGCCTGTTCGGCTGTTGCTTGATCAGTTCTAAGCCAGGTTTGCGTTCGATAGAAAAAACCGATATATCCACGCATCATTAAATTACCATCCTCCACCCAAAGCTGGGCTTTGTATTTTTTACCTTCGCCAGAATCAATGATATAGCCATCTTTCCAGACCCCATCTTTATTTTTCTTGAGGTTTATCCAGGCGGTGCCTTTGATCGGCTTTTCATAGAATTCTTTCAACTTGCCCGTACATACGATACAAGTATTATCTGGCTTCATATCCGGATAGTTAACCAGGTAACCTAATAGACGATTATCTTTAACCTCAAGCTTCCAATATCCACTAGCCTTGCTTGTTTGCTCATCAATACTTTTCCAATAGCCCTCTATCGATGACTCTGCAGAAGCAGGAGTCACTAAAATCAAAAGAACATAAAAAAGAACACTTTTGATTCCGTATATTTTTAATAGCTTCATAATTTATCCTTTGTAAAATATTTTTTATCATCCATTATTCTAAAATAGATTGATTCACTGCTTACTATCGCCTCAGGGGTCAGTCTACTGGAGCACCTGTCGCTTGTGACGCCGTTGCAGCAGTTGAAAGACGCCAATCAGAACCAGCACCAACAGGGTCGCCAACCCCATCGCAAGCCAGGGCTCTACTAGTGACCAGGCACCCAGAAACGACATGCAAAAAGCGGAGCCGTAGGCCCCGGTCAGTATGGCAAGAAATACGGTGCGAAAAGGTATCCGCGTGAGCCCTGCCACAACCACCAAATACTCGGCTGGCCCGCCAATAGCTCGTCCAAATGCGATGCAGGCAAAGCCCCAACGCTCATAGAAGTGTCGAGTGCGCTCCAGGTCGGTCTCACCCACCAAAAATACAGCGCCGCGCTCTCCCAACAATCGAGCTGTGAAATAGCCAAGCAGGCCGGCAATACTAGCGGCCGTGCCGCCGATCATGCCGCCCAGCAGGCCACCATAGATAATACCCATGCTGAATATGGTAGCGTCAGAGGGCAGAGGTAATACGGCATCTCCGATAATCATCCCTGCACCCACCGCCCAGGCAAACTCATCAAAGCCCTGCAACCAGGCCTGGGATGCTTCAATGCTGTCTGGAAATTCCAGACTCTCACCCGAGAAAAACACGATCAACGCGCCAAGGCTCATAAACAATGCTGGAATAATTAGTATTCTGATAATTTCAACCTCTCATCTAAGATAGGTCATTAAAAAGAGCGTGTAGTAAAAGGTTAATTAGAAGAAATTACTTACTGATAGCCAAAAATGCTGACCGTTTCTGAAATTGACCTGAATTATTCGTTATTCACTATTATTAAATCGATAATCACGAGGAGTTTTGCCGGTAATTGACTTAAAAGCTTTGTTAAATGTTGTCATTGAGCGATAACCAGCATCCATTGCTATCGTCATAATTGGCAACTTAGCGAACTTTTCGTTAGTTAATCTCTGAGCGGTTTCAGCTATCCGATACTGATTGAGAAAGTCGTTGAAATTACGATAGTCAAGATGGCGATTAATCAAACTGCGTAAGTGATGCTCTGGTACAGAAATCTGTGCAGCCAAACTACTAATAGTTAACTCCATATTACGATAACTGCAGTCTGTTTCCATGGCGTACAATAAGGCTGCTAGTTCTTGTTTCTCCAGTGCCGTTTCAGTTTTTTTAACTGCGCTTATCTCAGCAGGCTTACTAATAATAGTTAAGTTATCGGTGCCTATAGCCAGTAAGCCCATGGTAAGGCCGAGCATTACCAGTAATATTCCAGCTGAGTGCATAGCTTCTACCCAGAGCGAAAACCCTGGAATCACCATTTCCATAATGATAATCAGACTAATATAACCACCCACAAAAGTGGTGATTATTAATCGCAGCTGGCGCCGTGATGCCACTAAGTCGTTGCGCGACTGACGGATAATACTGCCAAAAGCATATAGTAAAGAAACCAAAATAAGTAGGTGCGAAAAAAAGTTTAGGCTATCTATAATATCTAGCGGTAAATCAATGGTAGTGCGGTAGCCAAAGGGGTGAGCTAGATAACCTGTAATGTAATAGCTTACACCCATAGCCAAGCTTAACTTAGCCGGCTTTTTATGATCATTGAAAATGGCTTGGCAAAATAACAAAAATATTAATGGGGTAGTGTCAGTGATCATCACGCTTACATCCAACAGCTGAGCATTATCCCTTACAACTGGAGCTAGTATATAGCCACAACCACCTACCGCTAATGCAATCAGCAGCTTAGCGGCATAAGTATTGCGGTATTTTACGGCGATTAATATAATCACTAGCAGCACCCCTAAGGATGCACCTCGAAGGAGGATAAAAGCGTCTATTAATGTCATGTCTAACCTCCTTTCTAGACTATTGAGTTACGATACTTCAGGCCCCATAGTGACAAAGTCTTCAGCAGCAGTTGGACCCTCCACCTCCCCCGCATGCTGATAAAAGAAGCGTAAGGAGCGATGCTCCGAGTATGAATTTTTTCATAGATAAAGTCCGTTTAGTTATGTGGAGATATGCCGCCCGATAAGGCTACCAAAGCTAATATATATTTACTAGCGAATAGAATGATAGGGTAGCTTATTTACATGTTCCTTTCAGATATACCTCACGGGACAGTTGTCAAAAACCTACTACTAAGTATTTCTTGACTTTGAAACCCACTTTATTATGCTTGTTCGAGTAAAAAATTTAAACGGGAATTTTAAAAGTGAAGATACTGAATTCGGTATCTTAGCTCTATATAACTAAACGGACTTTATCTATGAAAAAATTAATTCTCGCTTCGTCTCTCCTCACAGTTTTGTTATCAATATCTGGCTGTTTGTCAGTAACTGTACATGAAGACTTGTTCGCAGATGCACGGGTTCTGACAAAGACCGAGGAATGTTCAATGGTGCAAGTTCCAATTTATGGAGTCGTGGATCGACCTGCCTCTAGTACAGAGGTAGCTGCGGGTGCAGTTGTGGGTGGTGCGATTGGAAACCAAGTAGGTAAAGGCAATGGCCGAAAAGCGATGACTGTCTTAGGTGCCATCGTCGGT
>DCBC01000014.1:0-3300 GCA_002313335.1 Porticoccaceae bacterium UBA1117
AATCAGTTTCTTTGACTGGATGCTTGTGGGCGTGCCCCTCATGGCAATTTTATTACCCACAGCGTGGTTGGTTTTGACTCGCTGGGCCTTTCCTGTGAATATTGAAGCGAACAGCGCGGCGGCGGCGCATCTTCGTCAGGAGAGAGAGGCACTTGGGAAAATAACGGCACCTGAAAAACGTGTCGCCATTATTTTTGGCTTGGTCGTGTTGGGATGGATCTTACGCCGCCCTCTAAGCGCCGGATTATCAATCCAAGGGTTATCTGATACTGCCATTGCGCTCGGTGGTGCGCTTCTCCTATTCTTCATACCAAGTGGTGACAAGCGACAACAGCAATTAATGACATGGTCCAACCTTGACCGTTTGCCTTGGGGTGTTCTTATCCTATTTGGTGGTGGCCTGAGTTTAGCGGCTGCTATAGCTAGTAGCGGCTTAGCGCAGTGGCTGGGTGAAAGCCTTGCCCCATTATCGATTTTTGGAATTTCAGTGTTAGTTATTGGTGCTACCGCATTGGTGATATTCTTAACTGAATTGACGAGTAATGTCGCTACTACAGCCACTTTTTTACCAGTTATTGCGGCTATCGCTGTGCAGTCTGGAATTCCTCCGATGATGCTCTGTGTCCCGGTAACATTAGCTGCAAGTTGCGCATTTATGCTACCCGTAGCGACTCCGCCTAATGCCGTAGTGTTTTCATCGGGAATGATTACAATCCCGCAGATGGTACGTGCTGGGTTCTACCTCAATTGTATTGGAATGTTACTACTAACCGCAGTGGCCCTGTGGTGGGCGCCATGGGTCTTTGATATTCGTTATTAGCCGTCGTTAAAAATCAATCAGGGAGAAAACCACGACTGTGTAATATTAGTTTAGACACTCAAAAGTCTAAATAGTAATCCCCAAGATTGCAGTATTTCTCCATAAGAAATCAGTAATATCTAAATACAACAACATCACACGCCTACTCACGTCAAAAACTGTTTTTCGGCGAAATATCTATTCACTTGTCATAAATTAAAATGGTTTATCGGATAAAAAAGTATTCCTTATTCACCTATCTTTAAAGTGGAAAAGCTATAAATTATATTTAAGGAGAAGGTTATGTTTAAGAGTCACGCTTTAACAAATTTTGCTAAAACTTTTGTAGTAATTTTTTTTGTAGTTGCAAATACTATTGCCTTAGCTCAAGACGAAACTGAGCTGGAAGAAATAGTGGTTGTAGGGTCGCAAATTAAAGGTGCGATGATTAATACCGCTCTGCCAGTCAGTATCATTACAGCCGAAGATATAGATGTCCTAGGCTTAGATTCTGGTGAAGAATTACTAGAAAATATGGCCGAAATGGGTCTGAACTATTTTACAGAAGCCGAGGCTTTTTCTGGCGGTGTGAACTCTGTTCGTGGTGATATCGGATCCTATAATTTAAGAAACATGGGCGTTGGTAACACACTTGTTTTGCTCAATGGCAGACGTCTTGTTAATGCGGCTGGCTATCAAACAGAGCTACTTGGTGGCGACTATGTACCGACACTAAGCGTCAATTCCAATGTCATTCCAACCTCAGGAATGGATAGAGTAGAGGTTTTAAAAGATGGTGCATCTGCTATTTATGGTGCTGATGCTGTTGCAGGAGTCATTAATAATGTCATCGATTCTGATTACGAAGGATTCGGTTTCACGACAAAACTTACTGGCTATGAGAACTTTGATGCTCAAGACTTAACCTTTAGTGCTAAATTTGGTACTGCGTTTAATGATGGTGACTCTCATCTTACGGTACTGGTAGATTACTATGATCGAGATAGTATCAAGGCCACTGAAGATGAACGCTGGAGTATTGGTGACCATCGCAAGATATTGCCAGATGACTCACCTTGGAAGACAAGCACTGCTTTTCGTAATCTTTATTCCTATCAGTATGCTCAGTTAGACCAGTCAGGAACAAACAGCTTTACCGACTCTAAAGGTGAAATGCAGATTTTACCCAGCAGTGATGCAAAATGTGCGGGCTCTAAAGCTTTAGATACAGGGTATGGAACCTGCTTAGTGCCAGATACTACCTCGGATAATTACTATTTAAACCCTGGGCTATATCGCGATTTTAGAAGCGCGGTTCAAAGAAAAAATATTTTTGCGACTTTTAACCACACCGTTAATGATGATCTAGAGTTTTTCTCAGAGGTTGGTCTCTATAGATCATCGTCTTTGCGACATATTGAGCCAGCAGGAACATCGTCTTCTGCACCCATCTCTATTGGCGCTGACTATTATTACACTAATCAGTTAGCCCAAGATGGTACAAACCCATTAGCTGGTGTCGGAGCGATCAAACTTGATGGTATGCGAAACCCTAAATATGGACGAATCGTTCATTCGGATAAACAAACTACCCGTTTTCTTGCAGGCTTGCGCGGAACACGCGGAGATTGGGACTGGGAAACCGCAGTGCTTCACTCTAAGGCAACCACAGATGATCTAACCAATAATAGGATTTCTAATAACCTACTGACCGAGGCATTAGCCGACTCTACTGCTGCAGCTTTTAATATCTTTTCTATTGATTCGGCCAATATTGAGCGTGCTCTGATCGATGTGTATCGCAATGATGAAAGTGAATTAACACTGTGGGATTTTAAAGCCAGTAAAAATGACATTTTCTCACTACCGGCAGGCCCCGTGGGCATGTTGATTGGCGTTGAATATCGAGAAGAGAAGTATTCGGATGATAGGGATCCACGATTAGACGGCACCATAAAGTACGTTGCGCAAAATGGATCTGAATTCCCGTTTGTGTCTGACGTATTAGGCTCTAGTCCCACAACTGATTCTGTTGGTAACAAAGATACAATCTCTGTATTTACAGAATTTCAAATACCCGTAACAGAGACTATTCAAGCACAATTAGCCATTAGGCATGAAGATATTTCAGATGCAGGGTCCACGACGGTCGGTAAGTTAGCTATTGGTTGGGAAGCTACAGATTGGTTATTGATTCGAGGTTCTGCACAAACGGCCTTTAGAGCTCCAAACCTAGTACAAGTTAATCAAGCTCAGGTAGCACGCTTTGGTTCTCGGGTTGATGCTGTGTATAAATATATTACTGAAAACAATACCACTACGGCGTCGGGTATGGATAAAGATTCGAAGTACACCATTCAGCGGTTTGCTATGGGTGCTGAAGATTTACAGTCAGAGGAATCTACTAATACGTCTATTGGTTTTGTTATTCAGCCTTCTCAGATAGATGGCCTGACAATCACTTATGATGCATGGAAGATTGAAAAAGATAAAACTATCGG
>DCBC01000014.1:3667-3861 GCA_002313335.1 Porticoccaceae bacterium UBA1117
ATGCTGCTTGAAAATGGGACGAATAATTGTGATGCATTTACTGGTAACACAGCCGTTTTAAGAGATATGGATGAGCTTGATGATGGCGTTCTTGGCCTATTTGCCACAGCCGGAATCTGTCCTGTCGGCCAGGCTTATAGAGTCGTGGACGAGTATATTAATATGGCGAAACGAACGCTCGAAGGTCAGGATAT
>DCBC01000097.1:0-1480 GCA_002313335.1 Porticoccaceae bacterium UBA1117
ATAGTCATGCTTTTTATACAATAGTGGATCAAAGTATTTGATTAGGCAGAGTGCCGACAACGGGGCGTAACGATTCAGGGTATAGGTGCTTTTGTGCTCACATTGGCGACTAGTTCTCTGACTGAGGCGGAAGTTTTGCGATAAGAATCATCGATGCATGTTTGTTCGGCTCTATAAGAGTATTTTCAAGGATCAATGAAAGGTCGATTTGTGGAATGATTTTACCGGGTTTAATTTCTATCGTGATTTCACTGTGGGCTGGAATGGTAAAACGATCGCCGCTAAGGCCTAAGCTATAAGGGCCGGTATAACGAGCTTCAAAGTCAGCATCTGAAGTATTTTTTAAGTCAATTTCAGCGATCACGGTGTCATATTGGTAGCGCATAGCGGTCACCTTTAAACTTGTCGCGAGTAAAGGTAATAGGTCAGTTTGTCGCCCAATCAGCATATTTTTAAACCACACCACGGTGCGTTTAGCGAACAAGGCTTCCTTAATCGAGTCTGCGGTTTTTTCTTTGGCGAATACTAGAGTGACTGGCCGATGTCCTCCCTCATGTGGTTTGTAGTCCCAGTCTATTAAATCATGCACATCTGAGGTTCCTATTAGTGCAAGGTCATAATCCAGGGCTGTTTGAAATGCTGCTTCGGCGTACCAAAAGCTGTTGGCGACTTCAATTCCATGAAGCATTCCTTTTTTAATATTATTGGTATGAAAATCATTCATCTGGGTGATTCCAGATGTTGCGCGATTAGACCAATTAGGGTGATTCCAAAACATAAAGGCACCTTGCTTATGGGCGGCTTCCACCGCTTTTTGCGCGGGCCATTGGATCGCGGCTTCACCAAACGTTCGCGTATCAGTTGAGGTTTTGGCATCACCCTCGACATTCATTAGCTTGTTGGCATCATCAATAAAAATGGCATTGATATGCCCAACCGGTTCATAGCGTGTAATTTCAGTTCCACTCAAGACGATCACAGCAGAACCTTTGGCGGATTCAGCTGCCTGCTGATATGCCCGATTTCGATCTGAATGAGGAATGTCGGCAAGATGCGGTTGCCATTCTAAATGTTCAGTTATAGCGATAGCATCTAGTCCATCTTGAACAGCCTCGGCCACACGTATGTTAGGCCAGACATGGCCGTCTGAGAAAACACTGTGAGTATGTAGATCAACGACTAATGTTTGATAGTCTGCGGTATCGGGGAAAACGATTGCGCGCTGGTTTGAAGGTTTTGGCGCGTTGACGGTTTCATGGCTAACAGCAACTGTTGATAACATACCGACGCTGACTGAAAAACCCAAAATTAGGCAGAATTTGATACGGTTCATTCTAGACTCCTGAGACTTCAATGCTAGATGAGTGTTTTTATTTTCTGTGACATTAACATTACTGCTACTTGATAGACAACTGTTGTCAGCTAACGTGGGGATATTTCGATGGTTGAGTAAGCTTCCAACAAAAAACCCCAGTCTTAA
>DCBC01000097.1:1900-2026 GCA_002313335.1 Porticoccaceae bacterium UBA1117
TTGCCTTTAATTTGACAGCTTATTTGTAAGTAGTTCAATTTATTTTAGAGAATAAGGTAATTAATGAGTTGATGATCTAAATAGACGTTTAGTGACGGGTTCTCCAACAAAAAACCCCAGTCTTAA
>DCBC01000097.1:2408-2538 GCA_002313335.1 Porticoccaceae bacterium UBA1117
TTGCCTTTAATTTGACAGCTTATTCGTAAGTAGTTCAATTTATTTTAGAGAATTAAGGTAATTAATGAGTTGATGATCTAATTAGACGTTTAGTAATGGGTTCTCAAACAAAAAACCCCAGTCTTAAAGG
>DCBC01000097.1:2869-4249 GCA_002313335.1 Porticoccaceae bacterium UBA1117
CTTAACTATCTCGGGGGAGAATTTGTGCAATCATCACTTGCCTTTAATTGGACAGCTTATTCGTAAGTAGTTCAATTTATTTTAGGGAAAGCATTAAAAGCATTGCCATCTCATTAATAAACGCCCGTTTAGGCGCGGTCATTAAAAAGGAGATTCCATATCGCCCATGCGTACAAACACTGATTTCAATTGCGAGTAATGTAAGATCGCGGCTTTGGAGTTTTCCCGACCCACTCCGGACATTTTTACTCCACCAAAAGGTACCTCCACTGGCGCATCGTTGTAGGAATTTATAAAGCAGGTACCTGCATCAAGTGCATCAACCATTCTATGTGCACGGCTTAAATCAGCCGTAAATACTCCTGCGGCTAGGCCAAATTCTGTTGCGTTGGCCCGGCCAACAACCTCCTCTTCGTTATCAAAAGATAGCACTGACATTAGGGGCCCAAAAACCTCTTCACGGGCGATACTCATATCATCTGTTACATCGGCAAAAACCGTGGGTTGAATATAATATCCATCACCGGGAATACGATTTCCTCCTGTTATCAAACGAGCACCTTCTGCCTTACCTTTATTAATATAGCTAAGTACGATGTTCAGTTGGCGCTCACTCACCATTGGGCCAAAATTGGTGCGCTCATCCTGAGGATCGCCGATAACAGCGAGCTCGAGTCGTTCGGTGAGTCTTTTCAAAAAATTATCTAAGATCCCACTCTGGACAAACACACGAGTTCCATTTGAGCAGACCTGACCGGTAGAATAGAAATTGGCTAAAATCGCGCCGCTGACAGAGTTCTCAAGATCAGCATCATCAAAAATAACGAGTGGTGATTTACCACCCAGCTCCATGGTGACATGCTTCATTTGTGAGGCAGCTGCTGCATAAACTTTGCGTCCAGTGGGGACTGAACCGGTGAGAGATACCTTGTCTACACGAGGATCAGACACTAGGGAAGCGCCAACGTCACCCATACCCTGAATAACATTGTATAAACCTGCAGGTAAACCTGCTTCAATCAAAATTTCAGCCACTTTGAGAGCACACAATGGCGTTGTCTCAGAGGGCTTAAATATCATGGCATTACCGCATGCCAGTGCAGGTGCTCCTTTCCAACATGCAATTTGGGTTGGATAATTCCATGCACCAATACCTACGCAGAGGCCCAGGGCTTCGCGACGAGTATAGGCCCAGTTGCCCTCTGCTAATGGAATATGTTCCCCGGTAATAGACCCAGCCAGGCCACCAAAATATTCCAATGCATCGGCGCCACTGGTGGCGTCAACATAGAGCGTCTCAGACATTGGTTTTCCAGTATCGTATGTTTCCAAAATAGATAACTCACGATTACGCTCACGCATAATAGCGGCTGCACGCTG
>DCBC01000161.1 GCA_002313335.1 Porticoccaceae bacterium UBA1117
AGTTCAGGTGCAAATTGACCATAATACTGAGTCATATTCTCAACATCCCTTTGAAGCATGGATTCTGCATGGTTATTGGCAGAGGCATCAACTGCTTGAGGAAGATCAATAATGACCGGTCCGTAATCGTCAACTAAGACATTGAATTCGGATAAGTCTCCGTGAACTATGCCTGCACAAAGCATCAATACGACATAGTGCATGACCACAGCATGATCCTCTAGTGCCTGCTCAGCGCTCATCGATACGTCACCCAGTCGAGGTGCGACATCGCCACTCTCATCGGTGACGAGTTCCATCAATAAAACACCATCAAAACACCCATAGGGAATAGGAACACGGACTCCAGCGTTGGCAAGTAAATAGAGTGCATCGACTTCAGCATTCTGCCACGTTTCTTCCTGTTGTTTGCGTCCATACTTGGAGCCTTTCTCCATAGCACGTGCTCGACGCGTGTTGCGAACTTTACGCCCCTCTTGATATTGAGTAGCTTTTTTAAAGCTACGCTTCATAGCCTCTTTATAGACTTTTGCACACCTTATTTCTTTACCGCACTGTACCGTATAGACGGTAGCTTCCTTTCCGCTCATTAGTTGACCGATAACGGCGTCGATCACGCCGTCTTCAATCAAAGGTAATAGTCTTTTTGGTGTTTTCATAATTAATTAGGCCCTAAGAGGGCGTTATTGTTTAGTTACTAAGGGCGACCAGTTTAAACGAACTATTTTTTTCGAGTACTTGGATCGATCTGAAGTACTTTTTTGCCTTTTGCTCTAGCGGAATAAAGGTATTGACCACAAATAGAGCATGTCCACCGGGCGCCAATAGTCGTCTACTCGCCGCGAGAAACTTAGAACTCATGTCACCATCGACCGCAAAGCCTTGGTGAAAAGGAGGATTACACCAAATCGTATCGAAGCGTTGGGTAATAGTATCTCCTGCATCTGAGGCTATAACCTGAACCTCGGAAGACGTAGTTTGAAAATTTTCAGTAGTAGCCAACAAAGCCGCGGCATTATTGTCAGTTGCCGTTATCTGCTCAATACCGAACTCAGTAGCATGGGAACACAAATAGCCATAGCCGCAACCGAGATCAAGAAGAGATTTAGGTGGTTGTGGGAAGCGCTCGAGGAAAAGAGGTAAATGCTCGACCAAAAAAGCACTACCACGATCAACTTTTTCCCAGCCAAAAATGCCAGGCTTACTGCGCAGCGAGACATTTTCAATGATGGCAATGTTACGAGTCTTGGCGTAACTCTTATCATCTAGCGGCTCTTTTTCAGCGGGATAAAGCGTAACAATAGCGAGGTAATTATTGCCATTCTTTTTGGCCGCAGTGCGGTCACCAAAGAGATTGCATGCATTCTTAACATACGCTTTGATACCGTCATTTTTGTTCCCAGAAAGTAGCAAAGAGCCCTGAGGTTTTAGTAAATGAAAAGCGTGATTGATCACATGATGGCTGCTTGCTCGCTCTTTACAGACACGAAACAAAATACCGTCATAGTAGTGATTTTCAAGATGGCTAAAGTCCAAGTCATTAAAGGTTACAGATAACCCCGCGGCTTCTGCCTGTTGGGCAACATCATAACGATTGCTTATAATATGAAGCTCGCATTGACAGCGACTTGCAAGATCAGTCCAATTAGTTTGCGCCCAATTTTCATCGGCAATGATTAGATAATTGCCTTTAACTGAGTACAACTCCTCGAGAAGTAGAGAGACATTTTTGTCAGTCATTGAACGCTGCAGAGAAAATTTTTCGATCATAATATACAGGCCACTTCAGCGTCAGATAAAATTCTATAGTCGCCTTCGGCTAAGTCATCATCTAGCACGATGTCTCCGACTTGAAAGCGATGGAGCTTAACAACATGATTACCTAAGGCAGCAAACATGCGCTTAACTTGATGATATTTACCTTCACCGATGGCCAGAGTTAGACGATGGCTATCTAGTTGCTCCATAGTGGCGGGCATGCAACGGTGTTGTTCGCTCTCTAACAATACGCCATTGGCGAGCCTTTCTTTATAATCATCGCCGATGGGTTCAGCTAGAGTGACTGTATAAAGTTTACTGCATTTAGATCGTGGTGACGTGACGCGATGATTCCATTTGCCGTCATCGGTCACTAACAGCAGGCCGGTAGTATCTATGTCTAGGCGGCCGGCAATTTGTAATTCTTCGCTGCGGTGTTCAAAAATCAGACTTATTGCTGTTGGATGATTATTATCTTTGGTTACCGATACTACACCGGCCGGTTTATTGAGCATAAAATAACGATGCTTATAGGCGCTGATGATTGATCCATCTAGACTCACCTGCTGCTCCGAGTTGACCTTAATGGCTGGATTAGTCGTCACTTCATCATCGATGGCTGCGGTCCCGGCTTTGATCATGCGCTTTACTTCAGAGCGAGAGATGTCGGTAGCATTACTGATATATTTATCTAGGCGCACAGTTAATCAGCGCTCCTTAATAGTTGAGCGGCCTCTTTGGCGAAGTAGGTTAGGATGCCGTCTGCACCAGCTCTCTTAAATGCCAGTAATGATTCCATGATTACGTGCTCTCTATTTAACCATTCATTATTAAATGCCGCACAGTGCATGGCATATTCTCCACTCACTTGATAGACAAATGTAGGAGCTTTTAATTCATCTTTAACTCTACGCAGAATATCCAGATAAGGCATTCCAGGTTTGATCATAATAATATCAGCACCTTCATCAAGGTCCATGGCGCATTCGTGCAAGGCCTCATCGGCATTGGCTGGATCCATCTGATAAGTTTTTTTATTGCCACCTTTAATATTTCCCGCTGAGCCTACTGCGTCTCTAAAAGGACCATAGTAGCTAGAAGCATATTTGGCAGAGTAGGCCAGAATTTGCGTGTTCTCAAATCCGTTATCTTCGAGTTCTTCACGGATGGCACAAATACGGCCATCCATCATATCTGATGGTGCAACAATGTCGGCTCCCGCCTCTGCATGGGAAAGCGCCTGCTTCACCAATATCGCGTTTGTAACATCATTCACCACATAGCCGCTTTCCTCGTCTATGATCCCGTCTTGACCATGTATGGTAAATGGATCAAGTGCGACATCGGTAATAACACTAAGCTCTGGTACTGCTTGCTTTATCGCTCTAACAGCTCGTTGAGCTAAGCCCTCTGGGTTATAGGCTTCTTCGGCTAAGGGCGACTTTAAGTCTTGGCTAACCACTGGAAACAGAGCAACTGCCGGAATGCCCAAAGCAGCAACCTGCTTGGCTTCCACGACCAATAAATCAATAGATAGCCTGTTAACGCCAGGCATGGACTCGATTGATTGAGATTGCGAAGCTCCCTCGACCACAAATATCGGCAAGATAAGATCATTGACGGTCAAGCTATTTTCTCGCATCAAGCGGCGAGAAGAATCCGTTGCGCGATTGCGGCGCATCCGTGTGTAGGGATATGGCCCACGGTTACTTTTAAAGCTCATGAATACTCCAATAGAGTAAAAATAGTCAACGTTGATTGTCTCTTGCGCACATGATACTCAAAAAACTAGCCTCCTACATGAATATTGCTGTAACTAATTATTAGATTCGAGCAAAAACACGCTCTGCGGCATTCAGCGTATCTTCAATATCTTGGTCTGTATGAGCAGCTGACATAAAGCCAGCCTCAAAGGATGCAGGAGCAAGATAGACGCCCTCTTCCAACATACCGTGGAAAAACTTAGCAAAACGATCAGTGTCACACTTGATAACTTGATCGTAGTTAATAATTTTTTCTTCTTCAGAAAAAAATACTCCCCACATCGTTCCCACGTGATTACTAGTCAACGGAATACCTGCTGCTTTTGCTCGCTCGACGAGGCCTTCCACTAAACGTGTTGTGCGAGTAATTACGGGGTCTAAAAACCCGGGTGCAGATATTAAGTTTAGCGTTGCCAAGCCCGAAGCCATAGCCACCGGGTTACCTGAAAGAGTACCAGCCTGGTACACAGGCCCCAGTGGCGCTATGTGTTCCATTATGTCTCGTTTTCCACCAAAAGCGCCGACGGGCATACCGCCTCCAATCACCTTGCCAAGACAGATTAGATCAGCATCGATTTTGTAGTGCCCAATTGCCCCCTGTTGGCTAATGCGAAATCCAGTCATAACTTCGTCTACGATAAGTAGGGCGCCGCTTTCAGTACAGCACTCTCTAAGTGCTTCTAAAAAACCGGGTATTGGTGGTACACAGTTCATGTTACCTACGACTGGTTCAACAATAATACAGGCAATTTCTTTACCAATTTCAGAGAAGACCTTTTTGACCTGTTCAATATCATTGTAGGACAGAGTGATGGTGTGATCGGCTAGGCAGGCTGGGACACCCGGGGAGCTGGGAACGCCGAGAGTCAGTGCGCCTGAGCCAGCTTTCACTAACAGAGAGTCTGAATGACCGTGATAACAGCCTTCAAATTTAACTATTTTATCCCGCCCTGTATAGCCGCGTGCCAAACGAATCGCGCTCATGGTTGCTTCGGTACCTGAGTTGACCATGCGAATCATTTCCATACCTGGAACGATTGAGCAAATCTTATCTGCCAACTGGATCTCTAGCTCCGTGGGGGTACCAAATGTCATTGCTTTGTCTAGCTGAGTGCGAATTGCTTGTAATACTGTTTCATGACCATGTCCCAGAAGCATTGGGCCCCAAGATAATACGTAGTCAATGTAACGATTATTGTCGGCGTCATACATATAAGCACCGCTTGCTCTATCAAAAAAGATGGGCGTTCCGCCCACTGCACCAAAGGCACGTACCGGAGAATTTACTCCGCCAGGAATTGTTTTCTGGGCAGCTTCAAAAAGTTGTTGTGAGCGTAAATTTGTTGGCTTGACTGTTTGCGGCATTACATTTCCCTAGGGTCTGGATTATGTTGTTGTATTTGGTGCTATTTCACTTTTTGCTATATGCGGATCATGGCGTTACTAAAACGGTTGTACTATTACTAAAATGACAATGGCGACTAAAAATATTACCGGTATTTCATTAAATACCCGAAAGTAAACATGGGTTTTTTCATTACGATCCGCCGCTAATTTTTTCATATGGCTAAGACACATGTAGTGGTAAGCCACCAGTAATACCACAACTCCCACTTTTACTTGAAACCAGGTTGCAGAGAGATAAGCCACTGGCGCCATCGATACTAGCCAAATACCAAATACTAATGTGGCAATCATCGACGGGTTCGCTATGCCACGATATAACTTACGTTGCATGACCTTGAAACGTTCAATACTGATAATGTCTTCTGACATCGCATGATAAACAAACAGTCGAGGAAGATAAAAAAGTGCCGCAAACCAAGAAATTACAGCGATCACGTGAAAGGCTAATACCCATTTATACATTTTATTAATGCCCCTTAGGCTTG
>DCBC01000087.1:0-1132 GCA_002313335.1 Porticoccaceae bacterium UBA1117
GGCACAAATATACAAAAAGTTAGTGACATTGCATAACGCATTGAATCTAAGTCATTATAATTTTCTTTAAATACGTCGATCATCCATCCTGCAAAGGTTGGACCTCCGCCTAGTGCAATCATATTAAGCACAAAGAAAAATAGCGCAGTAGACATGGCTCGCATATTAATAGGAGCAAGGGTTTGGGCAATGGCAAAACTTGGTCCTAGATATATGCCTACGAAAAGTAAAAATAATGTAGAGAGGAGAAGGTTAACTTCTATTGATGATACCCAAAAGCTGCCAATCCCTATGGGTAAACATAAACTAATGGCAATTGCTGGTACCCAGCCGTATGCACGAATGTCTTTGCTACCCCATTTATCAGCCAGCCTTGCACCAAAAAAGGCGCCTCCAGCATAAGCTGTCCCATTAATAATGCCCAAAAGAATTATAAGGTGTTGGAAGTCGAAAGTAGGGTCTAAGGCTATTAAATATTTAGTATGAAAAACTGAAAGAGCATAAGATGCAAAAGAGCCAAAGGCTATTCCTAAACACATAGCCCACCAGGCGGGTATTTTAAGTAAGATCTTTATTGAGTCCATAAATGGCGGTTTCACCATTTTTGCTTGCTGTCCAAATTCCATAGCTCCACGAACAGGCTCGCGAAGTACCAACTTAACGATTGCTGCCAGCGCTACTCCAGTGACACCAAGGAAGATAAATATTTTTCTCCAATCAACAACTGTAGCTTCTTCTTGAGAGGGTCCTATAATCCATGCTGTGACAAAGTAAGCAGCCATAATTCCAAATGGGATCCCCATTGAATAGACGCCTAATGCTCCTGCTCGCTCTTCTTTAGGGTACATGTCAGAAATAATAGAATGTGATGGTGGACTTCCACCCGCTTCACCAATCCCCACTCCCATTCGAGCAAGACCTATTTGCATAAAATTTCCTGCTAATCCAGTCAAAGCGGTAAAGCCGCTCCAGGTAGCAAGCGCGATAGATATTATATTTACCCGACTATAACGATCAGCCAACCACGCAATAGGAATGGCCACGACAGTATAAAAGAGAGCGAAAAAGAATCCGCTCAATAAGCCCAATTGTGTATTTGTGAGTCCAAGGTCCTCCTGAATAAAGGGCGCCA
>DCBC01000087.1:1548-8079 GCA_002313335.1 Porticoccaceae bacterium UBA1117
TTCTGATCAGTCATATTGGTTACTTTTCCTTGTTATTAGTCTTTTATTCCATGTGCCAAAAGCGTAAAAGCGTACTCTTCGGCATAGTCTTTTAGGCGGCCGTATCTTCCGCTGTTTGAAAAATGACCCGCACCCATATTGATTCGCATCACTAAAAGATTATTATCCGTTTTGGTACTGCGCATCTTTGCAGTCCACTTGGCCGGCTCCCAGTAAGTTACCCTTGGGTCGTTCAAACCACCTGACACAAACATCGGAGGGTAGCCTCGCGCGATAATATTGTCATAGGGAGAATAGCTTTTAAGGAGATCAAAAGCATCCACGCTTTCAAGCGGGTTACCCCACTCTTCCCATTCTGGCGGGGTAAGAGGCAAACTCTCATCAAGCATGGTGTTTAAAACGTCCACAAAAGGAACGCCCAAATTTACCGACCGCCACAATTCAGGCGCCTGAATCACCGCAGCACCCATTAGCTCCCCACCTGCACTGCGGCCTGAAATAGAAATATTACCTGCGCTGGTATATTTTTCTGCAGCGAGAAATTTGGCCACATCTACAAAGTCATTAAAAGTATTAGTGCGCTTATCTAACTTGCCATCCAAGTACCACTGATAGCCGAGCATTGCGCCACCACGGACATGGGCAATGGCATAAACGAAGCCTCTATCAAGTAGACTCAATCGCATCGTGGAAAACGTCGGTGAAATAGTTATACCGTAGGCACCATACCCGTAGAGTAACATTGGCGATTTGCCATCACGGTTAAATTCTTTTTTGTAAACTAGAGATACAGGCACAAGCACACCATCACGCGCTGGAGCCATAATACGCTCAGTAACATAACCGTATTTATCGTACCCACTGGGCACCTTCTGCACTTTGCGCTCAACTAAAACCTTGGTTTTAAGATCGTAATCAAAAGTTGTCGATGGCGTGACCATAGACTGATAACCCAACCGCACAAAAGACTGGTTAAATTGCGTATTCTGCCCGATGGAAAGGGTCGCTATGGCCTCAGGAAAAGCGACTTTATGTTGATCTCCTGCGTAGGGTCTAATGCGAATACTGTCTACCCCATGGTTCCGTGCCTTGATCACAATAAAGTCGTCAAAAGTTTGCAAGCCCATCAAGTAAATATCATCTGACCCCTGCTCTATTGTTTGCCAATTGCTGTAGTCTGGCTGCTCATCGGGCACTTTTACAAACCGAAAGTTCTTGTGAGTATCATTGGCTAAAATATAAAAATGGTTGTGCGCATGATCCACTGTCAGAGTAAAACCAGCGGTACGGTCAACCAATTTAAGCGGCTGCGCATAAATATCAGCAGAGGGAATCGCGTAGGTTTCCTGAACTTCACCCTGCGAACTCACCAATAATAGGTATTTATCGTCACTAGTCAGACCAAAGCCCAAAAAATAGCCATCATCTTTTTCATGGTAAATGGTTCTATCCTCTGACTGAACCTCACCTAAACGATGGACATTAATATTTTTAGCATGCCATCGCTCATTTTCTAATCGGGCATAAACAATTGCCCGGCCGTCGGCACTAAACTCCAAACTACCTGCTACGTCCTGAAGCTGATCCTCTAGATATTCACCCTTTTCAAGATCGATAATTCTGAGCTGATAGCGCTCATCACCCTCGGTATCAAAAGTATAGGCAAGAAGGTTATCATTAGGGCTGACACGCCAATCTCCTAGTACAAAATAATCATGGCCCTTCGCCAAAGCAGTCACATCGAGAATAATTTGCTCTTTGTTATTCTGCAAAGATTGCCGAGTGTAGGTGGGGTACTCCTCACCGGCTCGATAGTGCCAACGATATTGATAACCATTTTTAATGAAAGGGACTGATGCCTCCGTTTCATCCGTGCGGCCTTTAAACTCATTGAAAAGAGTGTCTACCAGACCACTGTTAGGATCCAGAAATGACTCGTAATAGCTGTTCTCTTCGGTGAGATAATCAATAACCTGTTGGTCATCAACTTGGGGGTAACCTTGATCTTTTAACCAAAAGTAATCATCAGACAGATCTCTACCATGATAGGTAGAAAAGTGAGCTTGCTTAGCCGCCATGGGTGCCGGCTGCTCCAGCTGTGTGAGGCGAGCGAAGTGGGTTGTCACTGTATCATCCATTGAAATCTTGGTGTTTACATCACAAGCGGACAAGACAGCCAATGACATTAGAGCTAGAAAAAACTGCTTAACCATGATTACACCATCTTTTCTAACCGTGAATTTTTTCTCAAACAAAGCCATTAGCAGTCACACTAAAGGACATTCAGACGATGTACCAAATTTTCCATCAGAAACCTGTCAGTGCTATACCTTGCTATGGAGCCCATACTAACCTCTAAATAATAAGCAACACATCAATACCCAGCAAGACGCACATTCCTCGCACAATCATTTTCGTTCGTTTGTCCAAATCGGCATAAGCCTCAGACAGCTTATCTAACTCATCTTTGGCAATCTCACCACTGTGCTTAAGCTGGGTAGCACTGTTAAGTAACAGCGCAGATGCTGACGCACCTGCTGTCGCAAACGTGAGCTTTTTAATGAATTTTCTTCTACCTACCAATTGTTGACCGGTTTGCATATTTTCCGTCGTCCTATTTGGTTGAAAAAATTCTTGATCCGAGGGTACCGTAAAAACTATACCAGCACCATCGTCTTGAGGCCAAAGTCCACCGGACTATCGTACCTCTATCTCAATGACCTCTGACATAACCGGAGGAGAGTGTGGAATATGCACCTGATTACCTAAGATAAGTTGTAATCGATGTTTACCCACCAACAACTTAACTCTTGTGCTGGTTTGACCTTTACCGAAATGTCGGACTTGATCTGTGGCCGGTAAGGGATTAGTAAGGTCAGGTAAGTGCTCAACATTAATTAACAAATGGTGATGTCCAGAGTTAGGAACAGCTATGCCTGCCGGTGAGACTTGCATACCAGTAAGACCAAATATAATCTCTATGCCCGCTTCATCTTGACCATCAAATACTTGGCCATCAGCCGGTTGCACAAAATATACCCTTGCACTACTTGGTGATAACGAGTTAGGCATTTGAGCCTGTGCCAGCCCCATAAACGCTAGCCCTAGAGAAAAAACTACGGTCTTTAATTGTCTCTTTGACAGATTAATCATCACTACCAGTACCACCTTATTTAATGATTTGAGTAAATGCTAACGCACTATCGATGTAAAAATCTACTCTATGTGCAGATAAAGTTGATAGTTTCACAATGAGTTGAAAATCTTGTGCTATACCTAAGACTCTTATCATCATAAAAAGGCTTTTTAGTTGACCTCCCTAACCCAGTGGTACCAGATACAGGTAATTGATGAATCTAAATTACCGATGGCAAATTCGTCACAAGCATTGACGCTTTTTGTAGGGCCACATACCTATATTTCTGGACAAAAAAATGCTGTCCGCCTATCTCAGAAGTCAATTGCAGAGGTTTTTTGTCATGCCATGCAGCGGATTTTTGAAAGACGTCATAGGGAGACTATTAAACTCATAGTGGCGAGCTTTTCTGCCGAACTTAATGAAAAACAACAGCGGACTGTCTTGCTTCACGACGCAATCATCAGAGAAAGATTAGAAACAGCAAACTTCTCTCCTAACAAAAAAGTAAAACTAAATACCCGACGAAATTTCAACTAACTGCAATCAATCAAGTCCTGCTATCTCATTGAATTGGAACCATCTAGCACTTAGGCCCGCATCGGCTATCCGAACTCAAATTATTCCGGTACTATTTGAGTTCTTCAAATCTAAGTGAGTTAACTTAATGATAATTTTGCACGGCTTTGCTATGTCAAACTACTTCAATATGGTCAAACATGCCCTGATGCTAAAAGGCTGTGATTTTTCAGAAAATAAACTTTATCCGCAAGCGCCAGAACTACTCGCTATGACCGCAACCGGTAAAATACCTGCTATCACGACAGTAAGCGGACACCATATTTCAGAAACATCAGTCATTCTTGACTATATTGATGAGGTATATCCCCAGTCATCACTATACCCAGCGAGTGCTGAGAGCCGTGCGCAAACTCGTCAGCTAATTAAAGTCATCGAACTGTATCTAGAATTGCCGTCACGACGGCTAATGGGCGATTTTTTCGCCCGCAGAAAACCTGAGGATGCATTAGCCGCTGAGGTTCTCACGTCGTTTAAAAAAGGGTGCGACATCATTAATCAGTTAACCACTATTCAGCCTTATTTGCTGGGTAAAGACTTAACGATGGCTGATATCTTTATGCGCTATGCGCTAGCTATACCCAATATGGTCAGTCCGCGCTTGCTCGATTTTGATCCTATCTCCGCCATACAGGGTTTGGGGGACTGGCACAAAATGATGGCTGACAGCGATATTTCTCGAAAGATAGATGCTGATCAATTAGAAAATCAACCAGAATTTATGGCCAAAATCAGTAGCTAATAAATGCGACTCAAGAAATAGAAAGTAGTCACAATAAAAATAAAAATAAAAAAGGATACATTATGAAAGCGTTAGGGTGTTTAGCAGTTCTGATGATAGTTTTGACGCCACTGGCAAGTTCGAAAGATTTACCAACGGTGCGGCCCGAAATCGTGGGTATGTCCAGTGAACGGTTAGCTAGAATAAAGCCCTTACTACAACGTTATGTTGACGAAGGGAAAGTCGCGGGTATCCAAACCCTGATTGCACGAAAAGGTAAAATTGTACACTTCGAGCAGGTCGGAAAATTGGACTTGGATACTCACTCAGCATTAAGAGAAGATTCCTTATTTAGAATCTATTCAATGACCAAACCAATCACTACTACCGCAGCAATGATTCTCTACGAGGAGGGTAAATTACAGTTAGATGATCCTGTTGAGAAATATCTACCGGCGTTTAAAAATAAAAAAGTCTTAGTTGATGGCGAGCTGATTGATGCTACACATGCGATTACTATTCGTGAATTAATGAGTCATACCGCAGGCCTTACCTATGGGATCTTTGGTAACTCTGTCATCGACCAAAAGTATCGTGTAGCTATGTTTGGCGAGGGTCATCAATTCAGCTTTAATAATACAACCATCAATGCTGATGCTAGTAAAATTAAGACGTTAGATGATCTAGTCAGTGCCATTGGGCCAATTCCACTGCAATATCAACCTGGGACACAATGGGTCTATAGCTTGTCTGTTGATATCTTGGGTGCCGTTGTTGAAAAAGTTTCAGGCCAATCATTAGATGTGTTTATGCTCGAGCGGCTATTCAAACCACTTAAAATGAACGATACCTTTTTTGAAGTCCCAAAAGAAAAACTACAGCGATTTGGTACTCTTCAAGCCAAGGACGCTGGAGGTAAATTAATGGTAATCGACCGACCAAAGACCAGTGACTTTGCAAATAATGTCACCTTTTTCTCGGGCGGAGGAGGCTTGGTTAGCAGCGCAATGGACTATCTTAGGTACTCGCAAATGATGCTCAACGGCGGCGAGCTGGACGGCATTAGAATACTTAGCCCTACCACTATTGATTTAATGACACGAGATCAACTGACCCAAAGTGCAAGATTAGGGTATGACCCTAGACCAGGTATTATGGGTGACGTTAGTTTTGGACTTGGTTTTGGACTGGCGGTTAAAGCGCCCAGAGTTCGCTCAGGCTCAAAAGGTAGTTATCGCTGGGCTGGTATTGCAGGCACTGACTTCTGGATTGACCCTAAGGAAGATTTGACTGCAATGATTTTAGTTCAGATGATGGGCTATCCACCCGCGCTACGTAACGAATTCAAAACTCTGGTTTATCAGGCCATCACAGAAATGGATTAAGATGTCTTGAACTTTATTTTTAATCATAAAAGGGGCAGCGGCTTTATCCACTGCCCCTCATTTTATCTAACTACCGTGCCTAACTCTGGTTGAATTAACCGACCAGTAACCGCTGACAGTGGATGCGGTTTAGCTGCGTTAGATTTAGCGCTCCACGCAGATGTAGCGTCCGCAGGACAACTCCCTGTTTCAATATAGCCAAGTGCGGCAGCTAAACGCGCCTCATTAGCATCACCCAGTGCATGGGAGAGATCATCAGCGACTTCACAACCGGTTATCTCGGCACCAGAGAGATCTGCGCTGGTCACAGGTAAAAAGCCATCACTATAATCCCCAAAGCCTTTAGCATTAGACCCTTTAAACTGAATAGTGCTGTAAGTGGTTCCGCAATTATCAAGCGCATACCAACCATAGGGTTTACCACGTGTCGCTTCACCAATAAGAATGACCTCTACATCAACTCCTCGCAAACCATTAATCAATGCTTCACTGGCAGACGCGGTGCCACCACTGGCCAGAATAAATACTCGAGTAAGACCTAAACCTGGCAGAGTAGTTCCAGCAGGGGTTGGATTAGTCGGCGCATCAAACCCTGCTGCTGTGGATGAAAACCGTGACGGTTCAAGGATATTATTATTGATTGGATCTCTTACCGTATATTTATCATTAAAGGTTAGCGCATCAAACACCTCCCCTTCAGAAATACTACC
>DCBC01000087.1:8404-9013 GCA_002313335.1 Porticoccaceae bacterium UBA1117
GCGACCATATAACCCAGCTCAGCGGCAATAGTAAGATAGCCACCACCGTTGTAACGCATATCTAGTACCAGTTCTTCAATATTATTAGCTTGGAGTTCGCTGATTGCGTCAATCAACTGAGTCTCTGCTGGTTTAATGTGAGAATTGAACGTCAAGTAGCCCACTTTTGTTCCGGCAACATCAAAAGTAGTAGTATTTTTCACCGGCACCGTGGTTGTCTCAGCGCTGGTCATTGTGAAAGTACGATCTTCGGTGGCATTTAAATCTCTCACCACAAAGGTATGGCTTTCGCCGACGGTCTCCGGAAAGAGTGCCGCATTAAGCGTATCAACATCATTGCTATCAATAATAGCTTCGCCGTCGACAGAAACAATCTCTACCCCTCTTGAAAGATTATTATTTGCGGCTGGGCCATTCGGCTCATTGTAGCCAACAATAATTTTTCGCGGCGGATTACTTTCTATAAGAAAGAATCTCACGCCATAGCCAGCAGAAACACCCGAGTAGTATTGATTATACTCTTCAGTATTTTGGCTGTAGTGAAATTGGTCTTTTGCGTTGCCCGTTGGCGATAGACCGTCGGTTCGCATTAGATCAAAGTAGCTCTCT
>DCBC01000087.1:9371-9547 GCA_002313335.1 Porticoccaceae bacterium UBA1117
CTCGGAATACCACAGATAAGTATCATTGCTGTAAGAGCGAATCCAATTATTTTCATCAGTGACGGTTCCCTGGGTATCACTGTAACCACCAGTCGTTCGAGGACTCTCACAGATATTGCGCATGCTGGTTCCTCGCCAGTCATCATACTGCCCCGCAACCCAATCAGAATCAGAAC
>DCBC01000054.1:0-851 GCA_002313335.1 Porticoccaceae bacterium UBA1117
CAGGCTCTTATGTTAGGGTTAGACTACCAGAAAGAAGAGGTTGATAGCTCAACTGTCTATAACGAAGAATCTAGAGAAAACTCTGCAGGTTTTGCTCAGTTTCAAACGCAATTGGGCGCAGTAGATACTAATCTTGGAGTTCGGTATGACGATAATGAGCAGTTCGGCAGTCATACCACGGTCTCGTTCTTGGCGGGGATTGATCTTTCTGAAACCCTCCGTTTAGTTGGCTCATTTGGAGAGGGATTCAAGGCGCCGACCTTTAATGATCTTTATTATCCAGGTTTTGGTAATGCTTCATTTGTACCCGAGGAGTCTAAAAACATTGAAATAGGACTAAATGCTGATCTTGGTAATGTCTCGGCTACCTTAGCTCTTTTCAACAATAATATTGAAAATCTGATTCAGTATAATTCTGCGACGTTTGCGAGTGACCAAACTGCTGAGGTTGAGATCACTGGATTAGAATTTAATGTCAATACAGAAGTTTCTGGTTGGACCTTATCCCTATCTGGCGCAGTGATTGACCCAGAGAACAAATCAAATGGGAAACTGCTGCGTCGACGCGCAGAACAATCCATGATGTTTGATGCGGGGACCACTTTAAATGGCGTTGCTATTGGGGTCAGCGTGCGGAGTGAAAGTCACCGCTATGATGATGCTGCAAATACGGTAAGACTGGGTGGCTATACAACCACTGCAATGAGAGCAAGTTATCGTATTAATGATAATTGGTTGGTCAAAGCGAGGGTGAATAATTTGACAGATAAAAATTATGTAACTGCGTCTTCATTCTCTCTGGGCAACTATATGTCATTGGGAAGAGAAGCTATGATAACGGTTGCATACAC
>DCBC01000054.1:1241-8814 GCA_002313335.1 Porticoccaceae bacterium UBA1117
AATTATGATTGAAGAGACAGAAGAAAAAGCGGCGCGCCACAAGAAAAAAATGCAAAATCAGAAGGCAAAAATTGATGCCAACATAGCTGCGGCAGACGAAGAACGCGGCGTAATGATACTGCTCACAGGTGACGGTAAAGGCAAAAGTAGTTCTGCTTTTGGCATGGTACTTAGGGCACTCGGTTACGGTTATAAAGTGGGGGTTGTACAGTTTATAAAAGGCGCCCAGCTGTCTGGTGAAGAACTCTATCTTAAGAATCATCTGCCAGATGTAGATTTCTATCAGATGGGCACTGGGTTTACTTGGAACACCCAAGATCGAAGTGGGGATATTGCTGCTGCGGAAAAAACCTGGGCGGTAGTTGAGCCAATGTTAAGAGATGAAAGCTACCATCTAGTTGTTATGGATGAAATCACTTACATGCTTAGCTATAAGTATCTTGACGAAGAAAAAATTCTAAGTGCGCTTGCAAATCGGCCAAAAAGTCAGAGTGTTGTGGTAACAGGTCGAGGCGGCGGCAGTGCAATTCGTGAGCTAGCTGATACGGTATCTGAGATCAAGGATGTTAAGCACGCATACCGTGATGGCGTAAAAGCACGCAAAGGCGTGGATTACTAGAATGTCTAGCTCGGCCCACACTCTTATGGTGCAAGGGACGACATCAGATGCCGGGAAAAGTATTTTAGTCGCTGGACTTGGTCGAGTCCTTGCTAATAAGGGCGTCAGAGTTGCGCCCTTCAAGCCACAGAATATGGCGTTGAACAGTGCAGTTACCGAAGATGGTGGTGAGATTGGGCGCGCCCAGGCGCTCCAAGCGCAGGCTTGCTACTTAAAGCCGCATACTCACATGAACCCTATTTTATTAAAGCCCTCCAGCGACACAGGTGCGCAGGTAATTGTCCATGGAAAAGCTCTTTTCCATATGGATGCAGTCAAGTACCACGATTATAAAAAAGTTGCTATGGATGCAGTGATGGAATCTCACCAGTACTTGCAGAGTCAATATCAGGTGATAGTCGTTGAAGGTGCTGGAAGCCCCGCTGAGATTAATTTGCGTGCTAATGATATCGCTAATATGGGGTTTGCTGAGAAAGCAGATTGTCCTGTGTTGTTAGTCGCGGATATAGATCGCGGTGGTGTGTTTGCACACTTGGTGGGTACCCTCGAGTTACTCTCGGAGTCTGAGAAAAATCGTGTATGTGGGTTTGTAATTAATAAGTTTAGAGGTGACATTGCTTTACTCCAGCCAGGCCTAGATTGGCTAGAGGAGCGCACCGGAAAACCGGTTATTGGCGTGCTACCTTACCTCCCTGGATTACATTTAGACGCTGAGGATGCTGTCGCCGCAGAACAAATTGTGGACCATACCCAGGCAATACTAAAAGTAGTAGTACCGGTTTTTTCAAGGATCAGTAATCATACCGATTTCGATGCATTGCGATTACACCCTCAAGTAGATTTACAGTATGTTGGGCCTGATGGGGACAAACCCCCTGCGGATTTAATTATTTTGCCGGGCAGTAAGAATGTACGTAAAGATATGCAATGGCTTCGCGATCAAGGGTGGGATCATGCTATTGAAAAACATCTCCGCTACGGAGGTAAGGTAATTGGAATTTGTGGCGGCTTTCAGATGTTGGGGTCAGAGATACATGATATTGAGGGGATTGAGGATGTTGCAGGATCCTCTCTCGGATTAGGGTTTTTAAATGTAAGTACCCGTTTAGAAAGTCACAAGCAACTCAGCCTAGTGAAAGGCACTTTAAATATAAATAGTCAGAACAATGCGCAAGTGCAAGGCTACGAAATTCACTGTGGCGTTACTGAAGGGCCTGGATTAACAATACCTGCGGTCAACCTGTCTGATGGAAGTTCTGATGGCGCTATTTCTGATGACAACCAGGTATTAGGAACCTATTTACATGGTGTTTTTGAGCATCCAGATGCTTGTACTTCGCTCTTAAAGTGGGCCGGATTAGCGTCCCCTCAGATAGTTGATCAGGGACAAATCCGGGAAGTGCAGTTGGAGCGATTAGCCAAAGAGATCGAGAAAAATCTGGATTGCAGTCAATTATTTCCTGCATATCTAGATCAATCTTACTCACCAGAGGCACTAAAAAATGGTAAAAATTAGAACGATTGAACAATGGCCGCAGCTGCTTATTGCGGTGCTTATATGTTTGATGATTGCCACCCGGACTAATCATTTTGGGTCGTTTGTAAGCTTACCTAGTGCATCGCTTGCCGTATTTTTTTTAGCAGGATTTTACGTCCAGCGGCGGGGTGCTTTTTTGATATTAGCAGCCTTAGCCTGGCTATCTGATTACTGGATTCTGTCAGCAACACCCATTGGTGCAGAGTCATGTTTTACTGCGGCGTATGGCTTTATTTTTGTTGGCTATTATCTCGTTTGGCGATCGGGTCAATGGGCATCATCGAATGTTAAAATTGCTAATCCTGTCGATGTCCTTATTGTTATTTGCGTTTCCATTACCGCAATCAGTGGCGCTTTTTTTATATCAAACGCTAGCTACTACTTGTTATCTGGAAGCTTTGAGGGCATGAGCTTGAGTGAGTATATTACTAGAGTAGCTCGTTATTACCCATCTTACGTGGCGAATCCTATGGCATATTTAGGGTTGTCCGCAGTGCTTCATTGGATGAGTATCACGCTATTAGCGACTAATTATGAGCGCCTTTCGCGATGAATGATGACATGGTCACTACGATTAAGTTACCTGAGCGTATCGTTTGTATGACCGAGGAGACCACTGAGTGGTTATACCTTTTGGAGGAGGACTGGCGCATCGTAGGCATCTCTGGCTTTACGGTTAGGCCTCCCGAGGCTCGCAAGGATAAACCAAAGGTATCAGCCTTTACGTCGGCTAAAATTAACAAAATTAGGGATCTTAATCCTGATTTAGTTATTGGTTTTTCAGATATGCAAGCCGATATTGCTGCGGATTTGGTTCGAGCTGGGATTCCGGTACACATATGCAATCAACGGTCAGTGGCAGAGATTTTTTCGACCCTTTTAATGCTGGGTTGCCTAGTCGGAGCTGAAGACAAGGCGCGGCGGCTCTTGGATAGTTACCAGATAAACCTAATGGCAATAAAGGATGCCGCAAAAAGATTACCATCAAGACCTACTATTTACTTTGAGGAATGGAATGACCCCCTCATAAGTGGTATTCGGTGGGTATCAGAATTAATTGAGATTGCCGGAGGCAATGATTGCTTTGCTGAGCTAGCTCAACACGCAGATGCTAAAAGTCGCATAATTAGTGATCCAAACAAAGTCATCGAACGATCACCAGATATTATTATTGGATCATGGTGCGGCAGAAAGTTCTCGCCTACCCAAGTAGCTGAACGGGATGGTTGGGGTAATATTCCAGCGGTTAGAAACCGACAAATGTATGAGATTAAATCTTCAGATCTACTACAGCCAGGCCCTGCAGCGTTGACAGACGGCATAGCACACATTGTGAGTATTATTAATCAATGGAGCGCGACGCAGTGAGGTTGCTGCGGCCAAAAGTATGCTTATTGCTACTGATGGCTCTACTGCCGGTGACAATTGTACTGGGGCTAATGACTGGCCCGCTATTTATTTCATGGGCAGATATGTGGCTAATCCTAACTGGTAGTGGGATAGCAAACGCACAAGATACGCTTGTAGTAGAAATCATTCGCTTGCCTCGCATCATCCTTGCGTTACTTGTTGGCGGCATCCTTGCCACTTGCGGGGCACTCTTGCAGGGATTATTTCGTAATCCTCTTGCAGATCCTGCTCTAATTGGCGTTTCTGCTGGTGCATCAGTCGGTGCTAGCCTGGTTATAGTATTTGGTTCACTGTGGTTCACAAATGGAGTATTACTGGGATTATCTGCGATCTCTCTGGGCGCCTTTTTAGGCGCTCTTATCACTTCAGTAATTATATTTCGTCTAGCAACAGGCCCTCGGGGAACCTCGGTAGCAACGATGTTACTCGCGGGTATAGCCATTAGTGCGCTCGCTGGCGCAGCTACAAACACACTGGGCTACCTAGCTGATAATGATATGTTACGACGGATGAGTCTCTGGCAGATGGGGAATTTAGATGGTGCAAATTGGGATCGAGTCGGTATTTGTGGTTGTGCTGCTATTCTGCTCGCTGTGCTGGCTCCTCGAGAAAGTGGTGCTCTAAACGCTATGTTACTCGGTGAGTCGGAAGCTCGCCATTTGGGGGTCAACGTCGAGTGGCTAAAGCGTCGATTAATTATTTATTCGGCAATAGGTGTGGCGATTTCCGTTGCGGTGGCGGGTGTTATCGCGTTTGTTGGTCTAATGATTCCACATTTAATTCGCTTACTTGTTGGACCAGATCATCGGCACCTAATCCCTTTGTCGGCCATAGCTGGAGCTATTTTACTCATTGCCGCTGATACGCTCGCAAGGATTGTTATAGCCCCCGCCGAGCTTCCTGTTGGGGTTGTGACAGCGATTTTAGGTGCGCCGTTTTTCCTCTGGCTACTCGTTCTTCAGCGGGGACGATCATAATGCTAAAGACTCGCTCAATAGGTTTAAATGTTGCAGGTGTGCCGCTGTTAAATAATATTAGTATTAGTTGCCCCAAAGGTAGCGTGACCGCCTTAATGGGGCCCAATGGTGCAGGGAAAACGAGTTTACTGAGGGTTATCTCTGGAGAATATAAGGCTTCTCAGGGTACGGTAGACATTAATGGCCGAGCTGCCAATGACTGGGCACGCCCTGACATCGCAAAGTTTATGGCTGTTTTACCACAAAGCTCGACGCTTGATTTTGCATTTACAGCCGAAGAGGTAGTTGCTCTAAGTAGGACACCTCATAACACTGGTTTGTCACGCGATCTAGAAATAATAGCCTCTGCTTTGAGTATGGTCGATGCGAGTTATCTTGCGGATCGTTCTTTCGTGAAACTTTCCGGAGGAGAAAAGCAAAGGGTGCATTTGGCTCGAGTATTGGCTCAAATTTGGGAACACTGCGAGAATCAGTCCTCTGATGGCGGTATATTGTTACTCGATGAACCTTCGGCTTCCTTCGACTTGGCGCATCAGATTATGTTGATCGAAATCGTGCAGAAGATCTCAGCAGCTGGCGTAACAGTAATAATGGTCATGCATGATTTAAATTTGGCGGCCAAGTGTGCAGATCAATTGGTATTTATGAATTCTGGGGAATGCACTGCGATGGGTACCGTTCCAGAATTATTAACCTCTGAGATGATCAGAAAAGTTTACTCGGTCAATGCTGAAGTTGGTTTACATCCTGTAGATGGGACCCCCTTGATTATCATTTAAACCGATTTATAAAAGAATAGGTAAAACTTCATGGCTAATCGATTGCAACTAGTTCTCGGAGGGGCTCGGTCAGGTAAAAGTCGAATCGCTGAACAGCGAGTAAAAGTCTTAGGTATCGATCAAATATACCTGGCAACGGCTACTGCTGGGGATGGGGAAATGAGTCAGCGCATTGCTAAGCACCAGACAGATCGTGATAGTACATGGCAGTTAATTGAGGAGCCGATTGAGCTTGCGTCTATCCTCAAGTTAAACTCTTCCAATGATAACTGCATCCTAGTTGATTGCTTAACCTTGTGGCTAAGCAATTGCTTGCACCATGAGTGCTGGCCAGAGCAAAAAAAGGCTTTACTCGGGTGTTTAAATGAGTTGCCAGGTGCAGTTGTGTTTGTCAGTAATGAAGTGGGTCAAGGTATTGTACCTATGGGCGAGTTGACTAGACGATTTGTTGATGAAGCCGGTTTTTTGCACCAGAGTCTGGCGGTAATTTGTGACCGAGTAACAATGGTGGTTGCCGGATTACCGCAGGAATTAAAGACCTTTGATCTAGAGTCAGCGCTATGAGTGATTGGTTAACAAAGCCAGCGGCAACAATCTGCCATCCAAGTCGGAATCGAGCAATAGAGCGCCAACAAAGCTTAACAAAGCCACCGGGTTCTCTAGGGCGACTTGAGCTTTTAGCCGTAGATTTTGCAGGATTTCAAAAAACGTCTTTACCCACGCTAAATAATGTTGCCATAAGAGTGTTTGCTGGAGACCATGGTGTTTTTGATGAGGGTGTTTCAGCGTTTCCTCAGTCTGTCACCGGTCAGATGATTTATAATTTTGTATCTGGAGGCGCAGCGATCACGGTATTGGCACGCCAACACAGCGCTGATTTTTCGGTGATTAACTTGGGCACAATGGAGCCCTTAGAGGATTTTCCTCGGTTGACAAATATCCAGATTGCTCCCGGTACTGCCAACTTCTGCAAAGCACCTGCCATGACCATTGAGCAGCTTGATATAGCGCTCGGCGCTGGACGAGATAGCGTTAGTGATTTGGCTATAGATTTATTTGTCGGCGGTGAAATGGGTATTGGCAATACGACATCTGCGGCTGCTATTTTTTGTGCATTACTCAATGTTGATGTTCAAGCGATGGTTGGGCGTGGCACTGGTGTTGATGATGATGGTTTAAAACGTAAGCAACAGGCAGTAAAGCGCGGATTAGAACTGCATAAGCATGTGGCTAGTCCAAAGGATGTGCTGCAATGTTTTGGTGGGTTTGAAATTGCTGCTCTAGTGGGTGCTTATATTGGTAATGCTCAAAAGGGTATTCCCAGCTTAGTGGATGGTTATATAACGACAGCAGCAGCGTTAGCTGCTTGTCGTATTAACCCATCTATTTCAGACTGGTTATTATTTTCTCATTGCTCTGCTGAGGCTGCTCATAAACTCGTGATGCAAGACATGAAGGTAGAACCGCTGATAGATTTAGAGATGCGCTTGGGAGAGGCTAGCGGGGCCGGTTTGGTTATTCCACTTATTAAATCAGCACTGTTGTTGCACTCCGAGATGGCAACGTTTGACGAAGCGGGGGTCAGCGAGAGCTGAATAGGACGATGAGTAAAATATTAGCCACAGCAGACTGCACAACCATTGATTTTCTCCGCCATGGCGAATGCGAGGGTGGGGAAATATTTAGAGGTAGTGGGACAGATGTCCCGTTGACTGATAATGGTTGGGATCAAATGCGTAATGCAATTCAGGGTGCTGAGGATTGGGATCAAATTATTACATCACCACTTCAACGCTGCCGTTTATTTGCCGCTGAGCAATCTTCTAAGTTATCGATTTCGTTGCATGAAGAGACTGATTGGAGAGAAATTTATTTTGGTGATTGGGAAGGCAAAATTATTGCTGATGTTTGGCAGCAATCACCTGATCTTGTGGCAGAATATTTTAAGCGCCCAGATCTGTCCACACCCCATAAAGGTGAACGGTTTCTTGATGTCGCTGATCGTCTCATAGCTGCCTGGAATCGACTATTAATTGAATATCGCAACCAGCATATTTTGGTCGTTCAGCATGGTGGTACCATGCGTATTTTACTTGCTCAAATTCTCGGTCTGCCACCCACAGCAATGAACCAATTTGAGGTTCCTTACGCGTGCTTTACTCGACTGAAGGTTTTTCATCATCCTGAATATACAGACTTTCCAATGCTGATTTCTCACAACAGCGGGAGTCAAAAGAGGTGAGTTTTATTA
>DCBC01000054.1:9181-28366 GCA_002313335.1 Porticoccaceae bacterium UBA1117
ACCAAAACTATTTTTGAGGTCGATGACTATGCAAATTCACTCGCTTGGTACCCCCTTGTAGGCGCTTTAATTGGCCTGATAATATATCTATCAGGCGCAGGTCTGGCGGGTATTAGCTCTCCGTCTTTGATTGCAGCCTTGGTTCTCATTATTTGGGTACTATTGTCCGGGGCTCTGCATTTGGATGGCGTGGCGGACTGTGCGGATGCATGGGTTGGCGGATTTGGTGATCGTGCAAAAACCCTTAAGATATTAAAAGACCCAGCCTCTGGCCCAATAGCGGTGGTCACACTGGTGCTACTACTGTTATTGAAGTGGTCAGCACTCAGCATAGTGATCGACTCCTCCTATTGGTCAATTATTTGGGTAACTCCAGTCTTAGCACGAAGTGCGATGCTGCTAATATTTTGGCGTTTTGATTATGTTAGTTCTAGCGGTCTTGGGTCACCACTAGCCGCGGGATTTTCGACCCGTCGTATTGGTTTTGCGCTTTTAGTGGTCATTGTCGGCGTGACTAGTCTGTTATCTGTGCAGAGCGGTTTGTTGCTATGTCTTGTTGGACTGACCAGCTTCATTATTTTTGTCTGGAAACGTTCCTGTTATCAGCGCTTGGGTGGCTTCAATGGGGACTGTGCTGGCGCCTTAATTGAACTGCTAGAATTGGGGTATCTGCTTGGGTTAGCTTTATTAGTGGGTGTTAACATATGACTGCCATAGCGGCCTTATTTGGCGTACTAATAGATTATTTTATAGGTGAGCCTAGGCGTTGGCATCCCCTGGTGGGATTTGGTCATGCGGCCATATGGCTAGAGAAAAAATATAACCGCAGTGATTCTGCCAGAGGTAAGTGGCTTGGACTCGCCTGTTGGTCATTACTGGTTGTTCTGCCTTCTGGCGCTTTGTATCTGCTGTTGCAAGAGTTATCAGGTTTAACTATATTTTTGATTAATTGTTTGACGGTTTATTTTGTCGTTGGACTCAATAGTCTGGCTTCGCATGGTCGTAATGTCGCAAAGAAGTTACTCCTTGGGGATACTGTTAATGCCCGTCTTCAGCTGTCGATGATGGTTAGTCGTGACACTAACGAATTAACGGATCAACAGATCGCCGCTGGAACCTGCGAGTCTTTGCTGGAAAACGGTAGCGATGCGGTTTTCGCTCCAATATTCTGGTTTATCCTTTTCGGTGCGCCAGGGGCTATATTTTATCGATTTTCTAACACGTTGGACGCGATGTGGGGATATAGATCAGATCGCTATCGCCAGTTTGGTTGGGCCGCGGCACGAATTGATGATCTTTTAAACTGGTTGCCGGCGCGTTTAACGGTGTTTGGCTATGCTGTCAGCGGCCATTTTAGTAAGGCCATTAGCTGCAGCCGACAGCAGGGTGGACTGACCGAGAGTCCAAATGCGGGGCATGTGATGGCCTCTGGTGCTGGTGCGTTAGAGATCACATTAGGAGGGCCCGCTACCTATAACGGTGTCGAGCATCAGCGCCCGGCTTTCGGAATCGGCCCACTAGCGACAGCAATTGATATCGAAAAATCGATTGGTTTAATTCAGCGCTGTACGGTACTTTCACTGCAGGCTATTTTAGTGATAGCGTTCTTTCTATGAGCCTGGATATCAATAATCTAACCCACCAAAGACCTGTCCATGGGGGGGCGTTACATCGCGCTGTAAATGAATTTGGAGGGAAGCTTGGTGATTGGATTGATCTATCCACGGGTATTAGTCCGACTAGTTGGCCAGTACCTGATATGCCAGAACAGGTTTGGCAGAGACTCCCGGATAACGATGATGGGCTAGTCGCTCAGGCAGCAAGTTACTATGGATGCAAGGTTAGCGAAATATTGCCAATATCAGGGTCCCAGTTTGCTATTGAAAAAATACCACAGCTTTTGGCAACAAGCGATGTAGCAGTTCCGGTATGGGGTTATGCTGAGCATAGTTTTCGCTGGCAGTTAGCCGGTCATAGGTTGCATTGGTATGAGAACGGGCATCAGTTGGAGCAAATGGTGCGCTCTGAAGTAGTTAACGCAGCGGTAGTGATAAATCCCAATAACCCAACAACTGAGACATTCAATAAATCGAAGTTGTTGAATATTGCCGGTTTACTGGCAAAAAGAGGGGGGCAATTAGTGGTCGATGAGGCTTTTGTGGACAGCTGCTCAGAATATTCCTTATGCACGGCTTTAGCGGGTCAATCATGCCCACAGGGACTAATTATTTTGCGCTCAGTAGGAAAGTTCTTTGGCCTCGCCGGTATTAGGTTGGGGTTTGTTATTTCCGATAGTTCATTTATCCATCGCCTTGAATCTGAGATGTCGCCATGGGCGGTTAATCACGTTGCGCGCTGGCTCGGGCTGAATGCTCTAGCTGACCATGATTGGCATGTTACACAATGTAAGACGTTATCAGATGACTCAGAGTCCTTTCTGCAGCAACTTAAAATAGTACTACCGGACTTTGCATGGCAAAGATCGGATTGTTTTGTGACTGCGTTTGCTAGCCGTACAAAGTGTGAAAATCTTTACCGGCAACTCGGTGAGGCTGCTGTATTGGTCAGGCTACTTTTCAGTGCTAGAGATGCGCTAAGTAATAATAAAAAGGATGGCGCAGCGGTGCGTTTTGGTTTGCCGACTAATAGTCAGCAGTTAGAATTAATGGATAGAATAGAATCCTCCGTCAGGAAGCCCATATGCTCCGATTAAAAGTTACCTTCCATTTGTTCTTCATTGTTTTTTGCACAAGTCTTCAAGCAGAAGTGTCGGTAGTCGATGATCTAGGTAATAGTGTGCGCTTGGACAAGCCTGCCACAAGAATCGTTAGCTTAGCGCCCCACCTTACTGAAATGGTATTTGCTGCTGGTGCTGGAGACTATTTAGTAGGGGTAGTTAATTACAGTGATTACCCTCCAGCTGCATTAAAGATTCCCGTGATTGGGTCCTATCAGAAAATTAATTATGAATCTTTGGTCGCATTGCAACCCGATTTAGTTCTTGTCTGGAATTCTGGCAATGGCCACGAAATTGTCGAGCGCATAAAAGGCTTAGGCTTAGCTGTATTTGTTAATGAACCAAAGCGGCTTCCAGATATCGCCGACTCTGTTACTAAAATTGGTGTTCTGGCGTCTACCGAGAAGACTGCAGACCAGTCTTCTGCGCACTTTATTCGAACCTATAACAGGCTAAAAGCTAACAATAAGAAAACGCCAGTTAAAGTATTTCTTCAGCTTTGGAATGAACCAATGATGACTGTCAATGGCTCTCATATTATGTCAGATGCTATTTCTGTTTGCGGTGGAGTCAATGTTTTCGCTGATGCAGTCCCTTTGATACCGCGAATCAATATTGAGTCTGTCGTTCAGCGTAATCCGGATATCATTATTGCCACAGGAATGGCTGATGAGCGCCCTGAATGGTTGAATTATTGGTTGGTTTGGGGTGATATGGGCGCTGTCCACAATGATAACTTACACTCAATAAATCCAGATATTCTTAGTCGCCATAGTCCAAGAATCTTACAGGGCGTAGCTCAACTTTGTGACTATTTTGACAAAGCACGGGATAAGCTAAAATGAGATATTTTCAGGTACTCAAAAAGCATTTTATAAGTTCGCCGTAGGGATCGTACTATTCGACAAATGCGGCGTTTCCATCTAATATACAAAGCTAACAAAAACGTCATGGAATTCGGTGTAAGACTTTTTAGTCTGAGTCCGGAGCTGTTCTCGCAACTGTAATTATTTATCCTATGCGGGTAGATAAGAAGCCAGATACATGATTAACAGAAATGTACTTGTTTGGGCGAGTGAACCCAGCTTGGCACAATCGAATGCGATATGATCTGCGTAATTTATACCATCATATTAGACAATAGATCAGTGTATAGCCCTCTCTAGCCGCGAACAAAACAGTATCAAGGCGTATCAATGAGATTTGGTTTACTTTTTTTGATTTTTATTAGCTCCGCGGCTTTACCCAATACTGATAGCGATTACTTACTGATTATCTCGTCTCAGCGTAATGCTGAAGTTATTGCTGACGCAGCTCGCGTTTTTTATAAAACATACCCTGAAATGTCGCAGTTATCGATTAAAGCACGTAGTGATGTTCAGTTTTGGGAGCTATCAAAACCGCAGAGGCGTGATTTGATTACGGGAAGTCGCGCCATATTAGGGCTTGCTCTTTATGGTCCTAGTGTCTCCAATTTGGCGTCTCTGCTTGAACCATCTGACCGACCTCAATTATTGATCAATAGTGATCACAGATTAGTTGCGTTGAGTCGATTTGGTGGCGTTAAATTATTCCCTGATTTGGCTCAGATGCGTGACATTGCCAAATCGTCACCTGGGCAAGATTTTCAGGCTGACATTAAGCAGCAGCTCAATCAATACCCAGCTCAGTCACCTTGGTTGAGGGCGCGTGCCTACTGGGCTGCTAGTGGCAGTAAAAACACCTCTCAACTTTTTGCGTGGCTATTTTCTGCACTAGGGGAAGATATAAGTTATCAGGCGGCTAAGCCCACTGAGCAGGTTCGTTGGTTTTATGACGGATCGATACATGACCAGCTAGCTGGTTTTGTACCGAAAAAATCTATTGTTGCGGTCATTGATCATGCTGGCGGTGGTAGACCGGCGGACGCAAAATTATTGGTTGATATATGCGATCAAGCCCTCACTATTTATGATCTGCAATGTTTGGGTGCACTGGCTTATTGGGGCGAAGCCGGAATAACAGCCGCTAATGAATTACTGGCGCTAAAAGAAAATTTGGCGGCAGTAATCATGTTGCAAGATTTTGTTATTGGTGGGGGTGAGGGTCGTGAGCAGGTTACGGAGATTCTCAGTCAACTAAATGTGCCAGTTATCAAAGGAATAAAACTACGTGATCGCAGTGCCATTGAGAGGCAACTCTCCTCTGACGGATTACCCCAGGATAAAGTCTATTATCAGGTCGCCATGCCAGAGCTTCAGGGTGCCAGCCAGCCTCTGGTGATAGCCACCGCAGGCCCCGTTGTTAACGATACATTGACCGGAATTCGTATTCAGGCAATCGCGGCAGATGCAAGTGGTATTCAATCTGTATTGACCAGAATTGATCGTTGGCGTTCGTTGCAGAGAAAGCGTAATGCTGAAAAGCGTATCGCCATTATTTATTACAATCATCCTCCGGGGCGGCATAACATTGGAGCGGACAACTTAGATGTACCCGCCTCTTTATGGCAGATTCTTAATAAACTTAAATCCGAAGGTTATAACACGGGTATCTTGCCTGAGTCTCAGGAACAGTTGCTGGATTTGATGCAGGCAAGGGGCGTAAATCTGCCTCGAGATGCTGCAGAACTCGAAAAAATGAGTAGCCTAATTAACCGGATGTCTCCTGCTGAATACTCGTCATGGTTTGCTGGTTTGCCTGCTTCTGTTCGACAAGAGATGGAACAGGGCCCTTTCGGATTACTCCATGAACAGTTGAATGCTGCGCTTAATGCCGGTAGACCAGAGCTGGCTGAAGATGCTTTAAACCATACACTTGAAGAGATGCATCACTTGCTCGAGGGGGTCGATCATCCGGGCAGAGATCGAGCTTTAGCGTTACTTGGACAGTTAGAAAATTGTTACCTCGACGCGATTAAAAGTAGCGTGAGACCTATCTGTATGAGCCGTGCCTTATCCATTATTACTGGATTACAGAAAACGGGTATTGAGGGGCTCGGTGGTTGGGGTGTTGCGCCCGGTAAAGTCATGACCTTTAAAGGCGATCTGTTACTGCCAGGGATTACGTTTGGTAATATATTCATTGGTCCGCAACCGCCTCGAGGTTGGGAGATTAATGAAGAGCTATTACATGCAAACTTAGCATTTCCGCCACCCCATCAATATTTGGCCTTCTACCACTTTTTACGTAATCAGTTTAAGGCTGATGCACTGGTTCATGTGGGCCGTCATTCAACCTATGAGTTTTTGCCACGCCGATCGGTCGGTCTTGCTGAAGACGACTATTCACGAATTGTTGCCGGCGATTTGCCGAGTGTTTATCCCTATATTGTCGATGGAGTTGGAGAGGGTATTCAAGCCAAGCGCCGTGGTCTTGCAGTGATGGTTGATCATTTGACGCCGCCTTTGGCAAGTACCCCCCTATACGATGAATTACTTCAGTTACGCCAATTGATTGAAAGTTTTGAAGCAAATCATGGTAGTGGCAACGAGGTTGTTGCTGAGCGATTAGTGGCGAAAATCAGAGAAAAAGTAGACGCCTTGGAACTTAAAGAGGAATTAGCCGAGGCAATGTCTGCTGAATTGTCCGTCATGGGCATCGGTTTTGAAGAGGTTGATGATGACATGATGGTGCATGAGGTGGGACATTATCTTACTGATCTCCAAGAGCGGTTTATGCCGCTAGGTCTGCACATATATGGTAAGGACTGGGAGCCTGAGGCAGTGGAAATGATGCTCACCTCAATGTTGTCAAAAAGTGATACTTTAGAGGCTTCTAACGAGTATAGAGCTAACCTAAAAGTATCACCAAGTTCAGAAATGCGAGCGCTGATTAATGGGCTCAACGGTGGATATATCTCGCCGGGACAGGGCAATGATCCAATCCGCAGCCCCGCTAGTCTTCCGACAGGGCGTAACTTCTATGCTCTAGATAGTAGCCTGATTCCCAGCCGCGTTGCATGGGAACTGGGTCGCGAAATGGCTACCTCTGCACGCAGTAATAACAGCCAAGACGCTGACAAGAGCGAAGCCCTTATTTTATGGGCCTCCGATGTCGTTCGAGACGAGGGTGTGATGATTGCCTTCGGCTTAGATATGCTCGGTATTGAACCCGTTTGGAATAGTCGTGGTCTGGTTAAAGGACTTAAACACCAACAGCTGGATAGTGACTTTGACCGAGTACGGCGAGATATAGTCTTTACTACTTCGGGTTTGTTTCGAGATTTATATGGTCAGCAAATGTTATTGCTCAACCAGGCGACACTGATGGCACTGGATGCCAGTGCTGATACTATTCGTCGAGATCATCCGGCACTCAGTTTAGCGCTTACCGGTGCACTGGCTGATCTTGGTAAAAATGCGATTGGCGGTAATCAATCGTTAGTAAAAAACCAGGTTGCCGCGCATTGGGTAACACAGACACGCGATTTGATGGCTCAGGGAACCCTCGCAGATGATGCTGGCGTATTGGCGAGCCTTCGGGTTTTTGGTGATGCCCCAGGCAGTTATGGAGCAGGCATAAACCGATTGGTAGAGCGCTCGGGAGCATGGGAGAAACGAGATGAGCTAGCGGCAGTTTATCTTCGCCGTTTAGGTCATAGTTATGGGGCGTCAGGATTTGGTGTTCCCTCGCAGGATGCTTTTAAGCGCGTACTTAGTAGTGTTGAAAACACCTATTTTGGGCGTTCCAGCAATCTTTATGGCCTGATTGATAATAATGATGCTTTCGATTATCTGGGAGGTCTTAGCTTAACAGTAGAAATGCTAACCGGCGCACCACCGAATAATTTTGTGATTGATCATGCCGATCCTAAAAATGTGAAAACCCAACCGTTGGCACGTGCGTTACGACAAGAATTGCGTGGCCGCTTCTTAAATCCAGAGTGGCTAAAGGGACAAATGCAACATGATTATGCCGGTGCAAGAACAATGGGTAGTGAGTTTTTAGAGTATCTATGGGGTTGGCAAGTAACTAATCCTACCTTGGTTGGTGATTGGGCATGGGAGGAAGTCAAAGCGGTTTATATTGATGATCGCTACGATTTACAGCTTGATGAGTTTCTTGAAGAAGGGCATAACGCACATGTTAAAAGTAACATGTTAGCTATTATGCTGGTAGCTATCAATAAAGGGTTTTGGCAGGCAGATGATCAGACGATTAAACAACTAGCAAATAATTTTGCCGATTTAGTGAGTATCAATGGACTCCCGGGTAGCGGACACACTGATCCTGATAACCCAATGCTTCCATGGCTAGAAACCTATCTTCCAAAACAGCAGTGGCGGTCAATTGCTGAGCGAATTTCTCTTGCAAAAGGATTATCTGATCCAGCGGATAAGCCCGCAAAAGAAATTTACCGAGTTGCGGAAATTGAATTAAACAAACAACCTGACCAAGACATAAGCGACTCTCTTGCAAGTGAGGATGACATAAATTCGGCACAAAAAAATGACAGTCCAAGTATTCAGCCGGCCTATCAAAGCTGGCAGTGGTGGCTAGCGGTGGTTTTGACGCTCTTTGTCGCGGGCGGATTTTATCGAGGGGTTGTGCAGGCTAGGCATTTGAGCGCGGCCAAAAAATAATAACAACGATGCCCTGGTTTTTAGGGAAGAAGAAGAGGATTTAGTATGGATTACGGAATGGTTTTGGGTTTGCTTCATCAATTTGTTGGATGGCTACTATATCCGGTTATAGGAGTTTTAGCCGTAGCGCTAGCGTTAACGTTGGCCGAACTGGGGCAGGCCCTTGCCGAGTATTTTTACACGCTACCCGCATTTAGTCAGTGTTGTGAAGAAGTTGATACTGGAGCACAGAAACGGTTTCAAGATCATGCCACAAAGCGACTCGAGGTGACTGATTTGCTGACTCGATCAGGTCCTATACTTGGCCTAATGGGGACACTAATTCCCCTTGGACCAGGACTAACTGCCTTAGGAACAGGCAATTTAGACATTCTAGCGACGGCCTTAACTGTAGCTTTTGATACGACCGTTGTTGGGTTGCTCATCGGACTTTTCGCCTATGCAATCGGCCGTATTCGACGCCGTTGGTATGAGCAAACATGGCAGCTGATGACAGCAGAGATGGGTGAGACTAGCAATGGCCAATAAACCTTCCTGGCAATCGCAGCAGTTCATAGAGCAGGACAGTGATCCTTTGGCTGGGTTTGCCAACATAATGGATGTGATGTTGGTATTCGCTCTAGGCGTCATTCTTGCCTTAGTCGCTCAAAGCAGAGAGCTCCAGGCTCACTTTGAGCTCAATCCCGACCTCAAGGATTTAACGCAGGCAGAAATTTCCTTGGGGACTGAATTGATTAATACGCCGGAAGCGATTAAACAGTCTATTAATGGCCAAGACAGCGGCATGCAGTCGATGGGACAGGTTTTCAAAGATCCTAAAACTGGCAAGTTGATTTTAATCAGTGGAGAGTAAAATGAGTTTTTGGCTACGCGGTGCACTGACAGTCAGCTTCTTACTTAACTGGACTTACCCGGCTTTTGCAGATGTTGAATTCGCGTTCGATGCGCCCGCAAAACTGTTGGAAAATTCACAAATCATCGCCCAACGACAAGGTCGTTTTTTCGTTATCACGTTAAAGACTCCGCATCAGATACTTTCTACCTCAGTGGTTAACGGTGGCCAGACCGATAGTATTGGTTATTTAGTCAACCACCAAAGTATGGAGGCACGCGGCGATCAACTGCGCTTTATGCAGCAGATCACGATGAACCGTCACCAGTATCACCAGAATATCGCCGAGCAACTTAGACTGCCTGCTGATCAGATAGCACTGATGGGAACTGCCGCTAATATGCAGCAGCTTGCGCAGGTCGAGAAACAGTTCGGTGACTTAGCGGTAACTGTATTTGCCACTGCTGGGGTAAAAGGAAATGCCCAGAGGGCAGGCGATCCAACCCAATGGTACCAAGATGATAGTGGCGGCGTCGTAGTCAACAAAGCAGTCCCTAAAGCGCTTGTAGGCCCTAAAACTAAAGATTTGGTGATAGATAATCAGGGTACGATTAATATTATAGTCATGATCAATCGTGAGTTAGTTGCCGGCGCTCAAACTAAGATTTCTTTGTTGGCCACAGAGGCTAAATCTGCAGCGTTGTCGCAGTTAGTCATAAGTAGTAAATCGTCACCTTTTTTAGCGACCGGAACAGGTACGGATCAGCTAATTATTGCCTCGCCAATCAATACAGATAAGCCGCCGTTGCCCAGTGCAAGTGGTCATCTAAAGCTTGGAGAATTAGTGGGTAGTGCTGTGCGTGAGGCCGTTTTACAGGCGCTTGTTTGGCAAAATGGGCTAGTACCATCTTCTGGTGCTAACGTATTTGATGCTTTAGGTCGTTTTGGCTTAACTGAAAAAGTAATGCTCGATGGGTTACAGCGATATCTATCAGAGACTGACTATATGTTGGCAAAAAATAATCTTCAAAGCTTTAGTTTTGATAGTCGAGTCAGTGCGGCTGCCTATGCCTATGCCAGCCTTTTAGATCGATTACAGTTTGGTAACTTACCTACCGATATAGCTGCAGAGGCACTTTTGGATCAAGCTAGCCAGATAGCCGTGGCAGTGGCCGCAAAGCCTTCGTACTGGCCTAAATTCTGGAAAGCTTTGTCTGCTATGCCAGAGCGTGAAATGGACCTTGGGGCGCAGAGAATAGATTTATTTGTGGCTGCAGTTGCACAGGGATGGGCGGCAAAATGGCCAGATTAGTAATTCTATTGTGTCTTCTTTGCTCCGCGACTAGCTGTCAAACCAATGACCAAGATGTGTTGTCTTTGGCTATGATTCATATGGCACCTGTTTTAGCTAATGATGTAGAGGATCTAGCAACTAATGCGCAAACGATTGCCAGCGCAATGAGGGAGGCCAAAGAACGCGGTGCTGATTGGGTGATGACACCAGAATTAGCGTTAACAGGCTATAAATTTAAGCAGAAAATTGGTGTTGATTGGATAAGACCTGGTGTTGATAAGTGGGTTGTGCAATTGCAGAATACGGCGAATGATCTGAATATGGTGCTCTTTTTGAGCCATTTAGAGCAAGATCCAGAAACTCTACTTCGGTATAACACATTGTTTGTGATCAACCGAGACGGAGTGATAATTGGCCGACACCGAAAAATTAATACGCTACCGGGTTCTGAATCTTGGTCAGTTCCTGGAGAGTCACCAACAATAGTCACTGTCGATGGAGTTAGGATTGGTTTAATGATCTGTGCTGATGCCTGGCCGTCTGATCACGCGCAAATACTGAAAAATAAAGGCGCAGAGATTTTATTATCCAGTGCTAACTGGGCACCAGGACTATACGGACCTGGCGATAGCTGGGAGCAGCGTGTAAAAGAGACCGGACTAGCTTTATTCGTTAATAATCGCACCGGTGCCGAAGATGATCTAGATATGACATCTGCAGTGAGTGTTTTGGTGACGCCTTCACCATCTGGCGCAGAGCGAATCTTCGAGCATCACTCGGAAGATGACACTATTATTCTGTTTGACTACCAACGAACTGAAAAAGCCTTATCAGGTTATCAAGTTGTTACATTTTAGTGGATCTTACTCTTATTAGACTTTGTTCCGCTGTTTGTACCCATATAGAAAATTAAGAGGATTCAATGTGAATACCCTAATTACTCAACAAGAGCGTGAAAGTTTTTATAAAGTGCTCTATGGTCGCCGGGATGTGCGCAGTGAATTTCTAGCTGATCCAATTCCCGACGAATGCTTATTGCGAATACTTAATGCCGCTCATCATGCGCCGTCAGTTGGTTTTTCTCAGCCATGGAATTTTATTGTAGTGCGTGACGAGACGATCAAACAGTCTATCCATGATTTACATCAGCAGGCAAATAAAGAGGCGGCTGAGATGTTTGCCGATCAGCGTCAGAGCGAATACCGTAAGCTAAAGCTCGCGGGAATTATTAATGCGCCAATTAATATTTGTATCACCTGCGATCGGGAGCGGGGTGGCTCTGTAGTGCTCGGTAAAACACAACAACCGGAGATGGATGTTTACAGTACGGTGTGCGCGGTACAAAACTTACAGCTTTCAGCACGTGCAGAAAATATTGGCGTTGGATGGGTTTCTATCATAGATAAAAAGAACTTAAAGTTGGCATTAAAAATCCCAGACCGAATTGAGGTCGTAGCTTATCTTTGTCTTGGATACGTTTCGCATTTTTATAATGAGCCAGAGCTTCAAGTAAAAGGTTGGCAGAGCCGAGTCGATGTGGATGACCTGATATCTTTGAATGAGTGGGACTCGCCTTTGTAAATACAGTCTCATATAAAAAAGCCGCTGATAAAAACCAGCGGCTTGAGAGCTTAAAAACTCTTTTATAGCTTATTTTTTTATAGAGTCATTGAGCCTTACTTATGTATCAAATACCTTATTATTATAAATCATACCCCCTCTCATCGTGCTGAACGAGATCCAGACCTCTCATCTCGCTTTCTTCGTCTACCCGTAATACTAACAGTTTATCAACGAGTTTCAAGAGCATATAAGTAATTACAGCGGTATAGGTAAATGTTGCGACGATTCCGATTAATTGAACTGAAACCTGGCTGACCATATCCATTCCTTCGTTATAGCCTTGCCCACTAAAAACACCAAGTGCATCTGAAGCAAAAACACCCGCTAAAAGTGTACCCAATATACCGCCAACTCCATGCACGGGGAACACATCCAGAGAATCATCGATTTGGAAGCGCTGCTTTATAGCTTGAGTGGCATAGTAACAGATGATGCCGGCACTGAAACCAATGACTAATGCACCCGCAGGACCAACAAACCCAGAGGCGGGAGTGATAGTGCCAAGACCTGCAACCATTCCGGTAACAATTCCCAGAACAGAGGGTTTACCATGCTTAGTCCATTCCATCATCATCCAGGATAGGGATCCAGCGGCGGCAGATATATGAGTTACCAGCATAGCCATACCAGCATCACCATTGGCGGCCAATGCAGAGCCACCATTAAAACCAAACCAACCCACCCACAGCATGCCGGCACCAGTGACAGTCATGGTGAGGTTGTGAGGAGGCATTGCTTGCCTTGGGAAGCCTTTGCGGTTACCTAACACCAATGCCGCAACCAGAGCGCCAACCCCTGCGGTAATATGTACAACCGTGCCGCCCGCAAAATCAAGTAGGCCCATCTCTCCGAGCCATCCGCCACCCCATACCCAATGCGTGATTGGCGCATAGACCAATACCAGCCAAAGCCCACTAAAGAGCAGCATCGCGCTAAAACGCATCCGTTCTGCAAACGCACCGACAATCAGTGCCGGTGTTATGATTGCAAAAGTCATCTGAAACATTGCAAACACTGACTCGGGTATGTCTCCAGCCATACTGTCCTCGGTTAGATTACCAAGAAAAATATTATCTAGATTACCAATATAGGCGTTCATTGATCCACCATCGCCAAAGGCGAGGCTATAACCAAAGGCAAACCAAATAATGGACGCCAAGCAAGTAATGGCAAAGCACTGCATTAGCACAGATAAAACGTTTTTAGAGCGAACTAGGCCTCCGTAAAACAAAGAGAGACCTGGAATCGTCATGAACAAAACAAGAGCGGTAGAGGTAAGAATCCATGACGTATTGGCAGCATTTAGATCGTCAGAAAATGCCTGCATGGGCACTATTAAAAACATCATTGCTAATACGGCTAAATGAGTTCGCCGAACGTGAGAGAGCATATCTTTCCCCTAAGTGTAAGCACCAAATGGGTGCAGAATTATTATTGCATCGAAAAATCGCACCACTATCTGCCAGAAATATTGCCAGATCTTGGGCACGCGCGCTTTGTAATAAAACTAAAGCAATAAGTGTGCCGCAACGGCACGATTTCCCCAGAGTAGGGTAGGCTGGGTCCATTTGTTATTATCTGGCTAATAGAGGTTCAAACTCAAAGTGAACGCTATGTGAAAGGCGGAATAACTTGGCTTCACTCTTCAATGGAGCATTATTTTGATGAAATTATTATTCCCCTAAGGTGATTGCTAGGTACACTGCACCTAACGAACTAAATGCTTTTTGGGGAAATTATGTCATCGGGGTCACTCAGCCTAACAGGCGGTCTTTACAAGGTATTTAAGTACAGTGTTTACGCCCTTCTAACGCTGAATATCTTTTTGTTCTTCCAAGAGGAATCTCTCGCCATTCAGCAGACTTTTAGCCAAGGTATTGATCTGGGTGATATTATTCAGGGTTATGCCGCGACTATAGATACTGCTGCGTGGGTGTTATTACTATTGTTATTTGAATTTGAGACCTCGGTACTTCGGCCGCGAACATTAGCCCGACCTGATATTCGAGTGATCTTCTCGCTAGTACGTGTATTTAGTTATGGTTTTATTGGCTATGCTTTTTATGGCTACTTTACAAAAATGTTGTTTATTAATGGAATTAGTCCCTTTGTAGTGGATGATGTATGCCGTTTAGTTGGCCAAGGGTTTTCCATCATCGACACCTTAGATCAATATCCTATGCTCGCAGCCGAGAATTGCGGTACGCTGAATTCTCAAGCATTGTTTCAACTTAATGAACAAAACATCATTGGTCATGCTGATCAGTGGTCGGCCATTCAATGGCTGGCATTAGCTGATGTGATCAACTCCTTTACGTGGATTGCAGTGGTAATTGTTCTTGAAGTGGATGTTAGGTTACAGCAGCAAAATCGGTTTAAGGGACGCGTAGTATTGGTGAGCAAAAATATTAAATTTGTGCTGTACGCTATATTACTTGGAGCCGCTACTTACTGGGGTTTTCTAGGCGACTTGTTAGATTTCTGGGATGCCTTTATGTGGCTGCTTGCCTTCTTTTTTATTGAAGTCAATATATTCAAAGTAGAAAAGTCGGCGTCATTGGATCAGTAATTTAGTCAGCTTTTTTAGGCACAATGGCCAAGATTAATTTCGCAATACAACTGAGTTTTCCTTGGTCATTGGTCAGCCGAATCTCCCAAACATGGGAACGTCTACCCAAATGAATCGGTCGCGCAGTGCCGGTTACTAGGCCAGAGGAAACTGGCCGTAGATGCGTGGCACTAACCTCTTGACCCATACATAAAAAAGACTCCGTATCAACAACATGAGCGCCGGCCATAGACCCCAGACTTTCAGCTAATACCACATTCGCACCGCCATGAACGATCCCATAAGGTTGAAATGTTCTACTATCTGCGGGCATTGTGCCTGTTAGGTAGTCATCACCCACTTCAGTGATCTTAATGCCCAAGTGTTGGTCTATGGTGCCTTCACTCGTTTTTTCTATCAATGATGGGCTGGGTATACGATGCCAAATACTACTCATAATTTGCTCTTCTCTTGTTAAATGTTAAATTTTTAGACGCTTATGCTTTACGCGCTTTGGTTGTGAATCACCGCCGTTACGTTTCACGAAGTCCTCGTGATACTCACTATAGCTGCCTTCAAAAAACACGACCTCTCCATTGTCTTCATAAGCAAGCGTATGGGTAGTAATGCGATCTAAGAACCAGCGATCATGAGAGATAACCAAAACACAGCCAGGGAAAGAAAGCACTGCTTCCTCAAGAGCACGCAACGTTTCAATATCTAAATCATTTGAAGGCTCATCCAAAAGTAAAACGTTGGCACCCTGTTTAAGAGTATTGGCCAGATGTAAGCGGCCGCGTTCACCACCGGATAACTCACCCACACGTTTCTGTTGATCATTACCCCTGAAATTAAACCGGCCCGCGTAAGCCCGCGAGGAAACCTCATAGCTGCCTATCTTTAAGATGTCATGGCCGCCAGATATAGCTTCCCAAACAGTATGGTTATCATCAAGGGAATCCCTTGTTTGCTCTACATAAGCAACCTTGACAGATTCGCCGAGACTAATTGATCCACTATCTGGACTTTCGGTACCAGCTATCATTCGAAATAATGTTGATTTGCCCGCCCCGTTGCCACCAATGATTCCTACGACAGACCCCTTGGGAATGGATAAGGATAACTGGTCAATTAACAGTTCATTACCATACCCTTTAGTCACTTTGTCTAAGATAATGACCTTGTCACCGAGACGTTCGCCCGGTGCAATGTATATTTCATTTGTTTCGTTACGCGACTGGAACTCTTGCGAATTAAGCTCATCAAATCGGGCAATACGCGCTTTGTTTTTTGCCTGCCGCCCTTTGGGGTTTTGTCTCACCCATTCAAGTTCCTGTTTAATCGCTTTCTGACGAGATATTTCTTGCTTAGATTCTGTGGCTAGCCGCCTATTTTTACCTTCTAGCCATGCCGAGTAATTACCTTCATAAGGGATACCATGACCTCGGTCTAGTTCGAGTATCCAGCCAGCAACATTGTCTAAAAAGTACCTATCGTGCGTTACGGCTACTACAGTCCCTGCGTATTCTTCGAGAAATTTTTCTAACCAATACACGGATTCAGCATCTAAATGGTTTGTCGGTTCATCAAGCAATAGCATGTCAGGCCGTGATAGCAGGAGTCTACACAAAGCTACACGACGCTTTTCACCACCGGAAAGTGAGCTTACATCTGCATCCCACGGTGGTAACCGGAGTGCTCCAGCAGCAATGTCCAAGGCATGATCTAGGTTATGTGCATCCCAAGATTCGATAATCGCCTCTAAATTACCCTGTTTTTTAGCTAAAGCGTCAAAGTCGGCATCCGGTTCTGCATAGTCTAAATAAACTTGATCGAGGTCTTTTAGCGCATCTACGGCCTCGCGCATACCATCCTCGACATTACCTCTAACATCCTTTTCAGGATCCAGTAGTGGCTCTTGAGCAAGGTAGCCAATTTTGATCCCTGGCATAGGTCGTGCTTCGCCTTGAAACTCTTTATCTATTCCCGCCATTATTTTTAGTAATGTCGATTTGCCAGATCCATTAAGGCCTAATACACCTATTTTAGCGCCTGGAAAAAAAGACAGTGAAATATCTTTAAGGATCTCTCGTTTGGGCGGGACGACTTTACTCACCCGATTCATTGTATAAACGTATTGTGCCATAGGAATATCTAGTGACTCTTGTTTGCGACTTAGAGCGCTATATTGCGCTGCGATAGTTAAGCCCCCATTCTAACGGAAATTGGCTAAATAAAAAGTTAGATGTGCAGTAAAACGATGTATGAAAACACAAAATTTATGCTTTTAGGTATAGAAATCAACGATTTATGGGCTTTTCATTAATATAACTAACGTGATATGTTTCATATGTTTGCTGGTAAACGCACCATGCAATCAGACTTTAATTTACTAAAATAAAATAAGGGGTAACATAATGAATGCATTAAATATGCTTAAAGATGTGGTCGGCGCTCTAACAGGACTTGCAGTGTCTCTAATTGTTTTTGGTGTGGCAGCCGGTGTAGTTTTTGGCGACGTTCCATTCGTAGGCGGCGTGTTAGATAATGCGTTAGCCTTGGTAGATCAGCTTGGTAGTGCAGGATTAGTAGGACTGCTGGTTGCTGGATGGTTGATGACTAAAATCGATTAGATTTTAAAAGGTATAAAGTGAAGGGGGCTCGAAAGAGTTCCCTTTTCCACTAAAGCGATTGATAGGGTATTACCATGTCAAAAATGTTCAAAAAACTAAAAAAACTTTTGTGGGAAGCCGCTGAGATACTTGGATTAGTACTAGCTGTTGCTGTGCTTGTGTCGAGCTTGTTTGGACCAGATGTCCCTTTCTTTGGTGGCATTATGGCAAATGTTCAAGGCGTTATTCAGGCGCTTGGCTCATCTGGCCTTGGTTTAATTATCGCGGTAATGATTATTCTTAACATTTGGAAGAGTCGATAACTGACTAGACGATAACTTTCATCCGCAGTCGACTGCTAGCCTTTTAGGTGCCTTTAATTATGGTTACGCACGTGCCTCTATCAAAAGTGGACTCCCCTCGGAATACCTTAAAAATAATATTTTATTCAAAAAAGTATATAAATCAATAGCTTATAATCTATTTACTATTAATTTACGTGCTATATTCAAGCTATGCCAGTTTAATTTGGCTGTTCAAAAATTAATTAATCAAATAAATAAAGGGGTAGTCACATGAGTCCATTAAAAGTGGTAAGACTGGCAGCATTAGCGATAGCCGTTATAGGCGCTTTTGTCGTCATTCCCGAAGCTGCATTGGTTATGGTATTGCTGGGTGTAGCATTAGGCTTTTTGAGTGATCAAGCGGATAAAGACAATAGAACATTTTTCCTGATATTTGCATTAGCGCTGACAACCATGTCCGGTGCTGCTGACGGGCTACCAGTGGTGGGTGGTTATATCACGACCATATTGGGTAATTTAAGTGATATTATTAGCGCGGCAGCTGTGGCCATCATTATTATGGTGATTAAAGACCGCGTTATGGAATAGTTTTAGGCTCTTAAGAAGAAAAAAAGCCTCGATCTTTCAATCGGGGCTTTTTTTATTGTCCATACTTTACTAGTACTAATCGACAGTAAACGTCATGCCGGCGTGCTGTATCAAACGCTCTGTAAGTCGATCTCCCATTGCAGTAGCGGGGGTTAAAAAACCACCCCCACAATCTTCTTTTGTGACATCAAAAGCCAAACATAGGCTTGCTTGAGCAAGCATTTTTGCAGTACACCCGTAGCCGGGATCACGATCTCCAGTCACTCTAACTGTTAGGGTATCCCCATCACCATTTTTCCCCAGCAGACTAATATCAAAATGCCCAGCTAATTGAGCTTCTGGACTTGGTCCTTCGCCAGGCTTTGGCAGAACAAAGCGCTGCATAAATTGCCGTAGAGGGTTTATTATCACGCTTAACGCAAATAGACCTAGGCCCGCGGTAAGGCCAATTGCCGAAACTCTGCCTTTAAATCCTTTCCCCGTCATCATTTGTTCTCGGTATAAAAAGTCGTCGCCATAGGCCATGTTTAACAGCATATTAGAGCGGAGTACCACACGAGCATTAATGGCTTCCATGATAAAAGGCGCCGACCAGCGCTGAAAGTCGGTATCAAACGCGGGACCTTTTATACTCACCTGAGGATGGCGAAGATCTGATTTTTCAGGGCATAGTATGTATGGGTTATTCATTTCTTTACGTAGTTTAGGGTCACTTTTTGCAGCTTTCACCGCTTCAATCATACTCGCTAATGTGCCCCCTGATGCTCCGCCTTTCATAGCATTCACCGCTAATTTAATAGTGCTAAAATATTTATCAAAGCGCTTATGTCCCTGCTGCTGTAAAAAATGCACGCCAAGATCTGAAGGTATTGAGTCAAATCCACAGCAACTGACTATACGAGCACCAGATTCCTTAGCGGCATCCGCGTACTTGACGATCATTCGCTTGATCCAATAGGCCTCACCGCAAAGGTCGCAGTAGTCTGTGCCATTCTCTGCGCAGGCTTTGATCATTTGCTCTCCATAGAGGGCGTAGGGACCTACTGTAGTAGCAATGACTCTACTAGACTGGCAGAGCTCTG
>DCBC01000054.1:28779-54051 GCA_002313335.1 Porticoccaceae bacterium UBA1117
CGAAGAGCGCCCTGCAATAGCCCACTTGACAGTACCACCAAAACCAATATGTTCGGCTAGATACCGCGTCATTATTTGTCCAACGAAACTGCTGGCTCCATAAATAATTAAATCAAAATCTCGATTGGCCATTGTCTGAATATTCCTTCAGTGTGAGGTTTTATAGTGCTTATTAAATCGTTAGTATGATGGCTATGCCAAATACACTCAACAATTTACCGGTGCTTTACTCGTTTCGCCGCTGCCCATTTGCAATCAGGGCACGCATGTCGCTCGCTCATTGCAGTATACAGGTCGAGCTAAGGGAGGTGTTGTTGAATGAAAAGCCCAGCGCGATGTTAGCGGCCTCAGCAAAAGGTAGCGTCCCAGTTTTAGTATTGCAGGATGCGACTATTCTAGATGAGAGTTTAGATATTATGCGCTGGGCCATTAACCGAAGCTATCCCGGTGTTAATGACCCACGCAACTGGTTGATCGTTGATGAACCAGTACTTGCGGACAGATTGATTAACATTAACGATACCGCATTTAAGAAGGCACTTGATGGCTATAAGTATGGGCGATTGGGGAATGAAAAATCTCCTAAAGAGTACCGTACTGATGCTGAGTTATTTTTAGGCCAGTTAGAAGCTTTACTTGAGCAAAACTCGTTTTTATTAGGTGATAACATGAGCTTAGCTGATGTTGCTATATTTCCATTTATCCGCCAATTCGCGGGTGTTGATCAGAGCTGGTTTTATAAAACAGACTATCGGAACTTACAGCAGTGGTTGACGGTTTTCTTACAATCAGAACTCTTTACTCAAACCATGTTAAAACACGACGTGTGGCAAGAAAAAACGATGTTCTGATAGCCTTGTTGTTTTTAGAGTAAAAAGAAAACTTTATTATGGCCTATATTTTCCTAAAACACGGTCACAAGTTGGTATCATGTCGCGCTAATCGATTAGCCATTCTGGCGTTCCAGATTTCGTATGTTCGGGCCGTTGCTCAGCGCTTCTAGAGCAAGGCGCTAAATTTGTTGTAAGGAATATTAATGTTTAGTTTTTTTGAGCGCCTCGTGGACCCCTTTCCAAAGCAAACCGCTCAAAGGCCACCTAAAGGTGTCTATCAGTTCTGCCGTTATTACACTCGGGGTATGGAGCCTTGGCTACTTATTATGGCGAGTTTGACGGCAATTACGGCGATCTCTGAGGCGCTCTTGTTCGGTATTTTGGGTCAGGTGGTTGACTGGCTAACATCCAGTGATCCTAAAACTTTTATGCAAGAGTCTGGCACTTACTTGATGGGTATGGCCATTTTTATGTTGGTCTTAATTCCAGTTGCTAATGGCTTGCGTTCGCTGATTGTTCATCAAACACTGATGGGTAACTTCCCAATGACCGTCAGATGGCAGGCACACCGTTACCTGCTTAATCAAAGTTATGGTTTTTTCCAGAATGAATTCAGTGGACGTATAGCTACAAAAGTAATGCAGACAGCACTTGCTGTTCGCGATACGGTGATGAAGTTACTTGATGTATTGTTATTCGTAGTCATCTATATAGCGACTGCACTGGTTTTGGTGGCAAGCGCTGATGTGCGTCTGTGCGTTCCGCTTATTATCTGGCTATTACTCTACATCATGGTCCAGCGCTATTTTGTGCCAAAGATGAAAAAAATAGCTATGGTGCAGGCCGATGCTCGCTCTTTGATGACTGGCCGAATAGTTGATAGTTACACCAACATCATTACCCTCAAGTTGTTTTCACATAATAATCGCGAGTCAGAGTATGTACGCGATGGGATGAGTGAGTTTTTAGATACGGTCCATCCGCAGATGCGTTTGGTAACCAAACTCAATATTGCGTTGTGGACATTAAATATGTCACTGGTTTTCTCAACCGCAGCGCTGGGCATATATTTGTGGATCAATGGTGCAATTACCCCCGGTGCAATTGCTATTGTAATGAGCTTGGCCATTCGGTTAACTGGAATGTCACATTGGATTCTTTGGGAAATTAGTAGTCTTTTTGAAAACATAGGGACTGTTCAGGACGGCATCAACACTCTTTCTATACCTAGTGCGGTTACTGACAAAGAAAATGCTCAAGCGCTTACAGTGACCAAGGGTGAAATTCACTTTGATCGCGTATCATTTAAGTACAATCCTGATGAGCCAGTGTTTGAAGATTTAGACCTCATGATTCCCGCAGGTGAAAAAATCGGTATTGTCGGACGTAGTGGTGCTGGAAAATCGAGTTTAGTGAGTCTTTTACTAAGATTTTATGATATTCAGAATGGTCGCATCGCTATTGACCAGCAAAATATTAGTAACGTTCGTCAGGAAAGCCTTCGCGCTAATATTGCGGTAGTAACGCAAGACACCTCTTTATTGCACCGCTCTGTGCGCGAGAACATCATGTTTGGACGTCCAGAGGCAAGTGAAGAAGAAATGATCAATGCAGCGACTAGCGCTGAGGCCCATGAGTTTATTCTGTCACTGAGAGATAACGTAGGTCGAAGAGGTTATGACGCCCATGTCGGTGAGCGTGGCGTGACCCTTTCCGGGGGTCAGAGACAGCGTATTGCTATTGCTAGGGTATTGCTCAAAGATGCGCCAATCTTAGTGTTAGATGAAGCGACGTCAGCACTAGATTCTGAAGTAGAGGCATCTATTCAGCTGAGTTTATATAAGCTCATGGAGGGCAAAACAGTCATTGCTATTGCTCATAGACTGTCCACGATTGCGGCGATGGACCGACTGATTGTATTCGATAAGGGAAAAATTATTGAGCAGGGGACACACCGCCAACTGCTAGAGAAAAATGGTGTATACACTAAATTATGGGGTCATCAGTCCGGTGGCTTCCTTGGATTTGAATAAGTCGTGGTATTTATAAAATAATGATTTCACTCACTAATATAGAACTCCGCCGTGGCGTAAAGCTTTTACTTAATGATGCCGAATTATCCATACATCCTGGGCAGCATATCGGAATTATTGGCGCTAATGGCAGCGGAAAATCCAGTTTATTTAAACTACTCTTGGGGCAAGTCACTGCCGATGCTGGTGAGCTTTCCATACCTTCGGATTGGCGCATCGCCCACATGGCTCAAGAACTCGCTACCTCTGAGAGAAGTGCCTTAGACTTCGTCATTGATGGCGATCCTGTACTAAGAGAAATCGAAGCGACGATTGAGGCAGCTTTAGCTGCAAATGATAATAATCGGTTAGCCAATGCCTACGAAAAAATGGACACTATTAATGGCTTTGACGCCCATTATAGAGCTGAACAACTACTACATGGTTTAGGCTTTTATCAGTCAGAGATTAGCCGGCCAGTGAATAGTTTCTCTGGTGGTTGGCGTATCCGGCTCAATCTAGCCCAGGCGCTAATGAGCCCGTCAGATCTTATGTTGCTTGATGAACCGACGAATCACCTGGATTTGGACGCGACACTTTGGTTAGAGGGATGGCTCAAAAGTTATATTGGTACGCTGCTGATTATTTCTCATGACCGCGATTTTTTAGATAATGTAGTAAGTCGTATTGTGCATTTAGAACACCAGAAAACTAATGCTTATAAAGGCACGTACTCGGCATTTGAAAGGCTACGTGGGGAGCGATTGGCTTTGCAACAAGCAAGTTTTGAAAAGCAGCAAAAGCGTAGAAAAGATGTCGAAGACTTCGTTGCTCGCTTTCGTTATAAAGCGTCCAAGGCCAAACAAGCTCAGAGCAGATTAAAAGAATTGCAGCGTATGGAGAGCATAGCGCCGGCGCACGTTGACTCACCTTTTTACTTTAATTTCCCGGCGCCAAAAAAGGCCTATGGTGCACTGGCTAATATCAGTCAGGCGACCTTGGGGTACAGCGACAAGCCAGTATTAAAAAACGTTAACTTTGACCTTCATCCGGGTACACGAATTGGATTACTTGGCCCTAATGGCGCTGGAAAGTCGACTCTGATTAATAGCCTGACTGGGGACCTAGATTTACTGGAAGGGGTAAGAGTTTATGGCGAAAACCTCAAAGTTGGTTATTTTGCTCAGCATCAATTAGAGGTTTTAGATCTTCAGGCTAGTCCACTACTTCATATTCAGCGCATAAGCCCTTCCGCTACCGATCAAGAAATAAGGAATTTTCTGGGTGGTTTTGACTTCCATAGTGATAAAGCTTTAGATCCCATTAAAGATTTTTCTGGTGGTGAGAAGGCACGTGTAGCTCTGGCCTTGATTGTCTGGCAAAAGCCCAACCTACTATTACTTGATGAGCCAACCAACCATTTAGATTTAGAGATGCGTCACGCGCTAACGATGGCGTTACAAGGTTATGAGGGTGCGCTGGTGGTGATATCTCACGATAGACATTTGCTGCGTAATACCGTCGATGAGTTCTATCTCGTCGCTAATGGCGCGGTAACCGAGTTTGAAGGCGACTTAAAGGACTACCAAAAATGGTTAAAAGACTTTGTCCGACGTGCTGAAGTAGAGGTCATTGAAGAGCCTGATATTGTTGATGATAAAAAATCCAATCGTAAACAAACCGCTAAAAATCGTGAAAAACTAGCGCCCATGACCAAAAGTATTCGTGAGTTAGAGACACTGATGAGTCAACTGGAGAACGAGTTAAAAGAGATTCAACAGAGATTGGCTGATGAAAATATCTATAAAAGTGAGCAAAAGAAGCAGTTAAGTGGCGCTCTCGTCGAGCAATCTAACGTTGAGAAAAGACTTAAAAAGTGTGAAGAACAGTGGTTAGACAGCCAAGATCAGCTAGAAGAGCTAGAGAGGCTAAAAACCTAATGGTTAAAAAATCTAGAACAGCATAGAGAACTGTGTTGATATAGTCCAACGCCCAATAAAACAATAAAAATGTGTGGCGGACTACTGGAAAATAATTATGTTTAGTAAATATAGAAAATTTATTAATGGTTCAGATGATACGTCTCTAGATACTGATAACAAAGCGAACAACTTCGGGCCTGCTGGGCAGAACGCTCTTGTTGGCGTTGGAGTAACGATAGAGGGTCAGGTACTCAGTCATGAAGATATCGTTATCGCCGGCAAAGTTCAGGGTGCTTTAATTGCTAAAAACCATCATGCACATATTGCTAAATCAGGCGTTATTACGGCCGATATCACCGCCAAGATAATCTCTATAGAAGGCTCAGTAACCGGGAATATTACGGGTTTAGAAAGCGTAATTCTCGCTGCAACCAGCATCGTGCATGGAAATATAGAATGTCCACGGGTTAGCCTGGAGGATGGGGCTAAGTTTAAAGGTAGTATCGAAATGAACCCTGGCGAGCCAACTCAATCAGTGTTGCCGATATTTTCGGCATCAAATGGCAAGGTGCGTAAATCTATAATAGAGTCAGGTCAGATTGGTGCCAAGGCCTCATCGCTATAGAGTGATGTCTCAGCCACCCATTAAGCCTAGAGCGACGTTAACGCAGCCAGCAACGAAACTGTTGCCAAGTTCCTTATGGTCAGAGTTATTAGGGCGTGTAGATACTGACAAGCGACTTGTAATACTAGATATGGGCCACGCGATGGCATCAACGGTTTGCTTTTTTAGTGAATATAGATGCCAGCTCAATTTTATTGATCTATGCGCTGAGCCATTTATCGTAACATCTGATCATGAACTCAGTCATAGCCAGAGGGTTATTTTGATGCGCGAGGTGCTAAAGTTAGCCCCTTCAGTAAAAATAGATATTTGTTTATTTTGGGACGTTTTTAATTACCTCGACGATGCTTATATTGAAGCGCTAATCGAAGCCCTAGAACCGCATATAAGCCCCGCAACAGCGGCTTTAGTAATTAACCCGCGTGATTCACGATGCTACTTACCCTTCTGTCGCTATGGTATTGCTGACCAAGACCATTTTGTGCAGATCGACAATATAGGCGCGCAACCCACTGTTTTTGCTCGCTCACAGCGAGAGTTGAATAATCTCATTGATTATTTTGCGATTGATCGGGGCCGTCTGATATCTGAAGGTAGGGCAGAGTATTTATTATTTGAAAATCGAGATATCGACAAAACTGATCGCAGTATGATCTAACTAGAAACACCCTCTTTCTCTGCTAAATTCAGCTATTCAGTAACCCTTAATGCGTCTAAACTGCGTCGTAAATTAATGGAAATTTACTATGAAGAAAGCAATTATTATAGGTGCAAGCTCGGGCATTGGTTATGAATTAGCTGTTCAATTGGCAGACCTAGGTTATCAACTTGGGCTCATGGCGCGAAGAGAAGAGCGTTTGACTGAGCTCAGCGATCGATTGCCAGGCCAGCACTTTGTTCAGGTAACCGATCTAATTAATGCCGATGCAGCTCGAACTCAACTAGCGGCTCTAATAGAACAGATGGGGGATGTAGAACTCATAGTAGTGAACTCTGGTGTTGGAACAGGTGAAAAGTCTCTGGATTGGACTATAGAATCAGAAATGATCGATGTTAATGTTCGTGGATTTACCGCCATGTCGATGGATGCAATGAATTATTTTATACAGCGTGGAGGTGGCCATTTGGTAGGAGTGTCATCGATTGCGGCACATTTTTCTGCCGGTCTGTCATTGACCTATAATGCGACCAAAGCCTTTGTTTCTAGTTATTTAAACGGTATGCGTTCACGTGCTTACCGCTCGAGATTACCGATTACCATTACAACAATAGAGCCAGGTTTCATTGATACGCCCATGTTAGAGAGCAAGCCGCTGGGTACAGTGCCAGTAGCAAAAGCGGTGGCTCAAATTGTTAAGGCTATTCAAGATAAGAAGGATCATGCTTACATAACGCGCCGTTGGGCTATTATTGCTGGCCTGTTCTATATTTTACCCAAATGGATGATTCGAAAGTTTGTTTAAAAAAATTAAATATAGTCTCTATATTATGATCGATGCCTCTTGATATTTAGTCGGCGTAAAGCGCTATTGGCTGCGGCTAATAAAGGTGCGCTGGACATGTTGCCGCTCAGCTTGGCTGTTGTGCCATGGGGTATTCTGTTCGGATCTCTAGCGATACAACGGGGCTTTAGTGGGCTAGAGGCGCAGCTTTTTAGTGCAGTTATTTTTGGGGGTGCGGTGCAAATCGTTACTGTCGAATTAATGGCGGAAGGTGCTCCTCTACTGACGGTTCTGTTTAGTGCTTTAGTGATTAGTTCACGGCATTTTTTATACGGATTGAGCCTTCGTGAGAAGCTTCGAACCAAACCATTACGGTGGCGTATTGGCTTGGGTTTTTTACTGACCGATGAGCTGTTTTCGTTATCTGGTGACCGCCGTGCATATAGGAATAACTATAGACTCTACTACGCATTAGGTGCTGGCGGCAGTTTCTATCTTGCTTGGAATGCATGGACAGCATTGGGGATTATTGCCGGAGCATGGCTGCCCGACTTGACGGACTTGGGGCTAGACTTTGCTATTGCTGCGACCTTTATTGCTTTAGTCATTCCAGACATTAAAAGTTTACCTATCTTAGTTTGTGTCTCCGTGTCGGCTATTTTGTCCATCATTTTTTCAATTTACGCTATGGAATTAGGTTTGGTCGTCGCAGCCTTAGTTGGTATGTCAGTGGGGTTTGCGTTACAAAAATTGAGGCAAGTACGATGACTTTAATCACTATTGGGTTGCTTGCGTTAATCACTTTTACTACGCGTTATTTGTTTTTAGAGGGCAAACTGCCGTTGCGTCTTGGGCCAAACGTTAAGCAGTTTTTGAGCTTCAGCGCACCTGCTGTATTAACCGCTATTTTCGTGCCGATTCTCTTTGTACATGAGCAACAATTAGATATCAGCTCTACCAATGCCTATATCTGGGGAGGTTTAGCCGCCGTTATGGCTGCCTATAAAACCCATAGTGTCTACTGGACTATAGGTTTTGGCACAGCTGCTTTCTTGCTTAGTGGAAACCTGCCTTAGTTATCTCATTAGTTAAACTCCAGAACGCAGTGGTCACCAACTTTACTGCCTTGCTTCAAGGCTCTTGATAGACTCTAGCCTTAACTAAAGAGAGTAATGATAATGATTCCACGCCATCTGTATGACTCTGACCACGAAATGTTTCGTGACTCTGTTCGAAAGTTCCTGGAAACCGAAGCAATGCCCCATCATGAGCAGTGGGAGAAAGACGGTATGGTGAGTGACGAAATATGGCTAAAAGCTGGAGAACAAGGGTTTCTGTGCCCTATGGTGCCAGAGGAGTATGGTGGTGTTGACACAGATTTTCTCTACAACTGTATTGTTAATGAAGAGATTGCCCGTTCCGGTTGTACTGGATTGGGGTGGACGTTACACAATGATATCTCTGTCCCGTACATTGTTCGTTATGGTAGTGATTATCAGAAACAAGCTTATTTACCGCGGTGTGTTTCAGGTGAGTTAATTACTGCGATTGCAATGACTGAACCGGGTGCAGGATCAGATCTACAGGGAACCAAGACAACGGCAGTTTTGGATGGTGATCATTATATTCTTAATGGATCTAAAACATTTATTACCAATGGTCAAAAAGCGGGTCTAGTCCTTGTTGTTGCGAAAACAGATCCTTCGGCTGGCTCGAAGGGCATTAGTTTGTTTTTGGTAGAGGCCGATCTACCAGGGTTTAGCAAAGGTAAAAATCTGAACAAACTGGGTTTAAAAGCTCAAGACACCTCAGAACTATTTTTCCAAGACGTTAAGGTGCCCAAAGAAAACCTCCTTGGTGAAGAGGGTCGTGGCTTCATTTATCTGATGCAGGACTTACCTCAGGAGCGATTGTCTATTGCAGTAGGGGCGGTTGCTAATTCCCAAGCCATACTTGAAGCGACCGTTACCTATACTAAAGAACGTAAGGCTTTTGGTACGTCCGTAGCATCCTTCCAAAACACCCAGTTCAAGCTGGCTGAATTGGCAGCTGAAGTTACCAGTGCAGAAGTGTTTTGCGATCGGTGTACTGAGCTCTTACTCGAGGATAAATTAGATTCGGTAACGGCGTCTAAGTTAAAGCTATTGACCACTGACCTGCAGTGCAGAGTTGCTGATGAGTGTTTACAACTCCATGGTGGTTGGGGCTATATGTGGGAATACCCAGTGTGTCGAGCATTTGCTGACTCACGGGTGCAACGGATCTATGGCGGTAGTAATGAGATTATGAAATTGATTATTGCTCGAGACTTAATGAAGTAATAATGAGCCATGATTGATAAAAATGCCCCTGTATAGGGGCATTTTTGTGTCTGATTATCTGCTAGGTGCCAATTCGATCAAGGACTTTCTGTAATTGTTCTGCGCTAGGCCGTTGTTTATAGTTTTCACCGACGTAGAACCATTTTACAATACCCAAATCATCTAGCAGTATCATTGCTGGGTGTGGCAACTCCTCATCGCGACGTATACCGTATAAGTCGGCCACCTCTAAATTAGTGTCAGATAAAAATCGGTAGGGGCGATCCATGCGGTCAGCAATTTTTTGCATATCTGTGGCGTCTTCTGGGCTGATAGCTAGCACCTGATAGCCGCGTTTTTCAAGCTCTGGAAGTAGACTTTGAATATCTTGCAAATGCCCAACACAAAAAGGACACCAGTGACCGCGATAGAAAATCATTAGCACCTTACTGCCACGTAGTTGAGACAGCTGCACCCACTCGCCATTTAACGACTGTAGTTTGAAGTCTGGTGCTAACGAGCCGACCTCTAAAGTCACCTTGGCAACATCCGAATACCCTGAAGGTGAGGAAATCGCCTCTTTCGGCACTTCTGCATTGTCACAACCTGACAATAATACAGCCAGAAAAGCCCCTAAAATACCTACCCTAAATGCCATAACATTCATCCTTGATTAGTTAGTAAACGTTTAATCTTTGTAAGAAGGGTCTATCTTATCAATGATGCGGACGAAGGCATTGAACTCAAGTTCTCCGGCTGGTTCCCCCTTGGTTTGCATTTCCATTAATTGCTCAGATATCTTGAGAACCTTATCATTTACGGGGATAATTTTTTTACCAGTTGCATCGCAAGCCACTTGAATCTCACATGACCGCTCGAGAGTCCATTGATTTATAAAAGCTTCAGGTATGGTTCGGCCACACGCTAGCAGGCCATGATTGCGCAAGATGAGTAATCCTTTATTACCTAGGTTTGCCACTAGTCTTGGCTTTTCATCGTCTCTCACTGTGAGGCCTTCAAAGTCATGATAGGCGATGCGATTGTGTAGCAATGCGGAGTAAAAATTGTCTGTACGCAATCCTTCTTGCGAGCAGGCAACAGCCATTCCGGCATTGGTGTGGGTGTGGGCTATACAATGGATTTCTGGGCGCGCTGCATGAATGGCGGTGTGAATAACAATACCCGCTGGGTTTACGGTGTAGTCGGTATCTTCAACAATATTGCCTTCTATATCAACTTTAACTAAATTTGATGCCGTAACTTCACTGTAGTGTAGGCCGTAAGGATTAATCAAAAAATGATGTTCATCACCTGGAATTTTTACAGTAATGTGATTGAATATCATTTCGGTCCAGCCCATGTGGTCGAATATCCGATAACAGGCGGCCAGTTGAATACGCAGTTCTTGTTCAGTCTTTTCCATTAGTTTGCCCTCTTAACGAATTTAGTCAAAATTACAATTTGGGTGCCGTTTACTCGGCCCTCTAGTTGTTCTGAATTGTCTGTCACCAGCGATATGTTCCGCACTGCTGTGCCGCGTTTAGCGGTAAAGCTAACACCTTTAACATTTAAGTCTTTGGTTAGTGTGACCGTATCACCATTTTGTAGTGACGCACCATTACTATCTTTATGCTTAACAGCCGCAAGGCTATCTTCGTTAGTATTAGTCTTTGCCCAAGTTAAAATATCATCTTCCAGATATAACATATCAAGTAGATCCTGAGCCCAGGGCTCAGGATCTAGCCGATTTAGTAAACGCCATATAATGACCTGCACTGCTGGAACTTGGCTCCACATACTGTCACCAAGGCAGTGCCAGTGGTTAGGGTCCAAAATTAATGAGTCACTCAGGCGCTCATGACACTGTTGGCAAATCAGGACGTTGTGATCGGCTAACTCATCGCTGTAAGGTGTTATGGCGAAGCTGCGAAGCTGATCTGGCGCAGCGCAGAGTTCGCATTTCGCATCGCTGCGGCTGTGTAGTGAAGCGCTTAGGGTCATCAATGAAGGTTACTTTTATTATGTTTTAGGGAACTATTATAACTAACCAAATCTTTGGCGCTATAGTTTGGTCGATTTGTATATTTCAGGGCTACTTAAACGCTACCGGCTATTAGTGACTTTGCCGCAGCCCATCCGGATAGGACTGCGCCTTCTACGCGGGGGCCAGCAAAAGCATCACCGGCCAATACTAGCGGCGGTAGGTCAGTTCCCTCGCTAGCTATCATGCAGGGACTGCTATCGACTATTACAGGCTTACTGTAGCGCCAGCCATGTACTTGAAAGTCGACCACTTTGGCACCCAGATAGGGGCTCGCTAAATCTATAAGTCGACGAGCAACTTCATCGCGGTCGTCCTCAAAGTGTTTCGCACTGAAATCACCACTACCATGAATGGTAACTGCTGGAAGGACCGATACACCCTTCTGTTGATTATCACTTATCCATGCAATTGGACCGGAATCAATGGCCATTGCTCCTGGGGGTTTAATGGCACTTGGCTTATCCAAAACTGCCATAACAGAAATACAGCTTTCATAACTAATCCGGCTGAGTCGATCATGCTTGTCTTGAGGTAGTCTGACATTACCGGTGCTTAACAAATCTAGTGTCTGGGGTACCGGTGAGGTGATTACTAATGAACGTGATTGAATACTGGTGCCATTGTTCAACTGGGAAAGCCATCCGTCGCTATGAACTTGAACTGACTCTACCGTCGTAGCTAGTTTAACCGTGAGGTCCATGGCCAAATGTTTTGCGATAGCCGTCATAGTGGGCACGCCTCGATAACGCGCATGGCTATTTACTTGACCCGGAAAACTGCTATACCACTCTTCGGCAACACCATCCTCTATCCACTGACGAACTTGCTCAACAAATTTAGGATCACGCGTAGTCATAAACTGAGCACCATGATCAAAACTGGCATTATCTATTCGTCGGCCCGCCAAACGTCCTCCTAATCCCCGTCCTTTATCGACAACTAGCACCGTGTATCCGGCATTCTGAAGGTCATTAGCCGCACTTAAGCCGGCAAGGCCAGCACCAACAATCAAAACATCGGTTTTATGTGTAGGTGAAGTCATATATCCATTCTTATGGTGAGTTTTTACGTGTTTTTGATTTGCAGCGTACAGAGCAAAATTGTACCTCTTCCCAACAGCGCTCCCATTTCTTTCGCCAGGTAAATGGCCGTTCGCAAGCTAAGCAAATTTTAGTCGGCAAGTCAGATTTTTTACGCATGGATGGCATCTTTAGACCTAGGCTGCAGTTAGAGCAGTCCCCGCTAGAGTGATGCGGTGCATTAGTCTAGCCTCACCGTGATAGTCATTTTTAGCTTGATGCCATGTGCATCGATTGTCCCAAAAGGTTACTGAACCGGGCAGCCAGTTGAAGCTGCAGGTAAATTGAGGTTGGTCAACATGGGCATAAAGCTCATCAAGTAACGTACGGCTTTCTGTGAAGTCCCAGCCCTCAAATTGAATAGTATGCCCCGGGTTAACATAGAGTACTTTCCGGCCACTTTCAGGATGAGTAATCACTACGGGATGAGTGGCGTCGCCAACTCGGTCCATACCCCCTAGGTGCTGGGCGAGATCTGTATGCCGATAAACACCATTTTCACCATAGAGATGCTCATTGGAATGTACTGCACGAAGATTGGCAATACGCTCTTTAAGCTCTGGGGACAATGCATCATATGCGGCAGCTAGATTAGCAAACTGCGTGTCACCGCCAGTCTTAGGTAGCATACGAGCCACCAATATAGAGCCCATCGCAGGAATCTCATCATAAGAATGGTCAGTATGCCAGCCACCACCGATATTAGTTTGCTGGGTTTTCTCTTTACGAACTTCGGCGATCTTAGGAAAATCATTGGTCGCCTTAAAAAATTTATTAATTACGATACTGCCAAAGCGTTCGGCAAATTTAAGATGTTCTGTGGGCGGTAAAGTTTGGTCTCGGAAGAATAGTAAACCGTGTTCAGCAAACACTTCTCTTAACTGAGCCAAATCGCTATCTGAAAGCGTAGCCAGCTGGATGTCGCTCACCGTAGCTCCGCAGCCATTTGTATATGGAGTGACAATCATAGATCGAGCCTCAGTACATTATAAAAGTTCATTGAGCTTTTGTAGTAATATCTGATTGACTTGTTGAGGGTTAGCTTGACCTTTAGAGGCTTTCATAATCTGACCCATAAAGCCACCAAGCTTCTTCTTACGCTTACTTTCATCGCTGTTAATGAAGTCTTCAACCATAGCTAAATTTGCATCTAAAACCTCAGCCACTATTTTTTCGAGAGCGCCGCTATCTGAGACCTGCTTAAGCCCTTTAGCCTGAATAATCTCATCGGCGGTACCTTCGCCTTTCCACATGGCTTCAAACACAAGTTTGGCCATTTTCCCAGAAATACTATTATCTTCAATACGTGCAACCATGCCTGCAAGTTGCTGGGGAGATACTGGGCTTCCAGAAAAATTGAGATCAGCATTATTTAGAGCACCGCTAAGCTCACCCATGACCCAGTTTGCCGCTAATTTTGCATTACTGGAACCTTTAGCTACTACTTCAAAAAATGCCGACATATTAGAGTCACTAGCAATATGATTAGAATCATAATTAGATAGTCCGTACTGACTAACAAAGCGTTTTTGACGAGCGTCAGGTAGTTCAGGTAATGCCTGTCGTAGCTCTTCAATAGTGGCATCACTGATCAATACTGGAAGTAGATCAGGGCAGGGGAAGTAACGATAGTCGTTCGCTTCTTCTTTACTGCGCATTGACTTAGCAACCTTGGTATCACCATTATAAAGACGTGTTTCTTGAGCCACTATCCCGCCGTCCTCAATCAGATCTATTTGACGTTCGACTTCGCGCTCAATTGCTTCTTCCATAAATTTAAATGAATTGAGGTTTTTAGTTTCGGTACGTGTACCTAAGACTGAACTACCGGTGGGTCGGACAGAAACATTGACATCAAAACGCATACTACCTTGGCTCATTTCACCATCGCAGATATTAATTGAGGTAACAATACTATGGAGCTTTTTGGCAAAAGCGATGGCTTCCTCTGCGCTGCGCATATCAGGCTCGGAGACAATTTCAATCAGAGGTGTACCCGCACGATTCAGATCAACGCCGGACATACCATGGGGCAAGTTGCCCTCATGGGTAGATTTCCCTGCATCTTCTTCAAGATGAGCATGATGAATGCCAATCGCTTTCTCTGAGCCATCGGCCAGCTGAATAGTCACGCTGCCGCGGCCGACAATCGGCTTTTCCAATTGCGTAGTTTGATAGCCTTTTGGTAAATCTGGATAGAAATAGTTTTTGCGTTCGAATACAGATTCCTGGCAGATATCAGCGTCTATGGCTAACCCAAACATAATGGCATAATTTACTGCCTGTTTATTGAGTACAGGGAGGGTTCCAGGCATAGCTAAGTCTATAGCACACGCTTGGCTGTTGGGGGTGGCACCAAAAGCGGTACTTGCTGCTGAGAAAATTTTGGTTTTGGTGGCTAATTGAACATGCACTTCAAGTCCAATAACGGTTTCCCAACTCATGATATAGCCTCTGGTGTTTGTTGGTGCCAATTAGTAATCTGTTGAAATTGATGTGCAACATTTAGTATGCGCGCTTCATCAAAGTAGTTTCCGATAATCTGTAAGCCCACAGGCTTATCTTCGACTATCCCGCACGGCACTGACATGCCGGGCAAGCCTGCTAAATTGGTGGCAATGGTATAAATATCTTCTAAATACATTGCAACAGGATCATCTCCTTTGGCACCAAACTTAAATGCTGGCGATGGGCAAGTTGGGCCCATGATCAAATCTACCGACTTAAAGGCGTCGGAAAAATCTTGTTGGATGAGTTGTCTAACCTGCTGAGCTTTGCCGTAATACGCGTCATAGTACCCAGCAGATAGGCAGTACGTACCAATTAAAATTCGTCGCTGAACCTCTTCGCCAAAACCTTCAGTGCGACTCCGGCAATACATGTCCTGTAAATCTTTTGGATTCTCACATCGATAACCATATTTCACACCGTCAAAGCGAGAGAGGTTAGCTGATGCTTCAGCTGGGGCAATTACGTAATACGCAGGCACCGAGAGCTCAGAGTTGGGGAGACTTATCTCGACTAATTCTGCGCCTTGTGCCTCTAAATCAGCTAATGCTTTTCTAACCGCCACTTCAGTGCCAGGATGAAGACCTTCTGAAAAGTATTCCTTGGGGATTCCGATCTTCAGCCCCTTGACTGAATTACCCAAGGATGCGGTGTAGTCAGGTACATTTTTATCCACCGACGTTGAATCTTTTTCGTCAAAACTGGCCATGCAGTTAAGTAGTATTGCGCAGTCTTCTGCCGTACGGGCCATCGGACCTGCCTGATCCAGACTTGAGGCGAAAGCAATCATTCCCCAGCGAGAAACACGGCCATAGGTTGGTTTTAGACCGCTAATTCCACAAAGTGCTGCAGGTTGACGAATTGAACCTCCAGTATCTGTAGCGGTTGCTCCAGGCGCTAAACGCGCGGCGATGGCGGCAGCAGAGCCTCCAGAAGAGCCTCCAGGTACCGAATCTGTCGCCCAAGGATTCTTTACAGGGCCATAAAAGCTAGTTTCGTTCGATGAACCCATAGCAAACTCGTCCATATTGGTTTTACCCAACATGACGGCCCCATCACGTGCAAAGTTTTCTACTACGGTGGCATTATATGGAGGTATGAAATTGTCGAGCATCTTAGAGCCGCAGCTAGTGCGTACGCCATCAGTACAGAATATATCCTTGTGCAGGATAGGTACGCCACACATAGCAGGGGCATCGCCAAGCGAGAGTCGCTGATCAGCCAGAGTTGCAGCATTTAAAGCTTGTTCACCAGTCACGGTGATAATCGCATTGTAGTCATCATTTAATTGACTGATTCGATCTAAGAAGTGTTGAGTTAACTCGACACTTGAAAATTCATTGTTTTGTAGGCCTTTAATAAGCTCAGCAATAGTGTAATTGTGCATTGTCAGTCCGGTTATTCGATCATTTTGGGGACGGTAAATAATCCATTGTGGGTTTCTGGCGCTATCGCCTGAAAAGCGTCTCGCTGGTCAGTTTCGCTCACCTCATCATCACGTAGCCGCTGAGAGGTGTGAAACGGACGAGATATTTCCTGTAAAGAATCAGTATTGGCGTTTTGCAGTTGATCGACCAACGCCAGAACACTGCTGAGACGCCCGGTAACATCAGCGATGGTTTTTTCGTCAATCGCCAGACGTGACAGAGTGGCTAGTTTTTCAATTTCTTTTCTTTCAATAGTCATTTTTATAACCCAGCAAACACGGCACTTATTAGTGTTGCAATACGATGAACTTTTATTGTCTTTCCAGAGTCGGTAAGGTACCACAAAAGGCGCATTAGTTTAATCAGATCGTTTATTCAATCCGCTAATGTGTAACCTTTTTGTTTTATTTGGTTTAATTTTCAATAGATAAAGGAAGTTTCTCCGGAGATCAGCTAAACTCGAGTTCTACTGCGTCAAAGAGGGCACTTTTTTGTGACTAACTTTGGCGGGACAGTGCAACATGACTGAATTCTCCGCTGACACTACTGTGGTGAGAATGACTTAGGAAACTCAGCAAATGCTTAAAAAAATTCGTGGTATGTTTTCCAGCGATCTCTCGATCGACTTGGGTACGGCAAATACACTCATCTATGTTCGGGATAAAGGGATTGTCCTTAATGAACCCTCTGTGGTGGCTATTCGGCATTATATGGGGCAAAAAATAGTGGATGCAGTTGGGGTTGATGCTAAGCGCATGTTAGGCCGAACTCCAGGGGATATAACGGCCATTCGCCCTTTAAAAGACGGTGTAATTGCTGATTTCCAAGTTACTGAAAAGATGCTCTTGCACTTTATAAAAAAAGTCCATGACACAAGTTTTTTTCCGCCTAGCCCAAGGGTCCTGATATGTGTTCCATGCATGGCTACTGAAGTTGAGAGGCGCGCTATCAAGGAGGCGGCTTACCATGCAGGCGCCCGAGAGGTTCATTTGATTGATGAGCCGATGGCTGCCGCTATTGGTGCAGGTCTGCCAGTAGAAGAGGCGGTTGGTTCAATGGTCGTTGATGTCGGTGGCGGTACCACAGAAATTGCGATCCTATCCCTAAGCGGGGTTGTTTATGCCGATTCAGTGCGCATTGGCGGAGACCGCTTCGATGAGGCGATTGTTAACTTTGTACGTCGTGAATATGGCAGTGTAATTGGTGACACCACAGCTGAGCGCATAAAAATGGAAATAGGCGGTGCCTATTTAGCGGAAGAAGTACGGGAAATTGAGGTAAGAGGGCGCAATCTAGCGGAGGGAATACCAAAACGCTTTACCCTAACCAGTGATGAAATTCTGGGTGCGCTTCAGGAACCATTGGTTGGCATTGTCCAAGCAGTAAAGCGTGTCTTAGAGCAGTCCCCACCGGAGCTGGCCTCGGACATTGCCGAAGCGGGAATTGTTTTAACCGGTGGCGGAGCGTTACTGAAAGACCTTGATAAATTACTTGCGAATGAAACGGGCTTACCTGTTATTGTTGCCGAAGAACCACTGACCTGTGTTGCTCGCGGCGGTGGTGAGTTTTTGGATCGTATGGATAACAAAAAGCTTAATAGATTGGCCTTTTAAAAGGGTTGCTGATTCGTTAGAGTTTGAATGTCACTAATTCTTCGGGAGCAGAATCATTAGTAATGCCTTGGTCAAACTATCATCGATCTTCCGTCGTCTTTTGTTAGTGGTGGCCATTTCATTCGGCCTGATGGCCGCTCACAGTTATACTGACTGGTTTGACCCTATTGAAAACTTCTTTGATAACGCGCTCCTTCCTGTACATTGGTTAGCGACAGTCCCTGCTCGCTTCAGCGTTTGGAGTGAATTGATTCTCTCTGATCGTTCTGATTTAGAAGTGGAGAATACCCGACTGAAACAAGAAAGCCTGATCCACCGAGGACAGATTCAACGGATGGCAGATCTTGCTGCTGAAAATCTGCGGTTACGACTATTGCTCAATGCAACAGAATTATTAATGGATAGTGTGTTGGTCACTCAAGTCATCGGCGTTTCTCCTAGTCGAAATAGTCACACATTATTTATTGACCGTGGTACTGAGGATAATGTTTATATAGGCCAGCCTATTCTTGATGCGGAAGGGCTAATGGGGCAGGTGATCGAAGTGTTTAAAGATCATAGCGTGGCTTTACTAATCACTGATAGCACTCATGCGATTCCTGTGCAGATATTGCGCAATGGTATGCGGTCGATTGCTGAGGGGACGTCTGATTACGATAGGTTGAGGTTACGGTTTGTGTCACCGACCGCAGATATTAGAGAAGGGGACCAGTTGGTTAGTTCAGGACTGGGCGGAAGATTTCCCGTGGGCTATCCTGTTGGTAGTGTGATTAACATTGAACACAAATCTGGCGCTAGTTTTATCGAGGTGGAGATTACTCCCGCAGCCAAAATAGACAGGAGTAAACATTTATTACTCGTATTTACTTCAGAAGATGGTGGTGAAATTGGACCTTCTAAGTGAAGGAGTCTGATGTTGGGCTAGCACTTATTATTTCTATTTTGCTAGCATCAGTGCTGCAGTTAGTGCCAGTTTCGGGCTATTTGCTAGTGTTGAAGCCTAATTTTTTACTCTTGGTTGTCATTGGCTGGATAATCTTTAGACCCAGCCAGTGGGGAATTGGTTTTGCGGCTTTTACTGGGCTTTTAGCCGACTTGATATTCAGAGCTCCAATTGGCGTACATGTTTTGTTATTTTCCACAGTAGGGGCTATCCCTCTTTATTTAAGTGGGTGGCTAGTTTATTTCTCATTAATCCATAGATGCCTTTTTGTGTTTATTCTGATTATTTTTGCAGAATTTATGCGCAACATGTTGCTTTCAATGTGGGAGATTCCGATAGATTATAGCTATATAATATTATCCGCTCTGGCGTCCGCAATAGTGTGGCCTGCGATTGATCAGTTACTGATCAAGTTTAATCGGAAGCGTTAATAATCATCCTTTAACGGGCTTCTCGATGAATGCTTTAACATAGATTAAAAGGCCAATGTATGTCTTCCACTCAAACTACGGTGAGGAATTATGATCTTGTGCTAGCGTCAGGGTCTCCGAGGCGGCACGATATTTTGGAACAGATTGGTGTTCTACACCGTATTATTATTCCAACGATTGATGAAACTCAAAGGTCTACAGAGTCAGCCACTAGCTACGTAACTCGTCTTGCGCTTGAAAAAGCGAGTGCTGGTTGCTTAATGAATGACTCGGATACTCCTGTGCTGGGTGCAGACACAATTCTTGTCTGTGATGGACAGGTATTTGGTAAGCCCATTAATTACTTGAACTTTAAAGACATGTTCACTTCCTTATCCGGACAAACACACAGCGTATTATCGGCAGTCGCCATCGATAATAAAGAAAAAAGTTTAGTGTTATTGTCCAAAACATGGGTGACGTTTCGCACCATAACCGAGCGCGAAATTATTACATACTGGGAAACTGGCGAGCCTAAAGATAAGGCTGGGGGTTATGCTATACAGGGATACGGATCAGTTTTTGTTGAGCATATCAAGGGTAGTTATAGTGGTGTTGTTGGCCTACCTATTGCTGAAACATGCCAGTTACTGTCTAAATTTGATGTGCCTACATGGCAATCTCCTATCTCGGAATAGATTTCACATGACCAAAAAGAGCACTAGCCAAATACTTATTAATTGCCAAGCAGGTGAGGTACGTGTTGCTCTTGTGGAAAATGGGTTAGTACAAGAAGTGCATATTGAGCGAGCCAATGAACTGAGTATTGTAGGTAGTATCTATAGAGGTCTTGTGACAAGAGTAATGCCCGGTTTGCAAGCGGCATTTGTAGATTTTGATGGTCACCGCAGTGGGTTTTTACATATTAAGGATGTTTTGGTCAAATCAGCTACGCCATTAAATCAACAATCTAATCTGTCAAATAATGATAAAGATATTCGTTATGTACTGCGAGAGGGACAAAAAATCATTATTCAGGTGATCAAAGCGGGGGTAGCCGAAAAGGGCGCTAGGCTATCTACTAATCTTACTCTGGCGTCGAACTATGCGGTTTACAAGCCATATGGGTTAGACCATAAAATATCTCATCGCATTAATGTTAAAGATGAAAGAGTCAGACTTAACGATGGGTTAGCAGAAATTTTAGACAATAACTCGTTAGACAGGAAGCATAAGGTGGGTAGCTACATTTTACGTTCTGCTGCCAAAAATATTAATTTGAACCTATTAAAAGCGGATATAAATTTCCTTCAGCGATTGTGGTCAGCGCTAGAGGTGAAAATAGGTATTGCTGAGGGACCTAGTTGTCTGCACCAAGAATTACCAGTTGAGCAGAGATTAATAAGAGATTTAGCCGCGGGGGAGTTGGCGCAAATCACCGTGGATGATGAATATCTCGTGCTCAAGCTACAACAATTTTGTGATGAACTAAAGATCGATATTCCCAAAGGTATTCATTATTACTCTGAGAGTCAGCCGATCTTTGGAAGATACAAAATCGATGATCAAATTGATAAAGCACTTCAGCGCAGAGTAGATTTGGATAATGGTGGGTATTTAATCATTGACCAAACAGAGGCTATGGCAACAATCGATGTTAACACTGGATCAAATATAGGGCGTCAAGATCCTGAGCAAACGGTCTATCAAACGAATCTTTGCTCAACGACCGAGATTGCCCATCAAATACGACTGCGTAATTTATCGGGGATCATTGTCATTGATTTTATCGATATGCAAAAATCTGTCCATCGTGAGCACATTTTGGGCAGTTTAAAAAAAGCGATGAGTGGTGACAGAACAGAATTATTTATATCCAAATTTACTGAATTAGGTCTTGTACAAATCAGACGCAAGAGAACCTATCAAAGTTTACGGCAACTTTTACACAGCGACTGTCCTAGCTGTCATGGTCATGGATCGTTAAAGTCTATTGACACAGTAATTTTTGAGATTTGGCGAGAATTAAAACGTGTCGCAGATACCTATGATTGCACTACATTAAGTGTTCGTGCATCCTCAGAAGTCATTGAGGGATTCTTGATTTCAAAAGAAACCTTTATGGAGGCATTTGAGGGAGCCTTTAAATGTACAATTGAAATAACAGATCAACCATTATTTACTCGAGAACAGTTTGATGTCATTAGAGGCTGAGTACAGGAAATGACCGCTAGATTACTGACAATCTTAGCTATGGCCGGCCGCATATTTCTTTTGGGTGCGATGTCGCTAGTGTTTGGAATAATTGTTCTTGTTTTAATTGGTCGGCAAACCGTCTCGCAGGTCGATGAGCTACGTGAAAATGTCGAAAGCTTCTTAGTCGACAATATAGGCTTACAGGTGGAGATTGGAGAGTTAGCTGGGGAATGGCCTAGACTAGTACCGATTATTGATATAGCTACCCTGAGGCTAAAAGATGATACGCAGCGCCCATCCATAGTATTGACTGATGTTCGCGCAGAGCTTGATTTATTTCGAACTCTACGGCATTTAAATGTTGTCTGGCGCGAACTGACTATTAATGATCTGTCTGTCGTGTTGGTGGAGGATAGCAATGGTAATTGGAATTTGAGAGGTTTTGAGCGCGGCTCTGATACTGAGCTTGAGGTGCTTTTAAAACCCTTTATCCACAGCCGATTAATTAATTTAGAGCAAATACAGATAGAGTTTCAAGCCTTTTCGGGCCAGGTCACAAGACTAAAAGGCGCTTCGGTGAAGGTGGAAAATGATGATAGCTTCCATCGCAGTGAGATGTCCTTATCTTTTGGAAAGCAAACTGTTCCAGCCTACTTGGTTCTCGAAGGCTATGGCAATCCGATGGATCACGAATTCTTTAGCGCTCAGGCATATTTGAAGGTACAAGATTTTGATATTTCCGAGCCGCTAGTTGCCCTTGGTAAGTCTCTTGCTCCGGAAATTTTAAAAGACCTGAAATATTTCAGTACGGGATTAAATAGCGAGATTTGGGTTGATATTCAGCCTGGAGGTAGCCTTGATTTTGAAGGCTCCATGTCAATGTCTGAATTGCCTCTCGACTGGTTTTCTAATTCTCCTCCGATCAAAAATATTAGTTCAGATATTACTGGATGGTATATACCTTCCAAAGATTGGGGTTTTCGACTTCAAGGTCTAGATTTAGAGTGGGGTAATAACGATATAAAGCCGTTAGATATGCTGTTTAGTCAGAGGCTGACAATGCAGTGGTATGATTTTGATGTATCTATGAATCATCTTAATCTGACTCTTTTATCCGATCTTGTTCAGGAAGCAAACGTCATCAGTGACGGTGTTTTAAAAACGCTTGATCAGTTACGGCCTCGCGGAGATCTTAGTGTACTTACCTTTGGCCATAATCAATCGGGATACTTCGCATCTGCTAATTTGTCTAATGTGGATATCGAGCCATTTATGGGTATACCGGGTATTAGGGGCGTTAACGGTTATATTGAAATAGAGGGTGACAAGGGCCTTTTTCATATCGATGATGAAGATGGCTTTAGTCTCGCCTTTCCTAAAATCTACACAGATTATTTGCCAATTCAGCAAGCGCTGGGAACTGTTTATGTCCATAAGAATGTTGAAGAAAAAACCACTGTCCTGAGAAGTTCGGTAATAGATGCGAAAATGGAAGCAGGTGACGCTAGCTTTTTGTTTTCAGTGAAGCAAGATAACTCTGCGCTTAAGATTGCACCAACTACAACCCTTTTAGTGGGTGGCAGTAATATTAATGCTAAGTACAGTAATCAGTACATTCCCTACACGCTATCACCATCATTAACACAATGGCTGCAGGCGTCAAATCTCAGCGGTAATGTAAAGCAATTTGGACTACTGAAAAGGTCTGGTCCTGGTGTTGGGCAGGAACTAGTGAGGACAACTCAGTTACTGTTTGACGTTGAAGCAGCGGGGTTAGATTATCATCCCCAATGGTTAGGTTTGCGTGACTTTGATGCAACGGTAGTTGTCGATGATACTGTCACTTTAGGGCAGGTCTCGCGTGGCACCTTAGGTGGTGCAAACGTTATTAACGCCGGTATCGAAATCGGAAATTCTAAATTAGGCGAACCAAAATCTAATCTCTTACGAATTAATGCCAACCTGGATTCAAGTGTTTCACAAGCTATTAACATCTTAGCTAAATCGTCCTTAGCTTCCAATATTGGCTCTTTGGCAAGCTGGGATTATGGCGGACAATTAAAAACCGCACTTATGTTACAAATCCCCTTGAAAACTGCCGATGGAATAAGTGCTACCGGTAACTATGAGGTTCTTAGTACTTTGCAGGATGCACAGATATCGATTCCTAATAGTCCTATTGTTGTAGCAGATATAAATGGTGCCATCAATTTCTCTACCACTAAGGGTTTGTACTCGGAGGCCATTACGGGTCGGTTTTGGCAGCAACCTATAGTTGCTCGTTTATTCAAGAAAAGTGATGATCAGAATATTCTTTTCAGCACCTCGATAAAGCCCGACAACCTAAATAGATTAGTCGACTTCCCGTGGTCCAAGATAGTTAGTGGGATGATCCCTTTGGAGGGGTTACTAAAAATTAAGCCTCTCTCATCATCAGAGACAGATTCAAAAAGGCAAGAGCAGAATTTAAATAAGATTAGTCCGGTAACATTAACAGTAAAAAGTCAGTTAGTGTCAAATGGGATAAGCCTTCCAGTGCCCCTAGGGAAAGAGGTAGGTGAGATAAGGAAACTCGCACTAAAACTGCATTTTGACTCTGGTTTAGCGCGTATTGAGGGTACCCTCGGGGACCACTTAGTGAGTGATCTACGTTTTATTGATGGTCGTTTTCACCGAGGCGTGACTAATTTTGATCGTACCCTGAGTCTACCAGAAGAGAATATTATGTTGGTAGGAAGCTACTTGGAAACGACGGATATTGATTCTTGGCGGCCAGTGATAGACCTCTTTAGTGGCGATTCGGAAGAGTCTGAGAGAGCCTGGCACCCAGTTTTTGATCTAAAATTTGATTATTTAGAATGGGAGGGACTGTATATTCAAGATATACGCTCACAGACTAAAATTTTGGCAGGCGATATCGCATTAGATTTTTTCAGTGAGCTAGCGGATGGACATCTATTGGTTAATATGGATAGTCAGCGCGTACCGTCATTACACTTAACGCGCCTAAGTATTTCCGATAGTTTTTTAAAAGAAAAAATTAAAACGTCGGTCTTTGACCCGCGGAAACTTACTGCTCTGGATTTTTCGGTAGACAGTCTGTTTTTCAATGGAAAGAGATGGGGTAACCTTGCCTTTGATCTTCGGCCACAGGTCTCTGGTGCAAAATTTGGTCAGATTAAAGGCGACATATTTGGATTAAAAGTAAGTGGATCTTCTGATAATGAACAGGCGGAATTTTTCTGGGGATTTGATGATGAAAAAAATATTAGCCAGCTCAAGGGATCTGTAACCACTCAAAATATAGGCGATCTATTCAGCGGCCTTAACCTTCCAATACCTGTAGACAGTCAATCTGGAGATATTTTCTTTAATCTCCAGTGGCCAGATAATCCCTGGAGCTTTTCCAAAAAAAATCTCGCAGGTAATTTTGAGATCGAGCTTAATCAAGGTAGTTTCTACAGCTCATCTGTGGGCACTAATCCGGCACTTAAACTTTTTAGTCTTTTCAATTTCGCCAATTGGCTACGTAGATTAAAACTCGATTTTTCGGACGTCGTCGGTGAGCACCTTGCCTTCAATAATCTGCAAGGATCGATATATTTGGATCAAGGTAATGCTCGGATGTTAGAGCCGTTAATTGTGAAAATGCCTTCTGGCAGAATGAGCTTAGCAGGTGACTTTGACTTGCTAGCTGAAACTGCAGATGCTCAATTAGTTGTGACTTTGCCTGTCGCAACTAATTTGCCGTGGGTAGTTGCATTGCTCGGAGGAATTCCTGCGGCTGCAGGGGTCTATATTACCAGTAAGCTGGTCAGTAAGCAGGTTGATCGTCTGTCTAGTATTAGTTACAAGATAAATGGATTATGGGATGACCTAGAGGTCTCAGTAGATAAGATTTTTGCTGCGCAATTGGAG
>DCBC01000054.1:54451-62736 GCA_002313335.1 Porticoccaceae bacterium UBA1117
AGTAGTGCCGTAGAACCTCGACGGAAAGCGATGGAAGCCCCACTTTTTATTCGGACACTGATCTAATATATTCAAAAATTTTACGGCTGGCTACGGGCGCTTTTTTCAGTTCTATTTCACGATTTGCCTGACGCTGTAAATTACGTAACTGCTGTCGTTCAGCGAGAGGATACTCTTTTAAAAACGACTCTATCCCTTTATTACCTTGACTAATAATCCGTTCGCGCCAGACTTCCAACTGTTTGAAATGTTGCCGATACGTTAACGACTGATGATCCATTTTATCGAGTGTGTTTTGAATCTCATCGATATTCGATATACGCATTAGTTTGCCGATATACTGCAAATGGCGACGTTTGGCCTCGCGACTTTTTAGCTTACGGGCTTCATAGATTGCCTCTTTGAGAGCTTCGGGTAAGTTAAATTTTTGCAACTTACCCTCGGGCATTTCCACTAATTCTTTACCCATGGCTTGAAGGGCATGACTGTCTCGTTTGAGTTGCGATTTACTCGGGCCGTCGTACTCTGTTGGCAAGTTAGTATTATCCATTAGACAAGAAATACTGCCGCAAGTCCCAAAAAGGAAACAAAGCCGACAATGTCAGTAATTGTAGTAAGAATAACCGAGCCTGCAAGAGCAGGATCGATCTTGAGAGATCTTAATATCACCGGTAAAATAGTCCCTGTTAGCGCTGCAGCCATTAAGTTAATAGCCATCGCGAGACCAATTATAATGGCCATTCGAATATCTTGAAACCATATTGACACAATACCACCGACGACTGCGGCGTATAACAATCCATTGAGAGCGCCGACCGCAAATTCTTTACTCAATAGCCAGCTTATGTTTCCCCGCTCTATTTGCCCCAAAGCCATACCTCGAATCACTACCGTGAGGGTTTGACTACCCGCGACTCCACCCATACTTGCAACAATAGGCATTAGGATGGCAAGGACCACTATTTTGTCGAGCGTAGCTTCGAACAAACTGATTGCGAATGATGCCAGGATAGCGGTAAGTAAGTTGACGCCTAGCCAGACTGCACGCCGGGGAGCTGTGCGACTAATGGATGAAAATGTATCTTCGGTATCACTTAGTCCAGCCATTGCTAATAAAGAATGGTCCGCATCTTCAACAATAACATCTACGACATCATCAATTGTGATTCTGCCTAGTAATCTGGTATTTGCATCAATAACGGGCGCCGAAACTAGATCATAGCGCTGAAATAGAATGGCTACGTCTGAATCAACTAAGTTGACATCAATCGCCTTGAATTCTGTGTTCATTACTTCGCGGACAGTAGTAGCCGGAGAAGAGGTGAGCAACTTACCTATCGATAAATTACCCAAAAACGTATCATCGCGACTAACCACAAAAAGATTATCAGTAGTATCTGGAATTTCTTCAAAACGCCTAAGATATCTAAGAACAACATCCACTGAAATATCGGGTCTTACAGTAATAATCTCTGTATCCATAAGACCGCCGGCAGTATCCTCGCTGTAGGTCAAAACAGTTTCAACCCGTTGACGATCCTGAAGTGTCATTGCCTTTAGTACTTCTGGTATCACTCGGTCAGGAAGCTGTTGAAGAATATCAACGACGTCATCTACATCCAGCCCTTCAGTCAACAAGGCAACTTCGGCACCGTCCATCTTGTTGAGGAACTCGAGTTGTATATCATCAGATAAGTCATGTAATACTTCACCAGAAACCTCTGAATCGACAAGTCCCCAAAGAATATGACGATACTTTGGCGGCGCAATTTCAAGTTGATGGGCAATATCGGGAGGCGCGAGATTATTAAGCGTATGCCTGACCTGACTCAGAGTGACTGAATCAATTGAGTTGTCGAGTTTAGCAAGTATTTTATCGCTGACAATCATAGATTGCATTCCCGGTCGATCCAATTGAGGCTGGACGAGGCTGTATTCTAACTTTGTATGCCTAAATAGAATAGGAGATATTTACATTTGTCGGCAGGTAAACTTTAAAGAGTCGAATATAGGTCTCAATTTACTCTCCCTCACCAAAATAGTCGCCAAATAAATCTTTTACCGCAGTTTGAGCTTTCTCTTGCTCTGGTCCATCAAACTCAAATATAAGATCAGTGCCTTGATTAGCCGCGAGTAACATTAGCGACATAATACTTTTTGCGTCTACTAGGGGCGGCGTTTCACCCGTATGAATTGAGCATGAGTAGCGGTTTGCTAAGCTAGCTAATTTCGTGGCAGCACGAGCATGCAAACCTAATTTATTGATAACCTTGATATTGGCTCGAATCATGAAAAAAATACTTGATAGGTCACTTAGGCAGCTCTTTATGTACGATTTGAACAGAAGGGTAATCTTTTGAAAAATGTTCATGTAGTCTATTGGCGATATAAACTGACCGATGTTGGCCGCCAGTACAGCCAATAGAAACAGTTAAATAACTGCGGTTATTTGCTTGAAACTTAGGAATCCATCGAGTCAGAAAGCCAATGATATCAGCAAGCATAGCCGCAACATCTACCTGACTTTCTAAAAATTCGATAACCCCGGGATCATTACCATTCTGAATTCTTAACTCTTGTTTCCAGTAAGGATTTGGTAGGCATCTCACATCAAAAATAAAGTCAGAAGCATCGGGTAGTCCACGTTTAAACCCGAATGATTCAAAAAGTATCGACATATGATCACTACTATTAGGCACGATCGTATTTTTAACAAGATCTCGTAGCTGGTGGAGCGACAGCCCCGATGTGTCGATATTTTGATCTGAAATTTTTAGTATTGGCGAAAGTATTTCTTCTTCAAGATCAATGGCTTCAGACAGGCTAATAGTGTTATTACTTAGAGGGTGTTTGCGCCGAGTTTCACTGTATCTACGGATTAGATCACTACGCCGCGCCTGCAGAAAAATCACACTGACATGAATTCCACCTGCCTCAATCTTGCTCAATATTGCAGGTAGTTTACTGAGGTCGCCAGCGACATTTCTAGCATCTATGCCGACGGCTAATTGAGTGTCATATTCAACGGGTTGTAAGACATCATCCATTAGATCCAGTTGGTTATTACCAGAGTTCTCTGAGTTGAGCTCTTTAATCAGATCTGGCAAAAGACTTGCAGGAAGATTATCAATACAGGTAAACCCCACATCCTCAAGAACATTTAGAGCGGATGTCTTACCGGAGCCAGAGCGCCCACTGATAATAACCAGACGTAACATTAGCTTGCACGCTCCAAGGCTATGGCCGTGTCATAGAGGTCCGCATTATTTTTACATTCGCGCAATAAGCGTCGAGACGAATCTTTTTGCATAAGAGCGGCGACGCGTGCCAGCGTTGCCAAATGTTCGTCGTTTTTCTCTTCAGGGACTATCAGCGCAAAGATAAGGTCAACTGGTTGGTCATCAAAAGAATCGAAATCAATTGGATTCTGAAGCGTTAGCAAACAGCCATGTATCCTCTTAACGCCGGGTGCTCTGCAGTGAGGTATAGCTACCCCATCACCGATAGCTGTACTCCCAAGTTTTTCACGCGCGACAAAGCTCTGAAATAGATTCTCAGCTTGATCTTCATCACTTCCTAAATAGTCGCTTACTAAAGAAGATAAATTTTCAAGAACACGCTTCTTACTTGGCCACGGTAGGCAGCTTTGTGTCGTGACAGGAGAGAGGATGTCAGTAATTTTCATTATTTCGTTTAGTGCCCTCGATGTTTTTCTTTGTACTTTATAATTTGTCTGTCTAACTTATCAGCCAATGCATCTATTGCCGCATACATATCCTCATGTTCTGCTATGGCGAAAAGTTCTGCGCCGCTCACATGTACTGTCGCCTCGGCCTTCTGCCTCAATTTCTCAACGGTTAGCATCACAGTGGTACTGGTTATTTGTTCGTAGTGTCTCTCTAATTTTGCCAATTTAGCGGTAACGTACTCTCTTATTGGGTCTGTAACTTCTAGATGGTGTCCGCTTATAGTCATATGCATGTAATACTCCTTTTAGATAGCATTTTCGAATCGTTTTCTGTCGCTAGAAGAAGGGATACCCAGGCTCTCTCGATATTTGGCCACCGTGCGGCGAGCAACCTGAATGCCTTGCTGTTCTAGTAAAACCATTAATTTATTGTCACTTAACGGTTTTGAAGGCTTTTCAGCTTCAATCAGAGTTTTTAGGATAGCGCAAACGGCCGTTGATGAACACTCCCCGCCAGAGGAAGTGCCAACATGGCTTGAGAAAAAATACTTTAGCTCAAAAATCCCCTGGGGTGTGGCTAGATATTTTGCAGTGGTCACTCGCGAAATAGTTGATTCATGTAATTCTAATTTAGTAGCAATATCCGACAGAACCATTGGCTTCATGCCTATTGCGCCATGATCTAGAAATCCCTGTTGCAACTCTACGACCGTAATAGCAACACGCATCAAGGTTTCGTTACGGCTTTCTAGACTACGCAAAAACCATCTAGCTTCAGCTAAATTATCTTTTAAGTACTGATTTTGGTCACTGTTATCAGAGCGCTTAATTAAGTTTGAGTAGACTTCATTAATTTTAAGTCGCGGAGTATTGCTATCATTCAGACGTACTTGCCAGCGTCCGGAAATTTTCTCCACATAGGCATCTGGCGCAATATATTCAGTGTTATTAGCCGCTAATGATTCCCCCGGCCGAGGATTTAAACCTTGAATTAATTTAATGGCACCTTTCAACTCATCCAGCGTATAGCGTGTTTTCTTTGCGAGGCTCATCAAGTCAATAGACGCGATATCGGTTAAAAAATCAGAAGTGAGCCGCACCGCTTGCTTAACAAAAGGCGTATCGATAGATAATTGATAAAGTTGGATCAGTAGACATTCTCTGACGTTTCTAGCTAATACTCCGGGTGGGTCAAACTGCTGAAGTCTATGGAGTACAGCTAATAATTCATCCTCCTCTATGGGATCCTCGGTAGAGTTAGCTTCGTGATGAGAGAGTATATCGGCCAAATTCTCATCGATAAATCCCGAACTCTCGATTGAATCTATCAAAGCTTCTGCTATTTGTTGGTCGCGCACGGAGAACGGCGTTAGATTAAGTTGCCACAACAGATGATCTTGCAGGGATTCAGTAACCTGATAAACTTGCTCCCAATTAGCCTCGCCATTAGTGTTCGATGTTGACGAGCTAGTATTAAAATTTTCTTCCCAATTCGCCTCAACGGGTAAATCTGCTGATTTCTCAGCAAGCCAGTCACCTTCAGCCTCAGCTTCTGTGATGGGTTTTTCTGTAGCGTCCTCAGCGGCTTTAAGAGATTGGATGCTGTCGAGATTTAGATCATTACCCACTATATTTTCATAGTCAGAGGAAAGATTGTCGCGTTCATCATTAGGCGGGTTGTTACTGCCTTCATCAACTTCTAGAAGGGGGTTGCTGTAGAGTTGTTCGGTAATTTCTTGACTGAGTTCTAGAGTAGATAGCTGCAATAACTTGATAGCCTGCTGTAACTGAGGCGTCATAGTTAGCTGCTGACTAAATTTTAATTGTAACCCTTGGCGCATAAATATTCAGGTATCTCTAATTGTTATGCAAGTTTAGTGCCGAACCCACCTATATGGCAATGGACTAAACGACATTAAGTTACCATTAGAGAGTGAAATGATCACCAAGATAGGTTTTTTTCACCTTTTCATCATTCAATATGTGGTTGGTAGTCCCTTCGGCAATAACATGGCCTTCACCGATGATGTATGCATGCTCACAAATATCTAGAGTTTCTCTCACATTATGATCAGTGATTAGTACGCCAATACCTTTGTCTCTAAGATGGCGAATAATATTTTTTATATCATTAACAGAGATAGGGTCAACCCCCGCAAAAGGCTCGTCGAGTAATATAAATTGAGGGTTAGCCGCCAGAGCGCGCGCAATTTCAACACGCCGTCGCTCACCTCCAGAAAGACTCATACCGATACTTTTCGATAGATGAGAAATATGGAATTCATTAAGTAATGTTGCCAGTATTTCTTTGCGTTCGTTACGTGAGAGACTTTTTCTCGTTTCCAATATAGCGAGAATATTGTCTTCGACGCTAAGCGTTCTAAAAATTGATGGTTCTTGAGGTAAATACCCTAGGCCTCTGCGGGCGCGCCCATGCATCGGTAGCGCGGTTATATCCTCTCCGTCAATAAAAACGTTACCGCCGTCTTGGGCCACCAAACCTACGATCATATAAAAACAGGTAGTCTTACCCGCACCATTAGGGCCTAGAAGACCGACAATTTCACCTTGCTTTACGGATAGGGATACATCTTTGACAATCGGTCTTTTGGCATAAGCCTTAGCAAGATGTCGTGCTTCTAAGACTGCCATTAATTGATATCCTTTAATTTAACTGGCAGTACTTCTTTTTCGATAGCCAGATCTTCATTATTTGTAGTTTGGTTAAAGGGAGGAATTACCAGTTGAATCCGCTTTTGCTCGCCCTCTTCATTACCCTTAGCTTTCCAGGTACCTTGAGCTAAGTCATAGTTAATAGTGTCTCCCTTAATGGAAGTACCATTGCGTGTTAATGAGGCATTACTCTTTAGGTTAATCATATTTTCAAACACAAGATACTCAATAACCTCAGCCCGTGCGACCATTAGAATGCCATCAATTGCAGAGGTCTGTTGGTAACTCGCTGGAGCGCCAGCGCACGATATACGACTGACTTTGCCATTTTGATAGTAAATCACAACTCGATCAGCATTAATAAGAGTGGTACCTTGACGAATAACGACATTGCCGCGGTACTCTGTAACTCCGGTTATTTCATTGCGTTCTGCATAGTCTGCATTGACAGAAATAGATTGGTTACGATCAGAAAAAACCGGGGCCGACAGCATCGCGAGTGCTACAAAAAAGAGCAGATTTATGTGTTTAAGTAGCTTCATGAACAGCACTTACATTAGATTTCATGGTGAAAGTCTCCTCACTTAGATCAGCAGTTAGTCCCTTACCAGAGATCGATAATGACGGAGTGGTCAGATCAAAATTTCCATCAGTGGTTATTAGCATTTTAGACGCATTATAATTGAGAGTCTCTGAAGTCATTGTGCTTTGATTTTTTGTGCCCGCAATTACAGCCTCTACGGCACCCTTCAATACCAGTTGCTGTCCATCCTCAGACAGAGTTCCTGAATTAGCGATAAACGATACGCCGGTATCTTCACCGTCCGCTTTAGTGGTAACAGAAACAAAACGCGGAGCGGATAATTCAAGTCTAGACTCCCCGCTAAATAATTCTATTTTAGACGAGGTAAGCAAGAACAACTCATCGCCGCGCTCTGAAAAACGCCGACTACTTATGCCCGTCATATAGCTATCGACACTGCGCTTTTGAACTAGTTGGTCGTCATTTTTTTGTAAAAAAGATTCTGGAGGAGAGTCCCATACCACTAAAAACCAACCAACAATTAGTAGCAAAATTAAACTAATGACAGATTGACGAATCACGTAAATCGCTCCACTAGGGTATCAAATTTGCCCTGAGCTTTGAGGATCATCTCTGCTGCTTCGCGCACGGCGCCATCGCCTCCAGACCGCAGTGTTTGCCAATCTGCCTTTGCAGCCAGGGTGTCACTAGCATTTGCTACAGTGATTCCTAACCCAACTGAATTAATTGCTGAGAGATCAGGAAGGTCGTCTCCCATAAAAGCAATTTGATGCAAACCCAAATTCTGGCTTTCTAGAAGTTCTCTGAGCGCAATTAATTTGTCCTCACGACCTTGAATTACAGGGTTTATCCCTAACTCATCTGCTCTCCTTTGCAGAAGTGTGGACACGCGACCAGTAATTATTCCGACTTGTATGCCGCCTTGTTGAAGTAGCTTTATGCCAAGACCATCTTGAATATTAAAAGCCTTTAATTCTTCGCCACTATTGCCGTAGTAGAGTTTCCCATCCGTGAGAACTCCGTCCACATCAAGTAGTAAAAGCTTGATATTTTTTGCTGCCGTAATAATTGCTTGGGAAGGCATAGTCACTAGACTACTCCCGCTCGGAGTATGTCATGCAGATGAATAACCCCCGCAGGGTTGTGATTATCATCCTCGACAATTAGTGCAGTTATTGTTGAATTTTCCATAATCGTTAAAGCTTCGACAGCGAGCATATTTTGATGAATAGTTTTGGGGGTAATAGACATGACTTCACTGATAGGCGTTGTCGCAATATCTAGACTTAAATCAAAAATGCGGCGCAAGTCACCATCTGTAAATATACCTATTAACTTTCCGTCCGCTGACATTATGGTAGTCATCCCAAAACCCTTTTG
>DCBC01000054.1:63114-63328 GCA_002313335.1 Porticoccaceae bacterium UBA1117
ATTTCGTCATCTTTATGCATGATGTCTCTCACTCGGAGTAGCAATTTTCGCCCTAATGCACCTCCTGGATGAGAAAAAGCGAAGTCTTCCGCACTAAATCCACGAGCTTCCAGAAGCGCAATTGCAAGTGCGTCGCCCATAACAAGCGTAACTGTCGTGCTGGTTGTTGGAGCCAGATTTAAAGGGCAGGCTTCAACACTTACAGATACATCTA
>DCBC01000054.1:63708-81828 GCA_002313335.1 Porticoccaceae bacterium UBA1117
AGGAATACCGAGGCGAATGATAAGAGGGATTAGAGTAAGAATTTCACTGGTATTACCTGAGTTAGATATCGCAATGACGACGTCGCCTTTGGTGATCATGCCAAGATCACCATGGCTGGCTTCTCCAGGATGAACGAAAAACGCAGGCGTGCCAGTACTGGCCAGCGTTGCTGCAATTTTGTTGCCTATGTGTCCCGACTTCCCCATCCCGATAACCACAACGCGACCATTACAGGATAAAATTGTCTCGCAGGCGGTAACAAATGGCATGCCGATCCGTGAGGACAGCTTTTTAACTGCTTCGGTCTCCATTTCGATAGTTCTCTGGCCTGACTCAATAAAGTCTGTCATTTAAAAATCCGCAGTTTTCACGTTCAGTTAATGTCTAAGTGTCTATTATATGATGAAAACGTGTAATCAAGTAAGCACTAGCTTACAACCATTGATGGCCACAGCACTATGTAGTAACTGCAGTAGGCGGATAACAAGACCACACCAATAACTCTAGAAACAAAAGCACCACCTGGTTTTCCTCTGCCTTTTAAAAGTGCAAACGCGACGATGGCCACTAGAAGCAGTGTCATTGTAGCAAGCGCTAAATAGTCGCGAGTGAAAACGTCCGAAGATAGGGCGATGGGTGAAATCATCCCTGCGGCGGTCATCACTAATAAAAGATTAAATAGATTTGAGCCAAAAATGTTTCCTATAGCTATGTCATGGTGCCCACGTTTTGCGCTCATAACAGAAGCTGCTAATTCAGGAAGACTCGTACCAATAGCGACTACCGTCAAACCAATAACTAGATCACTAATTCCAAAATGAAGGGCGACAGACTTAGCGCTCCACACCGTCAGTTCTGCGCCTGCGAGAAGTGCAATCAGACCAATAAAAAGCCATAAACTAGAATTTTTTAGGCTTAGATCTATGTCCGTGCTGCTCACCTCAGTGCTTTTCAGATCAGGATGGCTCCTTTTGTATTTCACCACCATTATTAGTAAGGGAATGACCAGTATGCCAAGAGCGATGCTTTCAATACGATTTAGTTGTCCATCATATAAACATAATCCAGCCAAGGCGGTAATCAGTAATAGAACTGGGCTTTCTTCGTACAGCAGATGTTTTTGAACAGGAATTGGCGCGACTAAGGCAGTAATGCCTAGTACTAAGCCTATATTGGCAAGATTTGATCCGATAGCATTACCTACAGCGAGCCCGCCAGAATTTTCCAATGCGGCATTGATAGAAACAATAATTTCGGGAGCAGAAGTGCCGATTGAAACGACGGTTAAACCAATTACTAGTGAGGAAACACCAAGACTGCGAGCAATGCCCACACTACCGTTAACAAACTTGTCTGCACCCCATATTAAGCCACAGAGGCCCGCAAATAAAGCTAGACAAGGGATGAAAAGTACCGGCATGAGATCTCCAAAGATCGTTTGCATTGTATTTCTAAGATAGCCTGAGAATGGTATAGTGCGCGCCTAGAAAAGTATGCAGTGTATCAGCAGAAACTTTTTATACTAGGTAACAGATAGCGAGTTTTGGTTAATGGATTAACATAGTGAGAAAAATTATGAGTAGATTAGGTCGTTTTATTGCTATCCTTTGGTTAATTTGTGCGTGGTCTTCACTGGCGTCTGCACAAGTCGCTGTTGGCGCGCTTAAAAATAAACAAGACCCCTTCAATAATATTGAAGAAATGACGGCTGAGTTGCTGGTAATTATTGCCAAGCATAAAAGCAATTTTCCAAACAATGAAGGCGCCTATTTTGATGCGCTCAATACTCTGATGACTGGGTTTGTTGATTTTGATTATGTGGCAAAAAAAGTAATGGGAAAATATGCGAAGTCATCACCAAAAGATCAGCGAGCGCGATTTGAAAGTGTCTTTCGTAAAGGGTTGGTGGAAACCTATGGCCGTGGATTGATGAGCTATGGTAATGAGCAAATTGTTCTTATTAACAAGCACGTTTTACCGGGTAAACAGCGAAGGGTTGTGGCAAAACAAGAAATTCGAAGCGATGCTGCGGTGTACCCCCTAAATTATTTAATGTTTCGGAAAAAAGCCACGGGACAGTGGAATATTGTCAATGTCACCCTAAATGGCATAGATTTAAGTAAAACCTTTGCTAGCCAGTTCTTGAACGCTGCGCGAAAGTCATCGGGTGATATTGATAACGTGATTGACAGCTGGATGTCTGGGTCTAAATAAAAAGTGCTCTAAAGCACCTTAAGTGAGAAAAAATGAATTCTGAAGATGTTAAAGCCCATCTAGAAAATTCGCTGCTTGGTTGTCATATTCAGGTTGAGAACCAAGGTAACCATTTTAACGTTGTTGCTGTGGGTGATATTTTTGATGGAAAAAGAGCTGTGCAACGTCAACAACTTGTGTATACCGCCTTAAACGAGCAAATTTCATCAGGCGTCATTCACGCGGTGACAATGAAGTTGTTCACTCAGCAAGAGTGGGACCAACGTGACTAATAGTTTTTAGCGGTCAATATTAGTGATCGCTAAATTATTTCAGTTTGAAGCAATTTTTTAATGTAAGGGTATCCGATGGATAAACTAATTATTCAAGGAGTGGGTCCGCTTAGGGGCGAAGTTTTGATCTCGGGCTCTAAAAATTCGGCACTACCTATATTGTCCGCTGCGCTGCTATGTGATGGTCTAGTGACGATTTCTAATGTACCTCACTTACAAGATGTTACTACAACTATCGAGTTATTAGGGACTCTAGGGGTAACCCTTAGCGTCAACGAAAAAATGTCTGTAGAGGTTGATAATTCGACACTTAACAGCACGACAGCACCCTATGACTTAGTGAAGACAATGCGAGCCTCAATTTTGGTTTTGGGACCATTATTAGCGCGCTATGGCGAAGCTAATGTATCGTTTCCGGGCGGTTGTGCGATTGGTAGTCGTCCGGTTGATCTGCATTTGCGGGGCTTGGAAGCTATGGGAGCTAAAATACAAGTTGATAAAGGTTATATCAAAGCGACATGCGATGGACGTTTAAAGGGTGCGCGGATTTTGATGGAATTGGTGTCCGTTGGGGCCACTGAGAACCTAATGATGGCAGCTACATTGGCAGAGGGTATTACTACGATAGAGAATGCAGCTCGAGAGCCTGAAATTGTTGATTTAGCGAACTGCTTAAATACGTGGGGGGCTAAAGTTCAGGGTGCAGGTACGAGTACATTGATTATTGAAGGTGTAAATAAGCTTGGCGGAGGAGAATTTAGAGTGATGCCAGATCGTATTGAGACTGGTACTTATCTTGCCGCAGCCGCAGCCACTGGAGGCAAAGTCAAAGTTAAGCAAACAGATCCATCAACCTTAGAAGCGGTACTGCTAAAATTAAAAGAGACAGGTGCATCGATAACGGTAGGGGATGATTGGATTGAATTGGATATGCAGGGCCGGCGACCAAAAGCTGTGAGTCTAAAGACTGCTCCTTACCCAGCATTTCCGACTGATATGCAAGCGCAGCTGACGGCGGTTAATGCAGTAGCTGAGGGGTCGGGTGTCATTACTGAAACAATTTTTGAAAATCGGTTAATGCAAGTTCAAGAACTAAATCGAATGGGTGCTAAAATTATCGTCGAGGGCAATTCGGCCATTGTTACAGGCGTCCAAAGATTAACAGGTGCTCAGGTAATGGCTTCAGACCTTAGAGCATCAGCCGCGTTGGTGATTGCTGGAATGGTTGCTGAGGGCGAAACTATTGTTGATCGAATTTATCATATTGATCGTGGATATGAGTGTATTGAAGAGAAATTGAGGCAATTAGGTGCAAAGATAGAGCGTGTGCCGAATTAATAAAGTGAGTCAATGATCCACAACTTTAAAAAGTGAGTTAAATTCAAAGCCATGACACAGATTACCTTAGCGCTTACTAAAGGGCGTATTTTAAAGGAGACTCTGCCGCTGTTAAAGGAGGCAGGGATTGTGCCTATGGAAGATATTTTTTCCAGCCGAAAACTTGTATTCCCAACAAATCATTCAGGATTGAGGCTGATCATTTTACGCGGCTCAGATGTTCCCACTTACGTCCAATTTGGAGCTGCAGATATAGGCGTTGCAGGTAAAGATGTGTTGCTGGAACATCAGGGTGACGGCTACTACGAGCCCTTAGATCTAGGAATTGCTAGATGTAAACTCATGACAGCAGGACCTGTAGGGACATCAGTTCCTCAAGGACGACTGCGGGTGGCGACAAAATATATTAATATCGCACGTCAGTTTTATGCGGAACAGGGTAGGCAGGCAGATCTGATTAAATTATTCGGTGCTATGGAGCTTGCCCCTATCCTAGATTTGGCGCATGAGATAGTTGATATTGTCGATACTGGAAACACTCTTAAGGCCAATGGTCTGGAAGCGCGTGATGAAATAGCCGATATTAGTGCTCGGTTGATCGTTAATAAAGCCGCTATGAAGACCAAATTTAATGAACTTCAATCGACCGTCGATGCGCTCAGTTCAGTTGTGTCCAAATGACCAGTTCCATAGATACCCAGCGATGTGAGATTTTAAGGTTAAACGCTAATGAGCTTAATTTCTCTGCTGTACTAGATGCATTAATTGCTTGGGATTCGGTGTCTAATACTGCAGTAGAAACGGTTGTTCGTGAAATTATAGACAAGATTCGCAGTCATGGTGATTCAGCGCTATTGGAATATACCAATCGCCTCGATCGCCGAACATGTGTTGGTATTGATGAGCTGTGCGTCGCACCAGATGAGATGTCAAAAGCGTTGAGCTCTATTGATGAAAAGACGCGCGAAGCATTATTAAAAGCGGCCGCGCGTATCGAAGATTATCATCGACACCAGATACAGCAATCCTGGCAATATCGAGAAGCCGACGGAACGCTGTTGGGTCAGCAAATAACGCCTATTGAGCGTGTGGGCATTTATGTGCCTGGTGGCAAGGCGAATTATCCCTCGTCCGTTTTGATGAATGCTATACCTGCACGCGTAGCCGGTGTCGATGAAATTATTATGGTGGTTCCAGCGCCTGATGGCGAGCTAAACCCTGTGGTGCTGGCTGCTGCTGCTATTGCGGGGGTGGATAAAGTGATCACTGTTGGCGGTAGCCAAGCAATAGCGGCACTAGCCTATGGTACCGAAAGTGTGCCCAAGGTAGATAAAATTGTTGGTCCAGGCAATATTTATGTCGCTACCGCGAAACGGTTTGTATTTGGTTCCGTCGGGCTAGATATGGTAGCTGGGCCCAGCGAAATTTTAGTCATTTGTGATGGTAATACTGATCCTGACTGGGTTGCCATGGATCTGTTTTCACAGGCAGAACATGATGAAGAGGCGCAGTCGATCTTGCTGAGCTGGGACGCCGAATTTTTAGACGCGGTGCATGCAAGTATGACTCGACTACTTCCAGAAATGGAGCGCAAAGATACTATTGCCAAGTCATTAGCTCGGCGTGGTGCACTCATTCAAGTGGCCGATGCTCAGCAGGCAGCAGAAATATCTAACCGTATTGCGCCGGAACACCTGGAATTGTCCGTTGAGGATCCAGAAGCATGGTTGCCTAACATCCGTAATGCGGGGGCTATTTTCATGGGTCGGATGACATCAGAAGCCTTGGGTGACTATTGTGCAGGCCCCAATCATGTTCTACCAACATCAGCTACGTCACGCTTTTCTTCGCCTTTGGGCGTTTATGATTTTCAGAAAAGAAGCTCCATTGTCTACTGTTCAGAGCAAAGCGCTTCTGATTTGGGTAAAGTCGCGTCAGTGTTAGGTCGCGCGGAGTCGTTGACAGCTCATGCGCGGGCAGCTGAATACCGCATTAAAGACGAAAGCTAGTCGTACTAAAAGGCAATTCGATGAGTAAATACTGGAGTAGTTTAGTTAACCAACTGCAACCCTATATCCCGGGTGAGCAGCCGAGTATGACTAATATTACTAAATTAAATACCAACGAAAATCCTTATGGTCCTTCGCCATTGGCGTTGTTGGCCATGAAATCACTCTTAAATCAAGATTTGCGCTTGTATCCGCCGCCTAGCGCGGATCATCTTAAGGAAACCGTGGCTCGCTATTATGAGCTCAATGCCGACCAAGTATTTCTCGGCAATGGATCCGATGAAGTCCTTGCTCATATTTTTAATGGTCTATTAAAGCAATCAGAGCCACTGCTTTTTCCGGATATTAGCTACAGTTTCTACCCGGTTTTTTGTAAGCTTTACGATATTAACTTTATAAAAATCCCGTTGACTGATGACCTATCTTTGGATCTAAAAAACTATAAGCGTGCCAATGGCGGCATTATTTTCCCTAATCCTAATGCGCCTACCGGAAGGCTACTTCCGCTAAAAGCTATAGAGGAATTACTAAAGGAAAACCAACACGCTGTGGTGGTAGTGGATGAAGCCTATATTGATTTTGGAGGCCAGTCTGCGGTTGTTTTGATCAATAAATATGCTAATTTAATAGTCGTACAAACAATGTCCAAAGCTAGAAGTTTGGCAGGTATGCGGATTGGTTATGCCCTTGGATCAGCAGAGCTCATCGAAGGACTGGAACGTGTTAAGAATAGTTTTAATTCCTACCCTCTTGGGCATTTGCAAATTGCCGCTGGTATCGCGGCCTTTGAGGATAAGGCGCACTTTGATAGCACCCGTCAGCAAGTGATATCTAGTCGTGACTGGCTCTCTGACCAACTAAAAATTCTCGGATTTGACGTATTACCATCCGCCGCTAACTTCTTGTTTGTTCAACACACCCATAAGTCCGCTGAGATTATTCATGATCAATTGCGTGATTTAGGTATTATTGTAAGGCACTTTAAACAGCCTAGAATTGAAGAATTTTTGCGCATCACTGTCGGCACTGATGTGCAAAACCGCCAGTTAGTGAGTGCTTTGGGTGGGTTGCTAGAGTAGACCTTTGGCAATTGCTTCGCCACGGTCGCCCGCAACAATGCTGATTTGCCTGACTTGATCTTTCCTAAGAATACTTAACTCAATCGGTTGTCCTGGGGATACATTAATAATCTGGCTGACACTAGCGGCGGGATCGGTCACAAATGAGTTGTCAATTTTAAAAATAATATCGCCACGCTGTATACCGGCGTTTTCTGCGGGTCCGCCTTTAGTCAAATCTGCAACGCGAAAAACTTGTGATACACCAATTTTGTCTGCGATATTTTTAGGTAAAAAACCGGGATTAGCAGACATCCCAAGCCAGCCCCTCACGACGCGGCCATACTGGAGAATATCCTGTAATACTTTCTCTGCTGCATCGGCGGGGATAGCAAAGCTAATGCCAGAAGCGCCAACACCATTTAACGTTGCCGTATTAATACCCAGTAAATTACCGTACGCATCAATTAGTGCGCCACCTGAACTACCCTCATTAATGTTAGCGTCAGTCTGAATAAAGTCCTCAAAAATATTTTCTTGTTGGATACTTCTTCCTTTGGCGCTGATGATGCCTTGAGTTACCGATTGGCCTATCCCCGAAGGATTGCCGATCGCTAAAACAACATCACCGATTCGAGCTTGAGAGGGCTCTCCCACCGTAATTGGTGTTAATCCACCGATATTGATTTTTAAAACAGCCAGGTCAATCTCGGGATCACTGCCAATAATAGTGGCTGGTGCTTCGCGGCCGTCATAGAGAAGGACTAGAATTTTAACGGCACCGTCAATCACATGATGATTAGTCAGTATTACGCCGTCCGATTGCATTATTACGCCCGATCCTAGAGAGGTTCTGGGAACATTATCCTTCGCCGATCGTCTTTCTTTTAAGGTATAAATATTGACCACTGCTGGGGCCGCTACAGAAACAGCTGCAGCATAGGAAACCGCGCCAGACCAGTTAGACTCGAGATTAGATTGGCGTAAAGTCATTGGGTCAGTAGATTGAGCTATGGGGCCTGGCCTGAACTCAGGTACCACTAAGATCAATACAGCGGCAACAAACAGGCCGAGAGCCACTGGCTTGACAAGAAAATCAATGAATAATGTTCTTTTGGACTCTTTCATATAAGTACCCTGTATTGACTCCTGATTATGCCACAACCCCATCCATGGGAAGGAACCTTTTGGCGGTAACCTACTTACGTAATAGGTTTGATAATTTGGGGTTTGGCTTAACGGATGCTCTGAAAATCAGCAGAACATGGCCAATAGACTGTGTTAGCAGGGCTCTGTGAGTTTGACAGATTTCATCGCTAATCAGCTTTTTGGCGGCCCGATCACCTACAGACACTTTAATTTTAATTAACTCGTGATCAGTTAGAGCCCGATCAATTTCAGAATTGACTGAATCGGTGAGCCCTTTGTTGGCGATAGTCACGATTGGCTTAAGATTATGTCCTAAACGACGTAAATGTTTTTTATCTGCTGCGGAACTTGTCATAATGGAACACTCAATTGGTAAGACGACATTCTAGCGAAAAGTAACCCATGGCGAAATCTAAAGATCGTAGTTGGATAAAAAAACATGTTAACGACCCTTATGTTAAGAAAGCACAGGTGGATGGCTATCGATCTCGCGCTAGCTATAAATTACTTGAGCTTGTCGAAAAAGAACGCTTAATCCGATCGGGGATGACAGTCGTAGATCTAGGGTCAACTCCAGGAGGTTGGTCTCAAGTAGCTGCTCGGCTTGTTGGACACGACGGTAGAGTTCATGCGCTTGATATTTTGCCGATGGATGCTATTGCAGGGGTAGACTTTATTCAGGGTGATTTTACTGACGAATGTGTATTTGAAGAACTTTTAGTGTTAATTGAAAATCGGCCTGTCGACCTTGTAATTTCTGATATGGCCCCCAACTTAAGTGGTAACAAAGCAGTAGACCAACCTGCAGTGATTTATTTGGCAGAGCTAGCGTTGGAATTAGCTGAGAAGGTATTAACCAGCAACGGTGTTTTTGTTGCTAAGTTATTTCAAGGACAAGGGTTTGATCCGTTTGTGCTCGCGGTTAGAAAATTGTTTAATGTAGTATCGATCATCAAACCAGACGCTTCAAGATCCCGATCTAGGGAAGTGTATCTGGTGGCTAAAGGCATTAAAGCCAACTAAAGAGGAATGGAAATTGAACGATTTGGCAAAAAATATAGTAGTTTGGTTGGTTTTGGCAGCCATTCTAATGTCTGTTTTCAACAGTTTTTCACCAGAGCCTGAAAACAACAACATCGATTACTCAGTGTTTTTGAATGAAGTCCGTAATGACCGTGTCACTGAGGTTGTCATTGCTGACCTAATCATTGAAGGCGTGCGTAACGACGGGTCGAAATTTCGGTCTGTACGCCCGAACATCCAAGACCCTAAACTTATGGATGATTTGGTTAATCATAACGTCAACGTGATTGGTAAAGAGCGAGAAGAACCAAGTCTCTTTACACAGCTGCTGGTCGCCGCATTCCCGATTTTGTTAATCCTGGCTATTTTTGTGTTCTTTATGCGCCAAATGCAGGGCGGCGGCGGCGGTAAAGGTGGCCCAATGAGCTTTGGAAAGAGCAAAGCCAAGTTACTAACCGGCGATCAGATCAACACAACGTTTGCTGATGTTGCGGGTGTCGATGAGGCAAAAGAAGATGTTGCTGAATTGGTTGAATTCCTAAGTGATCCAACAAAATTTCAGCGTCTTGGAGGCAGAATTCCCAAAGGCGTATTGATGGTTGGTCCTCCTGGAACAGGTAAAACCCTACTTGCCAAAGCTATTTCAGGTGAAGCAAAAGTGCCGTTCTTTTCCATCTCTGGGTCAGACTTTGTTGAAATGTTTGTAGGCGTCGGTGCTTCTCGCGTTAGAGACATGTTTGAGCAAGCGAAAAAGCAATCGCCCTGTATTATTTTTATCGATGAGATTGACGCGGTAGGTCGGCACCGTGGTGGTGGTCACGGCGGCGGCAACGATGAGCGTGAGCAAACCTTGAACCAGCTGCTTGTTGAAATGGATGGTTTTGAAGGAAACGAGGGTGTTATTGTCATAGCGGCTACAAACCGTCCTGATGTTTTGGATAAGGCGCTATTGCGTCCTGGACGATTTGATCGCCAAGTCTATGTTAGCTTGCCCGACATCCGTGGTCGTGAGCAAATTCTTAAAGTGCATTCTCGCAAAGTACCTCTTGAAGACAACGTAGATTTGTCGATCTTAGCGCGTGGAACTCCTGGCTTCTCGGGTGCTGATTTAGCCAACTTGATTAACGAAGCGGCACTATTTTCAGCGCGTGGTAGTCGTCGCGTAGTAAGTATGGAAGAATTCGAAAAGGCCCGCGATAAAATCATGATGGGCGCTGAGCGACGCTCAATGGTTATGTCTCAAAAAGAGAAAACCAACACTGCTTATCACGAAGCGGGACACGCGATTATTGGCCGTTTAGTGCCTGAGCATGACCCAGTGCACAAAGTTACTATTATTCCCCGTGGTCGAGCGCTTGGCGTCACTCAGTATTTACCAGAGGAAGATCGCTACAGTATGAACCGCACCCAGCTGTTCAGTCAGCTTTGCAGTTTATTTGGTGGGCGTATTGCCGAAGAGCTAGTCGGCGGGTTTGACGGTGTTACTACCGGAGCCTCTAATGATATTGAGAGAGCTACTCAAATGGCGCGCAACATGGTGACCAAATGGGGTTTGAACCAAAAGATGGGGCCTATTCTGTATGGTGAAGATGATTCGCAGGCTCCTGGTGGTGGCAACACTCACTACTCAGAAGATACCTCAAGAGAAATTGATCAAGAGGTAAAGACCATTCTTAACGATGCCTATGCGCGTGCGACAACATTGCTGACGGATAATCGAGATATCCTAGAAGCCATGAAAGATGCGCTAATGGAGTATGAGACAATTGATGCTGACCAGGTTGATGATCTGATGAACCATCGTCAAGTGCGCCAGCCACGCAACTGGCAGAAAAATGACTCGGATAGTAACTCCGGCGGAGACGGCGCGGATAGTGCAAAAAGTGAAGCTTCTAAAGAGCGGCCTATTGGTGGTCCAGTCGAAGAAGCTTAACTATCTTGGTGTTATAAAAACCCTGGGTTACCATTTGGTCCCAGGGTTTTTTTGTATTCAAAAGGCAATAAAAAATGACCAGCTCCATATTGCAGTGCGGCACTAAACAACTGGATCTGTCGCGGCCCTCAGTAATGGGTATTGTTAATGTCACACCAGACTCGTTCTCAGATGGCGGAGATCTCTATGCTAACGCGCAGCTTGATCTCAGTAAAACACTGGGTGTTATTGAAAAAATGCTCAACGACGGTGCCGATATTATAGATATTGGAGGTGAGTCCACTCGACCTGGCGCATCAAGCGTTAGCGCTCAGCAAGAGCTAGACCGGGTATTGCCAGTATTAGAGTCGGTTATAGAGCGGTTTGATACCCTAGTCTCGGTCGATACCAGCACCGCGGCGGTGATGACTGAGGCGGCAAAAAAAGGCGCTAGCCTTATTAACGATGTGCGAGCGCTCACTCGAGAGGGTGCACTTGCCGCAGCAGCTATGACTCAGTTACCCGTATGTCTAATGCACATGCAAAATCAGCCTCAAACGATGCAACATGAGCCCACTTATACGGATGTAGTTGCTGAGGTTTTAGCCTTTTTGGCTGAACGTAAAAACAGCTGTATGACTGCAGGTATTGACAGTAAAAAAATTATTCTTGACCCTGGATTTGGATTTGGCAAGACCTTAGCCCATAATCTCACCTTGTTTAGTGCGATTGACCAGTTTGTAGGCACCGGCCATCCGGTATTGGTGGGGGTGTCACGAAAAGCAATGATTGGTCAAATGTTGGGGCTAGAACATACCGAGCAGCGGTTAATGGGTAGTGTGGCCTTGGCACTGTTGGCCGCCCAGCGTGGCGCCGCGATTCTAAGAGTGCACGACGTGCTTGAGACTAAGCAAGCCATTGATGTATGGCAAACAACTATTAAGGATGAAGATTGAGCAATGAGCAGAAAATATTTTGGAACAGACGGTATTCGTGGCACGGTGGGCGAGCACCCCATTACAGCCGATTTTATGCTAAAGCTGGGTTATGCAGCAGGTAAGGTTTTAACCCGTAATACCAACGCCAAAAAACGCGTACTAATAGGCAAAGACACACGTGTATCAGGCTACATGTTTGAGGCTGCATTGGAATCAGGGCTAATCGCTGCTGGCGTCAATGTTGATATGCTTGGCCCTATGCCAACCCCAGCCATTGCTTACTTGACGCGTGCGTTTCGCGCATCTGCCGGCATTGTTATTAGTGCGTCGCACAATCCAGTGGCTGACAATGGAATTAAGTTTTTCTCTGCTGACGGCTACAAACTGCCGGACGAGATTGAGTTAGAAATAGAGCGTCTGATTGACGAGCCTCTAACAACCAATGACTCGTTTAATCTTGGCAAAGCACGGCGTATTACCGATGCAACGGGGCGATATGTAGAATTTTGTAAAGGCTCATTGCCTTCCCAGTTTAATTTGGTGGGCTTTAAAATTGTACTGGACTGTGCCAATGGCGCTACCTACAACGCCGCGCCAAAAGTATTCAAAGAATTGGGCGCCCATACTATTACCATGGCCAATGAGCCTAATGGATTCAATATCAACGATCAGTGCGGATCAACTTACATGGAAGGCATTTGCGCCAGAGTAGTTGAAGAAAAAGCCGACTTTGGTATCGCTCTAGATGGTGATGGCGATCGGGTATTATTCTCAGATGCCAATGGTGAGGTTGTAGATGGTGATGAGCTAATCTACATTATTGCTCAACATCGTCATCAGTCCGATGCAGGTTGCAACGGCGTTGCCGGTACTCTAATGAGCAATTTAGGCATGGAGTTAGCCCTTAAAGACCTAGGTATTCCCTTTCTGCGAACAAAGGTGGGCGACCGCTATGTAGTTGAGGCGCTTAAAGAAAACGATTGGAGTCTAGGCGGTGAAGGCTCTGGACACGTACTGTGCAGTGATTTAAATACCACCGGGGATGGCATAGTTGCAGCACTGCAAGTCATTAGAGCCATCTCTGACAGTGGTAAAACCTTGGCTGAATTAAAAGCCGGTATGCAAAAATTCCCACAAACCATGATTAATGTACGCCTTGCTAAAAAGGTTGATATTAGCGACAACAGCGCGATTAATGCAGCAGTGGCAGACGCAGAAAAGAAATTGGCTGGCCGTGGTAGGGTGCTACTAAGACCATCGGGTACAGAGCCATTAATTAGAGTCATGGCAGAAGGTGATGACCAAGCCTTGGTAGAGCAACAAGTTCAGGCCATTGCCAAGGTTGTAGAACAGCAGATAGGCTAGCAACATTAGTAAGGGAAAAGCGCTTTTCCCAGTTGTAAAAAAAGCGTTTGTCGGGTAGTCTTTGCGCCCCTTTTAAAGGCACCTCAGAAAGGATTGTGTGAAATGAATAAACCGTTAATAGCGGGCAACTGGAAAATGCATGGCAATGCAGACAATGCGGCTGAGTTAGCCAAGCATTTAGCGTTACATGACATTACATTTGCTGGTGTTGACGTGGTTGTTTTTCCACCCGCGGTGCATTTAGAAAGAGTAGTAGTGGCAGTGGCTAACAGTGCAGTTGGTGTTGGTGCACAAAACATGTCTCAGTGGGCCTCTGGGGCGTATACCGGTGAAATATCCGGAGACATGCTAAAAGATATTGGTTGTCACTATGTATTAGTAGGCCACTCAGAGCGAAGAATATTGTTTGCTGAGAGCAGCCAGCTAGTCGCAGAAAAGTTTGATGCCGCACAGAAGCAGGGTTTAACACCTATCCTTTGTGTTGGTGAGTCACTGCAGCAAAGACAGCAGGGACAGACAGTAGAGGTTGTCACCGCGCAAATTGCGGCAGTGATAAACCTAGTAGGTATCGAAAACCTCTGTAAAGGCGTTGTCGCCTACGAACCGGTTTGGGCCATTGGTACCGGTGAAGTGGCTAGCCCAGAACAAGCCCAAGCCGTCCATGCAGAGATTCGCTCTCAGCTGGGTAGTCAAGGCGCAAACACTCGGCTTATTTATGGTGGCAGTGTTAAAGCGAGTAATGCCGGTGCAATATTTGCACAGCCAGATATAGACGGTGGCTTAGTTGGAGGAGCCTCACTTGAGGCAACAGAATTTTCTAAAATTGCACAGTTAATGGTACAAGGGTAAACGAAAAATCATGGAAAAATTTATATTAATATTTCACTTTTTAGTGGCAATATCTCTTATTGGCCTTATCTTAATTCAGCAAGGCAAGGGCGCTGAAGCAGGAGCATCATTTGGTGCAGGGGCATCTCAAACAGTCTTTGGCAGTGGTGGTGGTTGGAATTTCTTCAGTAAAATGACGGCTATCTTGGCAACTATATTCTTTGCCACAAGTGTCAGTTTGGCCATTACCGCAAAGAACAAGACCGTAATAGACGACTTTAGTGTCCTTGGCATAGACGCTATTCCAACCGAGGCAGTTATGGAAACAGAGCTTCCAGGTCTGTCATCAGATGACTTTAAAGCAACAGATGAGTCAGAACTTCCTCAATAACTGAAAGTGTGATAATTCCCTTCAATACTGGCCTACTTAAAAGGACGATGACAATGTTGAAGACGGAATTATTAACTTAAATTATCAGTATTTAATTAATAAAAGAATTGGAGTTTGGAATAGCATTTCAAGAAACTTCAAGAAGGCTGCTAAGAAAGAAAGTTGGGAACAAGAAAGAAAGGAACTATTACCATGAAACCCAAATGGGTGCCGAATGGAAAATAGAAATAAGGGAAAAAGGATTCACAGAAGGAAAAGGCGGAAATATGCCAGCCTTAGGTTATCCTTGCGCTGTTTGTGAAAGCAAAAAGACAAAATCGCGCTTTGCAGAAAGTTCAGACGAAGAAGAAAGTAATTTACTTTGGATGGAATTGCAATGTAAACACTGTCAAAATAATACGCGTTACACTAGGAAATAAGCACCCAATACTAAAATTTATATACACACACAGATATAAAGCAATTACTTACGGACAAGACTAACCATAAACATGCGAGCAGTAATTCTTACTAAATTTGGAAAATCAGAGGAAGCGTTTGAAATTCAAGAACGTCCAATACCTAGCCCAAAAGATTATGAAATTTGTGTTAAAGCAGAAGCTTTCGGATTAAACTTTGCAGATGTGATGGCACGTCAAGGTTTGTATCGAGACTGTCCGCCTTTGCCAACTATTTTGGGTTATGAAGTCGTAGGAAGGGTTCATGCGGCAGGCAAAGATGTGACTGATTTTGAAGTAGGACAACGGGTAGTTTCTTCGACTCGTTTTGGAGGGTATGCGGAATATGCTGTTGCCGATGCTCGTGCCGCCGCAGTTATTCCTGAAGATATGGATTATTGCGTTGCAGCTGCTTTGGCAACACAATATGCAACCGCTTACTATTGTGCGGCTTATACGACTCAGTTGCACAAAGGAGAGCATGTTTTGATTCAAGCTGCTGCTGGTGGCGTTGGAACGGCATTGGTTCAAATTGCTAAAAGTAAAGGCTGTATCGTTTATGGAACGGCTGGCTCTGAGGAAAAACTAGAGTATTTGCGCACGCTTGGTGTCGATCATCCAATCAATTATAATACGACTGATTTTGCGGCTTATATTGAAAAAAAATCAGGTAAAAATGCGATTGATGTTGCCTTTGATAGTTTGGGAGGAAGTGCGGTAAAGAAAGCTCGTAAATTATTAGCAATAGGAACAGGGCGTATTGTTTGTTATGGTGCAGCCAGTCGTTCTGGTAGAGCTAAAGGTATTTTGGGTGACTTAAAACTGGTTTTTGGCTTTGGCTTTTTAGCTTCGGTAGAATTGCTATTAAAATCTCAAGGAGTAATTGGCGTGAATATGTCGCATATAGCTGATAATCGTCCAGAAGCATTTAAATACTGTATCCAAAATGTAGTGAAATTGGTTGAGGAAGGAACTTTGAGTCCTACCATAGGAGGAAAGTTTGCGGTAGAAGATATTTCTAAAGCACATGAGTTCTTAGGCGGTCGAAAATCTATTGGAAAAGTTGCCGTACATTGGTAATTTATTCTGTAGTGAGTATTAAGTAGAAAGTCGTATGTTATTCATTTTATTAGGAATAACATACGACTTTTTATTTTACGTTAATTCCCCCTGAGTGGTGGGTGGGTCAAAGGGCAGTAGTAACGTAAAAATTTTAAAGACAGAGCTTAAATTTAGTATTGCGCGGATGTGGCGGAATTGGTAGACGCGTCAGCTTGAGGGGCTGGTGACTTAGGTCGTGGGGGTTCAAGTCCCCCCATCCGCACCACTAAATTTAAGAATCACAGGCCTTATTTTCTTGAGTCAAGAAAAGCAGAAAGGTCCGTCAAAAAAGCAACAGACCTTCTTTAGGCCTCTGATGACTAATTACGTAACATAATTAATGCGCGTTTACGCGCCTCTCGAATTTAAGGCTTCTTAAGTAAATGGCTGCGTGTGGCCGGGACGACTCTACCACCAGCTATCGCGTCTTTCATGTGGTATACCACAGGGCTAATTTTCTTATCGTTATTGCGTAAAAAATAGGTATGCCCTTTTTTATCGCCCCAGCTATTATTAAAATCATCACAATCTACTTCGTAAACATTTTTGTCTAGTTTATTCTCAGACATAGATTCTGGACCGGTCATACCCAGGCGGCGTGATACGGTCATGTTTTTCAAATTAGCAATCTTACTAGCCGGCATGGTTAAATCATCGTTGGCATAATAAACCACAACATTTCTGGCTGAATCAGGAATGTAGCGACCTTTCTCTTTACGTTCTAGCGTTTGATTAACAACGTCTGCGGCGACCATGAATACATTACGAAAGAGCTTTGGCATGCCCCCACACTTATCGTCCTTCACCCAGCTACTAATAGCGTTGCGAAAAACCCGATTACCCATTGAATGAGCCAGCACGTTCATGCGGCGTGTACAGGGGTCTTTTTGTTCGGCTTCTTGTTTACGCCAATTATCAAACAGGCCGAGCATGCGAGCAAAAGCCCCGCCACTTGCTCTTGAGGCTCGCTGATCGTCCCAGTAATCATCTATGAAAGCGGGAGTTGAGTCATCGTCACAGGGCCAAATAAGTGGAATAATATGCACAAGCCCGAGACTAATCTCGTCAAACATTCCCTGCAGCTCTTCTGTGTCAGGGAAGATATCTCGCTCACCGGTATTATTAAATCCATGAATATAAAATAGAATTTGAGTATTGTTATCTAAGTCTTTTAGCGCTTGAAAAAACGCTTTGTTACCTATTTCAATATAGTCATCAACACCATTCCTCTGACAAAAGTACATGTCTTGGCTAACACTTGTATTTTGCATAGAGAAGCTAATTTTTCGGCCTTTTTTAGATCTTGCTGACTGGGTAGGGGTACGGTTTGTGGCGAATAGCATAGACATTTCCTTTTGTCGGTTAATGATTGAACCGTGCTTGAACGTTGGATCAGATAAATATAATTGCGCCGCCATAACTGGGCTTTTTTGTAGTGGTATGACAGTGGCGCAGTGGTGGCGATATTTATTGAGACCTCTTTTCCAGAGCATGATGCGCAAGGGCACAACATCCTTGTTATGGTGTTCAGTATTTTGGTTTATCTCTTACATTAATCTATACAATAAAATATAACTTTAGTTTAGGGCACAGTCAGATTTTGTCAATTGCAAGCGGATGGCCAGAAATTAACTAACATGATGGCTAAGGATTGTTAGGCGTTATCGCGCCATAGTTAGCATTTTTTAGCGTCTTTCCAAGATCACCGGTACGCCATATTTGGGTCGGGTGGTCAAACTAAAGAGTGGTTTGATATTGGCGTTTGATGTTAGGTTTAATCTAAACCTTTGGGTCGTCATGGCTAAGATAAACACGGCTTCCATCATGGCAAAGTTGTTGCCTAAGCACAGTCTGGGGCCGCCGCCGAAGGGTATGTAAGCGTAGGGATGTTGTTTTTTTTCTGCATCGGCATCAAAGCGGTGGGGGTTAAACGTCTCGGGTTGGTCCCAAAAATCTGGGTGTCTGTGCAATAAATAGGCGCTAAACAACACATCTGAACCGCCCTTTAGTGTGTAGTTACCTAAAACATCATCGTTCTCAACATGCCGTGGCAAAATGGGTACTGGCGGATACAAGCGCATAGT
>DCBC01000136.1 GCA_002313335.1 Porticoccaceae bacterium UBA1117
GTCTGTCCCGGCAACTGGAATACCAGCAGTACCTATTTTTTCAAATCCAGAGGGATTCATAGAAATAATGGGCGATGACTCAGTCATACCATAGCCTTCACTAACGATACAACCGGTAGTTTTCTGCCAATCATCGGCCACTGACTTCATCAGGGCCATACCACCAGACAACGTCATTTTTAATTTAGTGAAATTAAGCTTTTGGAACTCTTTATTAGCTAAAAGTGCGACAAACAGCGAATTTAGACCACAAAAAATATCAAACTCAAACTTTTTAATCGCTGAAACAAAAAGATCAATATTCCGTGGGTCTGGGATCAGTATTACATGTCCTCGAATAGCGGGAAGTACCCCAAAACAAAGTGAATAAGCATAGATATGGTATAACGGTAATGGCGCAACAATGACGCTGTGTTTAAGCGACTCAGGGACTACCGAAATCGTATCTAATGCCTGCGCTATATTGGACAGGAGACTAGCTTGGGTGAGCTTAACGCCCTTTGATGCGCCCGTTGTTCCACCGGTGTACTGAAGCGCGCATATGTCATTAAGCGAGGAAGTATAAGAAATATAAGTACTGCCCACTTCGAGCGTATCTTTAAAATCAATTACGCTGCTACCGGTAATGTTAGGCCGTTTGCCGAGGGACTTCATTATCACCGACAAGAACGCTTGTTTTGGCTGTTTTATTAGGTCGATCGGACGGGTCACTATCACATGCTCTACCTCAGTATTAGGGAGAGCCTTGGATAACGTGTCATAAAACTGATCGAGAACAATGACAACTTTTGCGCCGGAGTCGTTGAGCTGATGCACCAGTTCACGGGCGCTATACATAGGATTAGTATTGACCACCACTAAACCAAGTTTCATGGCTGCGATGACTGCCACTGGGTATTGAATAAGATTTGGCAACTGAATCGCGATACGATCCCCCGCCTTGAGCTTCAGTTTCTTTTGTAAATAACTGGCCAGTCGGCGAGAGATTTGGTCAATCTCACCGTAACTTAGAGTTTGGCCCAAACAGCTAAAGGCTGGCTTGAGCGAAGAATCCGAAACTGCTTTTGTCCAGATCTGAAGAATTGAGCTCGCAGGAAAAGGCGGCTGTCCGGATGACATGCCGACTGATTTCCGACCCCTACTAACCGCCTCGCTAACAAGCATAAGTAACTCCTCGGCAACGCATTACCGATAAAAAAATGGATAGTGATACAAAAGAGTCTAACGAGACAGTAATGCCATGGCCTTTTCAAGCCCGCCCAAGGTAAGAGGAAACATTTTGTCCTCCGTCAGCTCTTTAAGCATTGTAATGGATGGTGTGTAATCCCAGTACTTTTCCTGCACAGGATTTAACCAAACTAACTTTTCATAGGTTTCTGCCATACGCTGCATCCAGATAGCACCGGATTCTTCATTATTATACTCGACACTACCCCCTGGACTCGTTACTTCGTAGGGAGCCATTGACGCATCACCCACAAAAATCACTTTGTAGTCAGCAGCATACTTATGGATTAAATCATGGGTCGAAAGCTGCTCTTCACGGCGACGATGATTATCCTTCCAAACATAGTCATAGAGACAGTTATGAAAATAAAAGTATTCAAGATGCTTAAACTCGGTCTTAGCCGCCGAAAAAAGCTCCTCGCAGAGCTTCACATAGGGGTCCATAGACCCGCCTACATCGAAGAAAATTAGTACCTTTACTGCATTTCGACGCTCTGGCACCATTTTAATATCCAGCATACCGGCGTTTCTTGCCGTACAACGGATAGTATCCTCTAAATCTAGCTGGTCGGCAGAGCCTTCCCGAGCAAATTTACGTAATCGGCGCAGTGCGACCTTGATGTTTCTTGTACCAATTTGAACTGAGTCATCTAAATCTTGATACTGACGCTCATCCCAGACTTTGACAGCGGTACCCTTCCCACCGGGCCCTCCCATGCGGATACCTTCAGGATTGAAGCCACCATGTCCAAATGGCGATGTTCCATTGGTACCCACCCATTTATTACCGCCTTCGTGCCTCTTTTTCTGCTCTTCTAGGCGCTTTTTAAATTCTTCAATGAGCTTTTCAAGACCACCCAAGCTCTCTACCTTGGCTTTCTCTTCGTCGGTAAAGTGTTTTTCAAACTCTTTGCGTAACCAATCTTCCGGCAACAGGGCTTCAACAATGCCATCAATGTTTTCAAGATTCTTAAAATAAGCACCAAATGCTCGATCAAACCGATCGTAATACTTCTCATCTTTGACCATGCAGGTACGCGCCAAAAGATAAAAGTCGTCCACCGAACCAAAAGCAAGGTTTTGTTCCATAGCCGCCAAAAGGTCCAAAAGCTCCTTAATCGAAACAGGAACTCTTGCTTTTTTGAGAGTATTAAAAAAATTAATCAGCATAAATTAAGCTCTTAATTGAGGTTTTATCTCGCTTCGCGGCGAGTCATAAATGCCAATCTTTCCAACAAGTGCACGTCCTGCTCATTCTTTAGCAAAGCACCGTACAGCGGAGGAATAGCCTTAGTCGGATCGCGATTAGTTAAAATATCTTCAGGAATATCATCAGACATTATCAGTTTTAACCAATCCACTAACTCAGATGTCGACGGCTTCTTTTTTAGACCCGGGATCTTTCTCACGTCAAAAAAGATATCCATTGCATCGTCAACCAACTGCTTTTTAATTTTTGGGAAATGTACATCAACAATACGCTGCATTGTCATGCGATCAGGGAAATTAATAAAGTGGAAGAAACAACGACGCAAAAAAGCATCCGGCAATTCTTTTTCGTTATTACTCGTAATAATCACAATCGGGCGCCGTATTGCTTTAACAGTCTCACCGGTCTCGTAAACGTGAAATTCCATGCGATCGAGTTCTAGCAACAGATCATTAGGAAACTCGATGTCAGCCTTATCAATCTCATCAATCAGCAAAACGACCTGCTCATCAGCGGTGAACGCTTCCCAAAGTTTACCTTTGTTGATGTAATTGCCAATATCTTGAACCTTATCACTGCCGAGCTGCGAATCCCTGAGGCGGGACACAGCATCATACTCGTACAGACCCTGTTGAGCCTTGGTCGTCGATTTAATGTGCCAAGCCAACAAAGGCTTGCCAAGTGCTTTGGCCACTTCTTCAGCCAACAAAGTCTTACCTGTGCCTGGCTCACCTTTAATCAGAAGTGGGCGCTGCAGAGTAACTGCTGCATTAACAGCCATTTGAAGCTCTTCAGTGGCTACGTAGTTATCAGTACCAGTAAATTTCATCGCATTTCATCCGCTTGTCGAAAGTGTATTAATAGGTCAATCGGCATTTTAATCTATTCTTTAATCTTTTTTGAATCTAAATTAACTGCTAAGGGCGTCATAAAGGAGTAAATCAGTATTAAGTATGACCAAACAGTACTTGTCAAAAAAGTGGCCTTATAATAATTGCGGTCCAATGCCACCTTTTTGAACTATTTTTAAGTATTTTTAAGTATTTTAAAGTAAGTGGAGAAATTTATGAAAGCGCGATTATTGAAACGCATAACCCTTGTCATAGGCATATATCTTATTCCTATTGGAATAGTTACTTTGGGACTCGGCTCGCCTTCCTACGCCAATGAGCAACAACGTGAGGTTGTGACTTATGTCGCTAAAATGCCTGCGGTAACACT
>DCBC01000118.1:0-14427 GCA_002313335.1 Porticoccaceae bacterium UBA1117
TTAGGACTATTTGATCGGCCATGTCATTCAAATAATGAATACTGGTTATCGCTAACGCCCGTAATCCCTGACTTCAAAAGACTAAGGCCCTCTCTAAGCTGCACGCCACTGGTTGACAATTTCCGCTGAACACCTATAGTTGCCAATCGAGTTTTTGACCCATTACACACGTTTTTTAAGGAATAAGTATGACGGATCGCAAAGCAACCCTAATAATTGACGGCGAAACCCCTATAGAGCTGCCAATACTCAAAGGCACTAGAGGTCAGGACGTCATTGATATCGGGACTCTAGGAAGTCACGGTTACTTTACTTATGACCCAAGCTTTACGGCAACAGCGTCTTGCCAATCGGACATTACTTTTATTGATGGCGAGAAAGGTATTCTGTTGCATCGTGGTTATCCAATTGAGGTGCTTGCCGACAAGTCAGACTACATAGAAGCATGCTATTTACTCCTAGAAGGTGCACTACCGACCAAAGAACAAAAAGAAAAGTTCGAACATACTATTAAATATCACACTATGGTGAACCGCTCCATAGAGCATTTTATTAGCGGCTTTAGATATGACGCCCATCCAATGGCTATGCTATGTGGGTTAGTTGGCGCTATGTCGTCTTTTTACCATGATTCACTGGATATTACTGATCAAGAGCATCGAACAATTTCAGCACATCGCTTAATTGCGAAAATGCCGACCATTGCCGCCATGTGTTACAAGCACTTTATCGGACAACCCTTTGTATACCCTGATAATGCGCTTTCTTATTCTGAGAACTTCCTGCATATGATGTTTGGAACGCCCTGCGAGAAGTATGAATGCCATCCTGCTCTTGCCAAAGCAATGGATAGGATTTTCTTGTTACACGCCGATCACGAACAGAATGCATCAACATCAACTGTACGTTTAGCGGGTTCATCAGGTGCTAATCCGTTCGCTTGTATCGCAGCAGGTATTGCTGCGCTTTGGGGACCTGCACATGGTGGCGCCAATGAAGCGGTCCTGAGCATGCTCGATGAAATTGGCCATGAAGATAATATTGAAGAATACATTGCTAAGGCGAAAGATAAGAACGATCCATTCCGTTTGATGGGTTTTGGCCATAGGGTTTATAAGAATTATGATCCGAGAGCCACAGTTATGCGCCAAACATGCGATGAGGTGCTTGAAGTCCTTGGCGTAGAAAACGATCCTCTGTTTAGATTAGCCAAGAAACTCGAAAAAATTGCTCTCGAAGATGAATACTTTGTCAGTAAGAAGCTTTACCCCAACGTAGACTTCTACTCTGGCATCATTCTTAAAGCAATGGGGATTCCAGAAGAGATGTTTACGGTGATTTTCGCTACCGGCCGTACCGTTGGATGGATATCGCACTGGAACGAAATGATTACTCACCCGTATCGCATTGGCCGCCCACGCCAACTCTATACGGGATCTGATGTCCGTGACTACACGCCGATCGACGAGCGATAGATCTAACCAGCGGATACCACATTTAAAGACACAAAAAAGGCAGCCTAAGCTGCCTTTTTTGTGGATGTTATATTCTATTTTCTTAGTGGACCCAATGGTGCCTTCGCGACTTCTTTTCTAACGCTTTCGCTGTCGCCGCAGGCATAGCGTTGATATCTAAGCGCTCAAAAAAGAGAGGCTCTATTTTAGAGGTACCGCTTCCTATTTCTGACATATCAGCAACATCATATAAACGACCGTTAATCATAGTGTGTGTGATCATCTCACTGCGACGGATGTTAGAGAGCACCTGGCCATCCATAATAACGATATCCGCTAACTTGCCCACCTCAATAGAGCCCAAGTCATCTGCCATACCCAGCGCTAAACTTGGGTCATAAGTAGCAGCTCGCAGCGCCTCCCAAGGCGTAAAACCACCCTGATTAAGCATCCACATTTCCCAATGCGCTGCCAGCCCCTCTCTTTGGCCATGAGCGCCAATCAACACGCGTACGCCGGCATCACGTAATTTCTTCGCATAGGCCGCAACTTTTATATGGTTATAGTGATCATCGGGGGCAGTGGGTCGGCGAATCGAGCGAGGCTCGACAATATAGCGAGGAACATAGCGTGTTAAACGAGTATTTTCCCAGACATTAGTACGGTCATACCAATACTTTTCGCCTTCTAAACCACCATAAGAAACCACCAGTGTAGGATTATAAGCCATATCAGTCTGAGCCCAGAATTGAGTAAGATCATCGTACCCGGTAGCAATATTCAGCGAGTGCTCTAAGGTTGTATGGCCATCAGCAATCATACTCATATTTTGGTACAGCTTACCGCCACCCTCTGGCACCACCATTAATTCAAGATCACGCGCCGCCTTAAGTACCTGTTGTCGCTGCTCGCGGCGGGGTTGGTTGTAACTCTTTACCGATACGGCGCCCATGTCTTTGAGGCGTTGCAAGTGAAAAAATGCGTCATCATAGCTGTCAATTCGAGCGTGTGCCGTTGGTGAGTTGGCGCCATAAACAATGGTTCCTGTGGAGAAAATTCTTGGCGCTAAAATCTGTCCGCTCCTCTGTAATTCAGAAGCGGCAAATATTTCAGAACTGTCATTAGAAGGATCATGGATAGTGGTCACACCAAACGCTAGACTAGAGAGATTATTCCAATTCTGCTGTGGAATAATTTCTTCGTTTGCTTGAGAGCCATGGGCATGTCCATCAATCAAACCAGGGGTCAATGTTTTGCCGCTGACATCAATTCTTTGGGCATCCGCAGGAATAGAGACCTCGCCAACCTTACCTACTGCAATAATCCGATTGTCTTGCACTACAACTACGCCATTACTAATTACTTCTTGAGAATTATCAGCATCTCTCATGGTAACAACTTGCCCACCCACTAATGCGATAGTCGAAACAGGCTTGTCGGCTACTTGAGAAAACTCCAAATTTAGGCCCTCAGATACGGGTTCTGGCAATTCATCGGGAGCACCCGCCAAAAAACTGAACGCTTGATTCAATTCTCTGCTGAACACAGTCGGCCCATGAGACCAGCTAAGTCTATCGCTACCTGCAGACCAGCTTAAATATTCACCGGCACGTTTGGAGACCTGAGCTAACGGTAAACTACCATCTTCCACACCTAGTTCCTGCTGTAAACCAGTGCTTAAAAATGGCGCCACAAAGGCGTTGTTTTGATGTGTATAAGCGATCCATTTTCCATCGGGTGAAAGCTGATATTCAGTCACCTTATCACCCTTCAATAGCGCCCTCTCATCCCTGCCATTTAAATCAACGCTATAAAGCTCAAGCTCTGTGTACTTACTGTCAGGTGCGTAATCAGTAAAATAAAGCCGATCTTCATCCGCGGAAAAGTGTGCATTGAAGCCATTCTCAATGACTTTCTCCATAGTCTTAGCTTTTCGGTCAGCGATATAAATACCCGGCTCCATGGACCATTCCGGCGACAATAGGTAACCGCCAGTGACTCGACGAAAAACGATACTATCCCCCGCGGGTGAAAACTTAGGCTCGACGTAAATGCCAGGTTCAGTGGTAATAATGGAACCTTTGCCACCCTCTGTACTAACTACGTTAACCGACCCAAGACCTTTGTCGCTCCAGGTTGTGTAGGCTATTGATTTGCCGTCACGCGAGAAGCTCGGATAAAACTCGTCATGATCATTCTGACGGGTCAATCGTTTGACACGACCACTTTTTATATCATGAAGATATAATTTACCCAGCGCTTGATAAACCACCGAGTCGTTGGTGGGTGACATACTGGCCCACCGAATCATCTTTACCGTAAAAGTATCCGGCGCTACAGCCACAGCGTAGCGTGGCGGACGTTGTATCTGTTTTTCAATCTTGATGTGTATTGGGATAACGGTAACATCTAAGTTTTTGATGGCTAGTTTGTGAAGTTTACCGGCAGTCCAATAAACAATATGCTTACCATCTGGGGTCCAATCAAAATAAGCAAAATTACCCTCCGAACCAAATGTTTCCTGATGGTCCCTCTCCATTTCTGTGGAAAGCCTGCGGTCAATTCCGGATTTTAGATCTTTCAAATACAAAACAGTTTTTGTATCTTCGCGCTTGAGATAAGCCATGTATTTCCCATCGGGCGAAGGGGTTGGCACAATCGCGCCCCCGGCGCCACCGATATAACTGGACGATTCTCCTGTTTCAAGGTCATGGCGCATAATATTAAACAGTTCGGTTGTCGCATTTTTGCCGTATTGCCAAATTCGGCCTGAGGTAACATCATCGGTGTAGTAAAGATATTTGCCATCCGGTGAAAAGGCTGGGTCCGTCATGTTTTTTTGAGTATGTGGTCCGTAGGCTCGTTCGGTAACCATGACTCCAGAACCCCCGGATCGATGGTACATCCAGATCTCACCTGCTGGGATTGAGCGCGATGACATAAAACCTTTGGTAACCGCAACATAGTTACCATCAGGGCTCCAGCTGGGCGTATGGATAAGAGCTGTCTTCTCAGTGCTAATTTGGCGAGGATTACCACCATCTGAATCCATAACCCACAAATTAGAGGCACCATCACGGTCGCTAATAAAAGCTATCGATTTACCGTTAGGGCTGTATGCTGGCTGCATATTCCAATCAAACCCATGAACCAGTGGTTTACCCTCGCCTCCATTAATAGACACCGTATAAATATCACCGAGCATATCAAAAGCTATCGTTTGCCCATCTTGACTAACGCTGAGATTTGACCAAGTACTTTCAACAGTATCAATAGTAATAGTCTTCAGCTCACCTTGTGGTTGGGTGACATCCCATTTATCACCCTCTTCCTCATCGTCAATATCTGCGGAAAATACAGGCACGACCATAAGGCAACACAACAGGGAGAGTAATACAGCATAAGACTGCTTCTTGAGGGGATTAATCATTGTTTTCTATACCTATTATAAAATGAGCCATCTGAGCTAAAATCAAAGCTTTTACTGCGCATATACTATCTCATACCCTGGGTGATTGGGAGTGAATTATAGTAACCAAAAGACACGCAAGGCATGGAAGTTTGATCGGATATAGTGGCCAGAATAACGCCTTAAATCTGTGTTTTGCGCGTTATGCTAATTCCGCTGAAGCAGCCAATTCTTCAAGCTGCTGTTCAGTATGATGGTCTGAGGATAGCCATAGATAGACAGACGGAAGCACGAACAGCGTAAATAGCGTACCAACCACCATACCGGCAACCAAAATAATCCCTATACTATTTCGTGCCTCCGCACCTGAGCCGACCACCAACACTAAAGGTAAGTGACCCAGTACTGTGGCCCCCGTGGTCATCAAGACTGGCCGAAGGCGTGTCGCCGCACCTTGTTTAATCGCATCTAACTTACTTAACCCTAGAGCCTGCATTTGATTGGCAAATTCAACGATTAAAATAGCATTTTTAGAAATTAATCCTGCAAGCGTAATAAACCCTACCTGTGAATAAATATTAATGCTGGTCAGGTCTAAAAACGTAAACAGCAAGGCCCCTGAAAATGCCAAGGGAACAGAGCCGATAATGACGATGAGTGGGTCGCGGAAGCTATTAAACTGAATCGCTAATACAAAAAATACCACGATGAGAGCTATACCTAAAACGCCAAGAAGGGTATTACCCTCAGCACGCATCTGCCTTGATTCGCCGGCATAATCCAGCGTGTAATGATTGGGGAGAACATCCTTTGCCGCAGTCTCAAGAGCCGCCAGAGCCTGCTCTCTGGTCATCCCTGGGATTACCCCACCAAACACACGGAAAGAGTTCTTTTGCTCAAACTTACCCAAAAATCGTGGTGCGGCGGTACGAGTTAAATTAGCAATCGCCGACAGCGGAATCAGATCTCCGGTAGCGTTACTAATTTTAATATCCATCAACATCTCAGGGTCTGAGCGCAACTGCCGGTCAACCATAGGAATGACGCGGTAGGCCTTTCCGCTCAGATCAAATCGGTTGACATAATTACCGGATAAGAGAAAGCTCACTTGACGGCTAATGTCACTCAGATTCATCCCCAAGTCAGCCACTTTCTCACGATCAATTTCAAACTTAGCCTGGGGTAAATCGATGCGCAAGTCGGTGTCAGCAAACATAAAAACCCCACTGGCATAAGCTGCTGCCACCATAGCTTCAGCGTAAGGTAGTGCGACTTCAGGACTGTCTGTAGACTGCACCACCAGCTCAATATCAAAGTTACCAGCGGTGGGTAATGCCGGACTCAGTATTGGGAAGCTCTTAACCCCCGTTACCCCCGATAAGTTGGCAAAAGTCTTCCAACGCAGATCATGGACCGTGACATCACGATCGTTATATTTGACAAAGTTTTGACCACCAAAGCTGCTGGATGGAAACACTATCTGCCACATATCTGCCGTTGCAGGCAATGACGCCATTGCGTCCACAACATCACCCATGTACCTCGTCGTGTAATCAAGAGAAGCTTCTGGCGGGCCACTGGTAATGACCGATATAGAGCCCTGATCTTCGGTAGGCGCCAATTCCTGCTTGGAAAGCACGAAAAGTGGGAGTATTAAAAGCGTAAAGAAGACCGCCACCACAGCGACCTGCGCATTATTCTGGAGGGTTACATTAAGCATTTTTTTATAACGGTTTTGCAACATTGAGAAACGCGCATTGACCCACTTCGTGTAACGCCCTTCTTTGCCTCCTTCAGCACAAACATAAGCGCTCATAATGGGCGATAGCGTTATAGCTACCACACCAGAAATTAACACCGCCACCGCCAAGGTAAAGGCAAACTCTTTAAACAAGACGCCGGTTAACCCAGACAAAAACCCTATTGGGGCGTAGACCACAGCCAGCGTTAATGTCATACCTATAATCGGTGCTAATAACTGCCGAGAGCTTTTCAGAGCCGCCTCAGTGCGACTCATCCCTTCGCGCATAAATCGACCAACATTTTCCACCACTACAATGGCATCATCGACCACCAGGCCAACGGACAGCACAATGGCTAAAACTGTCAGCAGATTTAGAGAAAAACCCATTAAAGACATTGCTGCAATAGCCCCTAATAATGAAATAGGGATGGTAACTAACGGCACTAGGGCCGTGCGTAAGGAACCCATAAACGCTACCACCACAATGCCGACTAACAGCACTGTCTCTATCAAAGTGATAAAAATCTCTCTTAGTGCATCGCGCATGTAGGTAGTAATATCGTAGCCGACTCGGATACTCATCCCCTTGGGGAGGGTCGGATTAATCTCATCAATTACCGTATAAAGACGATCTGCAATCGCTATTTCGTTAGCACCCGGCAAGGGCCAAACCGAAATAAAGACTGTTTGCCGCTGATTTATACGCGCATCTGTTGTCCCCTCCTCTTCACCCAAACCGACTCGTGCAATATCCTCTAAACGCACCTGAATACCATCTTTTTCACGTATCACTAGTCGACGAAAATCATCAACTGTCTGCAGCGCAGTATTGGCTAATAAATCAATTCTTTGAGATGAATTCTCGGTCCGCCCCATAGTGGCAATAACATTATTACTGCGCAGCGCCGCTTCAATTTCGGTGGCACTTAAATTGAAGGCCTCCATCTGATCGGGCTTGAGCCAGACGCGCATCGCTGGCAGTCTCCCACCAGGTAGAGCAACACGCTGAACACCAGGAATAGCGGCGAGTATAGATGTGACACGACGACTAAGATAATCAGTAGCTTCAGCTCGGCTAATATCCTCATACACCACATCTAGGTAGAAACCGGCATTAGGGCGGTCTGCCCTGGATACCTCAACCGATGGATCTTCAGCACCTGCGGGCAACTCAAAACGAATTTGGTCAAGCCGAGTGGATAACTCTGCCAATGCGTTTGTGCTGTTTTCATTAAGATTTAACCATACGGTGACCAGACTAAAACCCGCGGTCGTAACTGAATCGATATAATCAATACCGGGCACCGTGGAGGCCGCGCGTTCGATGGGATCAGTTACAAAACCCTGCACAACATCCGCTGGCGCACCTACATAGGGAGTGCTGATAACCAGTGACGAACTTTCAATTTGAGGGAACTGTGAGATAGGAAGATTTGACGCGGCTTTTAGGCCCATCAACACCAACATAATACAAATAGAAACAGACAGAACCGGACGGTGGATGAAAATATCAGTCCACTTGGGTTTGCTTAATCTCTTGTCTTCTAGCTTATCCGATAATTGCTTCGCTTCAATACTCATTATCTCTACTCCATTAATGGGGCAGTAGTTTGAAGCACCGCGTCGGTCACAACGGCATTCACAAGGATATTCTCACGTAATTTAAAAGAGCCATTGGCGGCGACCCTTTCCCCGGCGTTCAACCCACTCAACACCAGTATTTTTTGATCGTTTTCCGCGCCCAACTCAACGGTCCGTCTTGACGCTCGCTCTGGGGCATCGGCCCCCTCTTCCGAGGGATTTAATACATACACATTAGCACCCATCGCGTCATAGCGAACAGCTGATGCTGGCACCTGAATAAGACGAGAAATCGCCCCAATGGGCACACTCACCCTGACAAAAGAACCCGGAAGAAGACCATCACTCGCGTTGGCCTCGGCCCGGTAGCGCACGTTACGCGACTGCGAGTCGACCCACGAGTCTCTTGCAATGACAACAGCACCGCTTTCGGGATAACCCATCAAACTCATACTGTCGCCAACTGCTAGGCTAGCCTGCTGTTGGGGAAGGCTAAAATCCACCCAAATTTTGGTATCTGTACCGACCAGACGTGTTATCACATTACCCGCGGCTAGATACTGGCCCATCTTTAATTCGTGTAATCCAGTGCTGGCATCAAAAGGTGCTAAGAGTGTTTTCTTTGCGATTGTTGCATCTAGGGCCGCGACTCTAGCGGACGCCGCATTAAACTGTGCTTTGGCATTATCTAGCGCCTCTGCCGATGCAACCCCAGTCTTTGCTAACGTAGTGTTACGCTCTAGCAGCAACTTAGCAATTGTCGTGTTGGCCATTGCGGCGTCTCTTTGAGCAAGTTCCTCGGCAATCTCAAACTGCACTAAAAGCTGTCCTTTAGTCACTTTCGCTCCAGGCTCAAAACCAACTTTCTCGATACGCCCAGGCAACTCATTACTCAAATCAACTGAGCTTTTTGCGACCACTTCTCCTGTTGCCGTTACAGTTTTCTGCCACTCTACTGGTTTGGCAATAGCCAACTCGACTGATTCCATAGGCTCAGGAAAAGAAGCACCAAAGGCAATGGCCGCTTGGATCTGGTTGTATTTAAAGAGGCCCAAAATTACCACAACGCTTATACAACCGCCTACGACAATAGACCAACTTTTTACTTTCATCTTTAATCCTTTAACCTACTATTTGATGTGTAGTTTGAGCCGTTTTTTAGCCTACAGGACCAGAGTGGAAGCGGAATTCAGAATCAGGCTCTTGTATAAGTTTCTGCTCGCACATAGCTATTACGGCAATGCGCTGTTCAATAGATTCATTGCCGGCCGCTTTTGTGGCTAACGCCAGATAGTCTTGATAATGACGCGCTTCGGATTTTAGTAGCGATAGATAAAACTCTTTTAGTTCATTGTCTAAATGGGGTGCGATTTTGGCAAATCGCTCACATGAGCGAGCCTCAATAAACGCACCTACAATCAAGACATCAACCAAACGCCCGGGGTCATCTTTGCGGACCACTTCACGCAAGCCAGCTGCATACCTAGATGCAGAGATGTGTTGGTAGGGGATATTACGGTGTTTCATGATCTTGATCACTTGCTCAAAGTGTCGCATCTCTTCTCTTACCAAACGTGACATTTTATTCAATAACTCAAAGTTATCGGTGTATCGATAGATTAAATTAAGTGCTGTGCTAGCGGCTTTTTTCTCGCAATTTGCATGATCTACCAACATAATCGTCTGGTTATTTAGTGCATTTTCTAGCCACTTATCTGGAGTGCGGCATGGTAAAAATGCCTCAATATGTTGAATATCCGTCATAAATTATTTTCTTATAGTAATGGTTAAAGATTATGTAACACTTACTTGCAGCCTATAAAAACAACCATACTGTTAATTAGGCTGTCGCGCTGTCAATTTGATCTCCATCTTTTGAACCGAACGCTAATACTTAAGTGCAAATCAAAGCTATTTATCGATTTTATCTGTCTTCTATGGGTGTAAATCACCGCTAAAAATTGCTAATTGAGGTCAACAGTGTCTCATAACTCTGAACAATGGGTTGACACTGTATGGGGTCAGTTTTTGCTTTTTGCCGATAATGGCCTACGACCCTTTGCCAGTACTCCTGATGGTCTGGATCTGACCAATCCCACATAATACTGCCGGTATTAACAATTTTTTCACCTGCACTTTTGGATACATAAATACCTTCATAGAACCTATTGTTTTCGAAAATAATTCGTTCACCCTTTAACTTAAAGCCTTTTTTAATCAATGATTCTCTTACTGAATAGTTTCCATGAACGGAACAAATTAAAAAGTCCAAAGAGGCACTGGGTGTTGAAGCGCACAAACTGTTGATGAAATCAATCGCCTGGTGAGAGCCTACACCCGCGATAATAAATAATTGAGAGTCGCGGTTAGGTACAACAATGTTTTTTAGATCCTCACAGTAAACTCGCCAACTATACTCATCCCGAGGGCAACTTTGAGTCAGTGTCTTTTCTAATTTTTCCATCTGCTTAGCAATAACATCTACAAAAATGACTTCGCCAGCACGCTTTCTTTTTAGCAAGGACATCCCAAGTAGCCCATGGTCACAGCAACAGTCCCAAATTACCGAGTACGACTGCACAACCATGCTCTCCAGCTGACCGAGCCTACTATTAATCTTTAAAAGTCTTTTGCTTTTATTCATACAAATTCGCCATCATCAAACACTTACTCGACTGAAGTTTTTTACTTCGTCTTTTTTAAATCCCTTAACTGTGAGTCTAAAGAGCCTCCAATGGCAGACTTTAACCTTAAAATATTGATTTGGTAACCCAATACACTTCAATTGAACATTTTTATGCTCGATAACAGTATGTAATTTTTTTACCTCCCAGTAATTAAGTCTAAGGTAGACTTTTCTACTACCTTTTGGCAACCAATTTAGCCTCAGCGGCTAGCTTTTAGGCGTTACCTGGCCATAAGGTTTTATCTATTTAAAATGCCGGAGTTTGGTGTGGCTAATTGGCCTCGGAACAATTAAGACTAATAACGGGTATATACTTTAAGCCTGTAAATAAACTACCGAATAACGTACAATTTGAACCTAAAATAAGAGCCTCCTATGGCCTAGATTTTCCAGATAAATGAAAAAATGGCCTGAGATGAGTAATCAATAATTATTGTCTACCGTGAGAGATTTGAATGAGCTTATATTCAGAGTATATGGACGAAATCGCTACCCGTAAAAAGGACCTGGGATTAAATCCAAAGCCAATTGACGGTGCTGATTTGCTGGCAGAGATTATTGCACAAATTAAAGATACCGGGAATGAGCGACGTGAAGATTCCCTAAATTTCTTCATTTACAATGCGCTACCAGGCACAACCAGCGCGGCTGGGGTAAAAGCAAAATTTCTGAAAGAAATCATTTTGGGTGAATCTGTCGTTGCAGAGATCACAGCAGAATTTGCCTTCGAACTGCTCTCGCACATGAAAGGCGGCCCCTCTATTGAAGTTCTGCTCAATCTTGCTCTGTCTGACGATGCCATCGTTGCCAAACCAGCCGCTGATGTCCTGAAAACTCAAGTATTTTTGTACGAAGCCGATACCGATCGCCTAACCGCCGCTTTTAAAGCCGGCAACGCCATCGCTAAAGAGATCCTAGAGAGCTACGCACAGGCCGAGTTCTTTACCAAACTGCCAGAAATTGACGAGACCATTGAGATCGTAACTTATATCGCCGGCGAAGGCGATATCTCTACTGACTTGCTGTCTCCAGGTAATCAAGCGCACTCACGTGCCGACCGTGAACTGCATGGCCAATGTATGGTGACCCCCGAAGCCCAGCAGGAAATCGTTGAGCTGCAGAAGAAACACCCGAACGCCAAAGTGATGCTAATCGCTGAGAAAGGTACCATGGGAGTGGGCTCTTCACGTATGTCCGGCGTAAACAACGTTGCCCTTTGGGCCGGCAAGCAAGCCAGCCCATACGTGCCGTTCATCAACATCGCTCCAGTTGTTGCCGGTACCAACGGGATCTCTCCGATCTTTTTGACCACTGTTGATGTTACCGGCGGCATCGGTCTCGATCTGAAAAACTGGGTTAAAAAAGTAGACGCCAAAGGCAATACCGTTTTTGACGATAATGACGATGCCGTGCTGGAGGAGGCTTACTCAGTGGCTACCGGTACTGTACTTACTATTAACACCAAAGAGCACAAACTCTATAACGGCGACACAGAGCTGGCGGACGTTTCTTCTGCGTTCACACCGCAAAAGGTTGAATTCATGAAGGCTAGCGGTTCTTACGCTGTTGTCTTCGGTAAGAAGCTGCAAACTATTGCAGCTGATGTTTTAGGGGTTAAACCCGCTCTGGTTTACGCACCATCGAAAGAAATTTCTATTGAGGCCCAAGGCCTGACCGCTGTTGAAAAGATCTTCAACAGGAACGCTCTGGGCGTAGCGTCTAATACCCCGCTGCACGCCGGTTCTGATGTTCGCGTTAAAGTGAACATCGTCGGCTCTCAAGACACCACTGGCCCTATGACTTGTCAGGAACTGGAAGCCATGGCCGCTTCTGTGATCTCGCCAAGTGTTGACGGTGCTTATCAGTCTGGCTGTCACACCGCGTCTGTTTGGGACAGCAAAGCAAAAGCCAACATTCCTAAGCTGATGTCGTTCATGAATAATTTCGGTCTGATCACCGCGCGCGACCCTAAGGGCGCTTACCACCCTATGACCGACGTAATCCACAAAGTGTTGAACGACATCACCGTGGACGACCGTGCCATCATCATCGGTGGTGACTCACACACCCGTATGTCTAAGGGCGTTGCTTTCGGCGCAGATTCGGGCACCGTAGCTGTCGCACTAGCTACCGGTGAATCAGCTATGCCGATTCCTGAGTCTGTGAAGGTTACCTTTAAGGGCGACATGAAAAACCACATGGACTTCCGCGATGTGGTGCACGCCACTCAGGCGCAGATGCTCAAGCAGTTCAACGGCGAGAATGTGTTCCAGAGTCGTATCATCGAAGTACAGATCGGCACCCTACTGGCTGACCAAGCTTTTACATTCACCGACTGGACTGCAGAGATGAAGGCAAAAGCCTCTATCTGTATCTCTAACGATGAAACCCTGGTCAAGTCGCTGGAACTGGCTAAGAGCCGTATCCAGATCATGATCGACAAGGGCATGGAAAACCACGTGAATATGCTGCAAGGCCTTATTGATCTGGCTGACAAGCGTATCGCTGAAATCCAGTCGGGAGAGAACCCTGCTCTGGCTCCAGATAACAATGCCAAGTACTTCGCAGAAGTGGTGGTTGATCTGGACCAAATCGACGAGCCAATGATTGCTGACCCGGACGTAAATAACGAAGACGCCTCTAAGCGCTATACCCACGATACTATTCGTCCAGTGTCATACTACGGCGGCAACAAAACCATTGATCTGGGCTTTGTCGGTTCTTGTATGGTGCACAAAGGCGACATGCAGATCATCGCTCAGATGTTGCGCAACCTTGAAACTCAAGGCGAGATCATCTTCAAAGTACCGCTGATAATTGCGCCACCCACTTACAACATCGTTGATGAGTTGAAGGCCGAAGGCGACTGGGAACTGCTACAAAAATACGCCGGCTTCGAATTTGACGATGCGGATCCTAAAGGCGCCGCTCGCACGCAGTACCAGAACATTATGTACTTAGAGCGCCCGGGGTGTAACCTGTGTATGGGTAATCAAGAGAAGGCGGCTAAAGGCGATACGGTACTGGCTACCTCTACTCGCTTGTTCCAAGGCCGTGTGGTTGAAGATACTAACGAGAAGAAAGGTGAGTCACTGCTGGCCTCTACGCCAATGGTTGTTCTGTCTAGTATCTTGGGCCGTATCCCGACCATCGAAGAGTACAAAGCCGCCGTTCAGGGCATTAATCTAACCGACTTTGTGCCACCTTCGGTAGACCTAAGTGTTGAGCCACAAGCTGTTCCGGTGAGACTTATAGGCTAGCTGACAGAGCTTTGTCGCTATTGAGGGAGAACAAAAAAACCCGCCTTTAACGCGGGTTTTTTTATCTCTAAGATATACCCTACACATGACCATTACTCATATCGCTGTGATCGGTAACATCCTTGACCCCTAAAAGCTTCAGAATCTTTTCCATCAACGTTTTCTCTAAGCCCTCTTCTTAAGGTCAAATCAACTGCTGAACAACCTTGGCAACCGCCACCGAATTCAAGCACGGCATAGCCTTCATGGATTTCTGCAAGAGCGACAATACCGCCATGCGATGCAAGACCCGG